>JAVBWK010000021.1:0-141970 GCA_036677505.1 Erysipelotrichaceae bacterium
CCACAAGGGCTTTGGACTGGTTGCTTCGGATTTGATGGCCATGTTTTCGGATTAATTTAGTAATCAAAGGCCGGATTGGGCTTACCTAACGTTTACACAAAATTCTTGACACTACCTTATTTTGTTTAATCAAACACCATAAAGTGATTTGATAAGTATGATAAACTGATTATATAATTGTCGATTCATATGTTCAAGATGGGCATGGAATTTGCCCGTACTTGTGAGATATGGTACGATATTAACAATATAAGATTATAAACAATAAGGAGAACATTATGCAAATCCATGACAAAGTTTTTGTTGTTACCGGAGGCGGTAACGGCATCGGACGGGCCGTCGTTTTGACACTGTTAGAAAAAGGGGCGAAGGTTGTTGCGGTCGATCTCAATCCAATGTCCTTGAAAGACACGTTGGACCTTGCCGTGGATTATCAAGACAAACTAAAACTCTATACCGCCAACATCAGTAAGCGTGATGAAGTCGAAAAAATCCCTCAGTTTGCTACTGAGCAGTTTGGTTTTGTGGATGGAATCATTAATGTGGCCGGAATCATCCAGCCGTTTGTCAAAGTCAATGAACTGGATTATGACCGTATCGAACGAGTATTCAATGTCAATTTTTATGGAACGCTTTATATGTGCAAAGCTTTCATTCCGCATTTGCTCACCCGTCCGGAAGCGCACATTCTGAATGTTTCGAGTATGGGCGGTTTTGTGCCTGTGCCCGGACAGACGATTTACGGAGCTTCGAAAGCTGCGGTCAAACTGCTTACCGAAGGATTGAAGTCTGAGCTGATGGATACCAACATCGGTGTGACTGTCGTGTTCCCCGGTGGGGTTTCGACAGAAATCACGAAGAATTCCGGAGTTGAGACGAAATTCACCACACCTCAGGACACCTCAAAAATCAAAGTGCTTACACCTCAGGAAGCTGCCGATATCATTGTCAATGCCATTGAGAACAATCTATATCATGTGTATGCGGGCAGTGACTCTAAGATGCTGAACTTTATGAATCGTCTGAGTCCTAAACGTGCTGCACTGATGATTGCGGAACAGCTGAAATCACTGATCGGATAAAAAAGAGCGTCCATTACCGGACGCTCTCTGTGTATTTCTTAAAGTTATCAAGAATGGCCTGCCATCCTTGTCGCTGAAGCTCTTCACTGTTCTCATCTTCGATTTCAAAGGTTTCACGAATTAAAACCCCATGATCGACTCTTTCGAACTCCACAATGACCATACGATCATCATCCAGTCTGGTGATGATTTTTTTATGATCATCAATCTCCACAAACTCGCCGCTGAAATCAAAGGAGAAACTTCCGTCTTTTGCGTCCATGGTATAGACAAACCGTCCGCCGATGCGCAGGTCATTGGTGGCTTTCGGTGTGTGCCAGTCATCTGAAGCAAAGTTCCATCCCATAACATGTTCGGGTGTGACCCAACAGGTCCAGACGTGGTCTATCGGTGCATGTACCCATGTCTTCACTTCAACAGTGGTTCTTTTCATCTCATTCACCTTTTCTTGCCCTCTCCAACTGTGCCAAATCAAATTTTTTCATCTCAAGAAATGCTTCGGTCACCCGTTTCTTCTCATCCTCAGTACCATGAAACAATATGTAATCCCAATCATCGGAAGCGACTTGCCACGACACTCCGAAGCGGTCTTTACACCAACCGCACTGCTCGGCTTCAGGAAAATGCGAAAGTTTCTCCCAATAATAATCTATTTCTTTCTGATCTTTACATAAGACCATAAAGGAGAACGCTTCATTGAAATCAAAGTCAGCATCATAGCCATGATCCATCGCTGAAAACTGCTGGCCGTTGATATTAAAATTGAGATATTTCACTTTGGCTTGCTTCACTTGAGTTTCGCCTGGCTCATAGTATTGAAGCATGTTCAGTTTGCTATCAGCAAATACTTCCATATAGTATCGGGCAGCTTCTTCGCTCAGCCCGCTGTGATCTTTGCTGAAGAGGAAACTGATGATGATTTTTTGAGTGATATCGCCGGGTCGTAACAGCATCAGTTGCCAGGACAGTCCGTAACGATCTTCAATCCATCCGTACAGCGGACAGAAAGGATAGTTATCTAGTGGCATCAGCGCTTTTCCGCCTTCACTGAGCTTGTCCCACGTGTCTCGCAGTTGTTGTTCGTCATCAAAAGCAACGGTCAGCGAAATGGAGGGGTTGAATTTAAAATAGGGTCCGGCACTGATGGCTGTAAACGGCTGCCCGGCCAAGGTGAAAGTTACGAAGTCGCAGTCGCCGGAAGGCGTATCTTCGATCACCGTCACATCGTCGATGTGAGAGTCTTTGAATAAACTGACATAGAAGGTTGCGGCTTCAACGGCTTGAGTGTCATACCAGAGATGAGGGATGATTTTGTTCATAAGGGTCCTTTCAAGAACATCATCTGACATATGGTTTTGCGGTGCAAATACATTATGGCACGCCATGATGATCATGTTCTTATCGTTTTATATGATTATAGTACTTTTATGTCTTTGTTTAAAAACAAATGACTCATCAAACCTGACTTATGCAGATTATCAGTATTCTGTGTCAGTTAAATGATTTTTCATGCAAATTTCAGTAAGAGTGCTATAATAATACCGTATTCGGTAGAGGTGTGAAAAATGTTTGTCCGTAAAACTCATAACATTCGGACAGACGGATTGTCTGTCTCTCATACAGGATTGACCATAGTGCGAATCGGGGTATATTCGCTGATCTTGGGGCTCATTCTTGAAATACTGCACCGTCAGTCTCTGACGGCAGTTTTTGCGTTTGCATTCTCAAAGCCGATGGTTTTCTTATATAATCAGCTGATCATCTTCGCAACTTTGTCTGTGTCACTTTTCTTCAAACGCAAACATTTTGCCTTTGGAATCATTGCATTTACCTGGTTTGTCTTGGGAGTCAGTAACCTGATCATCCAGTTCTTCCGTCGGACACCGTTATCTTCCGATGATTTTCTGATGATTGCCAATTTACTGAATATCATCACGATTTATCTTTCTCCGCTTCAGATCGTATGTATACTGGTTGCGGTAAGCATAAGTTTAATCATCATTATCAAAGCCTGGAAAAAGTCGGTTAAGATGGATGTGATCCTGCGCAAAGCAGTCATTACCTTATCCGCGACTTTTCTTTTGTTATATGCCATACCAACCATTTCGCCTTCTGTTCAGGCTTTCTATAATACCAATGGCAATCTCGTTGAAATCTATGATGAGTTTGGCTTTGTGTACAGTTTCGTTAACAGTCTGATCGATAAGGGCATTGAAGAACCTGAAATTTATACCGAATCCGCAATTAAGAACATTGTGAAATACCTGATGCGCGACAGTCATCAGGCAATCAGGGCCAATGTGATTTTTGTTCAGTTGGAATCATTTTTTGATGTTACGCGAATCTCGGGGGTCAGTTATTCGTCGAATCCGATTCCTAATTTCACCGCCCTGAAACAGCAGTATACTTCGGGTCTGCTGGCTGTTCCGACGTTGGGCGGCGGCACGGCCAACACCGAATTTGAGATTATCACCGGAATGAGTCTGGACTTCTTCGGCACCGGAGAATATCCGTATAAAGGAGTTCTGTTGGAAGAAACGGCGGAGAGCATGGCGTACAATCTGAAGAAACTGGGATACCACGCTTCGATTTTGCACAACAACAGCGGCAACTTCTACGGTCGTCATAAAGTGTTTGCGAATTTGGGATTTGATGCGTTCAGTACGTTGGAAACCATGCGCAATGTTGAATTTAATGATATGGGCTGGGCCAAGGATCTGGTGCTGGTCGATGAAATTATGGAAGCGATGAATCAGAGCGAAGAGCCGGATTTGGTATATACCATTGCGGTTCAGTCGCATGGGGATTATCCCAGAGAGGAAAATCCGGAATACCCGTTTAAGGTGTTTGGGGTAAGAAATAAGACGGATAAAAATCAGTTGGAATACTATCTGAGTCAGATTCATGAGTCCGATGCGATCATTCCGCTGATCATTGAAAAAGTTGAGCAGACCGGTGAGCCGACGGTCATCGTGTTTTTCGGAGATCATTTGCCGGGGTTGGTATTCGAGGATTTTATCTATGGAAATCGCAATACATCGGATTATGTGATTTGGGATAATATCGGATTGCAAAAGCAGAATAAGGATGTTGAGACGTATCAGTTGGGAGCTTTTGTATTCGGTCAGCTGAACATTCATGAGGGATTATTTACTCAGGTTCATCAGTTTGAATCTGAGAATGCAAATTACGATTTGATCATGCATCTGTTACAGTACGATCTGCTCTATGGCGAGAAGTATGCGTACAATCAGATGGGGTCATATCAACCAACAAAACTTCAGATTGGATTTAGGGTCCAGCAAATAAAACAGGCGAATATTTCCCATGAAAAAGTCATCGTTACCGGATCAAACTTTACGAAGTACAGCAAGATTATGGTGGGAGATTCCATCATCGATACGCAATACATCAGTTCGACGATATTGGTGGCTTCCAGCGATGATATCTTGGAAGGAAGCAGTGTTGCTGTGGGCATTGTCAGTGCAAACAATGAGGTCATCAGTAAAACCGGCAGCATTAAGGTCAAATAACAAAGCGAGATGAACTCTCGCTTTTTCAATGCTGATATTTTTTTGTTTTCTATAGTTTCAAGGTTTTTGCCATGGCATCAATCATAGCTTCGGTTACGATATGTTCCATCCGGCAGGCATTTTCTTCTGCTTCCTCAGAGTCCAAATGTAGAATGTTACTTAAATATGCTTCGATGATTTCATGTCGATGAAGGATGGCTTGTGCCAGAATGTTTCCCTTTTCGGTTAAAATAACGGGTCCATATCCCTCTTTTTCGATCAGACCTCGACTTTTGAGTACATCGGTTGCTTTGGTTACACTGGGCTTCGTGACTTTCAGTGCTCTCGATATATCTGTAATATGAACATGTCCATGCTCTTGTTCTAACAGGTAGATGGTTTTGATATACATTTCGGATGAGTCTTGATATTTCATATATAACCTCCGGATAACAATTTCAGTATACCCCTGCGTCATAACAAAATCAAGATGCTATGCTATCCATCTGCTGTGCATGATTATAAGTCGGATCAGATAACCTGTCTTCTCTGTCATATGATATTTGTACCTGGCTAAGACAGATCGATAATAAATCAAAAATGCATGAAAAAGCTCATGGCTTCTTGTGGATATCATGAGCTTTTCAATTATCATTAATACTTTATTTCGAATACACCTTGCTCGTTCGCTTCTTTGCTTACTTTGACCCCGGAGCCGACATTCACTACAGCACGGACTCCGACACTGTTAAAATCTGCGAAGTTACTGACATAAATGCCGCTTGTAGATACCATTCCAACCGGACGGTATCCGGCTGAGTAAGGTGAACGGGTCCAGTAATCCCGTTCCCAAGATTCACCCAATATTTTGGCACGCAACCGTATATAGTCCGCACCGACGAAGTACTCATAGGGTTTACCGATTTCATAGGTTCCTTCATGATCGGTGGCTCCCAGTTCAGTGTGTGACGGTATAAAGACATTGTCGGTAGTCACATAGGATTTGCCGGTATCGTATTCTTTGTTTTCAACCTGTGTCGCGAGGACGATCCCCTTGAAATCAGCAGAGAACGCGTTATAGAAACCTTCTCCCTGATGAAATCCGGTGGAGTTTAGCCATGGGCGAAGACCTCCGGGTCTGGTTTCACCGCTTTGATTCCATTGGTTCTTTCCTGCCAGCAGTCCGCTGTCAATGGTGGAGGAATCATAGGCATAGAATCCAAGCAGGTTCTCGGTCATCAATGTGACAGTCCCGGCTTCATAGTGATCTTTTGCGACAACGATCCAGACGACCGACTCGGTTTTCTCGCTGGTACCATAATTACTATAGCCATAGCCGTGACGGAATTCCCATGTCCATCCGGTATCGACGATGCGATCGCCGATGTTTAGTTCACTGAGGTTTTTGGTGTTGGCGTTGTTGTTTCCTCCACTACCAGAAGAACAACCCGCAACTAAAAGGATGATGATTAACGCCTTAATCCATACATAATGATGTTTCATGATGTCTCCTCTCATTCGATGAGTTTATTTTACCACCATTGAACAAAATATCACAAGACTTTTTGTCACAATTTGTCATTAATGATAATATTTCATGATAATCAGGATTTCTACTTGATTACCTTTATTGGTCAACAACTTTCGAGATTTTTACCAGTATCCCTTGTAATCAAATCTTCCGTAATAATAAACAGTTTCTATAACTTCACGGATGGTTTCTCTGGGGAAAGATCTCTCAAACTCAATAACTAACTGATCGCAATCAATGAGGTCATGATAAAAACCAAAGCGGAACAGCATGGTCAGAAGATCAGAATTGTAGTAACTCTTATGATTCTTGAGGTAAGTCAGATAGCTTAGTATGTATCGGTATGCCATCGGACAAGCCATCAAACCGATACCAATCAGAAATGACAAAAACTCATATTTGCCGGTATTCTCAATTATTTCTACGGTTCGTTTGAAATTTTTAAAACCAAAGTAGTTGCATTGATTCATCTGTGAGAGCAGATATTCCAGTTCGTACTTATCGATTACATCCACCTTTTCAAATTGATATCCATCCTCATGATCCAGTAAAATCCATCGTCCATATTCCAATACATCATATGCTCCTGTAATGACAGTATCGTCATTTATATTCAGAAACAGACAATCTGAATCATCGATGGCAACATGGTAGTTTTTCTTGATTCTGAAAATATCTTCGATGAAACTGATACACTGCGCCCGATTACTCTTTATTGCCACGTAGTTTCCGAATCGGTCTATATGCCCGGACTCGATGGTATTCCGATAGTAATGAAGAACAGCTCCCAAATTTTCGTCCGTCGTTTTAATTATCAGTACCAAACACCACATATCCGAACCGATAAATCTCATCCAGTCAAATAAATTAAAAACGGTTTGAAAAGAGGACCACTCATTTCTGGCTTTACTGATTAAATCATCCATGATATTTTGCTCCTTTGACTTTCCAGAATTATAAACCCAATTTGGCAAATTCACGGAAAAATCTGGATGAAAATATCAAATAATGATGCTATTAGGGATTAATCAATCTTTACCAGGGATTAGTGGGTAAATAGTGTCTCAGCAGACAGTCGTTCCATATCTAAGTAACTGAACTCAACAAAGAAAAGCGTTGTGTTTATGTTTCACGAAAGTATCCTGGTCGATATTCGTTTTTCAAGTTGAATCTCCTGTGCTCTAGTAAAACTCGAACTATGAATTGTCCTCAGTTCGGAAGCTGTCAGACCCCCTCCATCTTCTGGAAGATCATATAAGTGCTCGACAATGACCTTCTCAACCAGATTTCGGATTGTTCTTCCCTGCCCGAAGTTCAGCTTTGATTGGTAAAACGATATAAAATCATCCAGCATTTCCAATGATTCATCATCAAGCAAAAAACCTTTGTCCCTGATGATTTTTTGAAACATTAGGTTAAGTTGTTTAAGACTGTAATCTTCAAACTTTAGGAAGAATCCAATTCGACTGCGAAATCCGGGATTCATATCCAAAAATAGTTCCATTTCTTTGGTATATCCGGCGAAGATGATGATCAGGTCATCCCGATGGTTTTCCATTTCCGCCATGATGACACCCAATGCTTCCGGAACGTAGGATACTTTTGTATCTTCATAGAGGGAATATGCCTCATCGATAAACAGAACTCCTCCCAAAGATTTCTGAATAAGATTATGTACTTTGACTGCGGTCTGACCGACATATTCTCCGATCAGATCTTGTCGGTTCACTTCAATGAAATGACCTTTGGACAATAAACCATGTTCTTTAAACAGCTGCCCGACCAACCTTGCCACGGTTGTTTTCGCTGTTCCGGGACTGCCGGTAAAGACCATATGTTTACTAAACTGCTCGATCGGTATGTTGAGTTCTTTAAAACGTTTCAGCCACATCGATACATTGAGCAGTTTCTCTATTTGAAGTTTGACCTCATCTAGTCCTATGAGTGCATGTAGTTCCTTTAAGGCTTGCCCGGATACAACTTGTCTTTTCTTTGAGTTAAAGACGTTCTCAATGCTTGGAAGCGGGTAATATTGATTTTCAAGAATCCACCAAAACCTCTCCTTAAACTTTTGTTCAACATCTTTTACGCTTAACATAGGATCATGGGGGTGCAGTAAGTCTTGGAAATCACTTAATTTCAATTCATTATAATTAACCATCTTATCTAACAGTTTCATCGCATTTTCATAACTTAGTAAGCTGGGTTCAACTTTAAGAAATTTAAGATCATAGAACATATCCGTAAAGTCTCTGAATATTGGGTTTTTCTCATCATCTGTCCAAAAAATCAATAATACTTTTGGGGATACTTCCATAAATGCTTCCAATATCTCTGATCTCAGAATGAACAGGTTTCGCTGATCAAACTGTTCGAATATCGGATCTGTAAAGTCAATCAGCAGCACCGAACCATATGCACAATCTACCACATTGCGTAAGTCGACGTTTCGGATATGGTGTTGGTGCTCACTTAGGTCAAGGCGATTGATGATCGGATATAATAGGCGATTGGAATCATACAGATGTCGTGTCAGTGCACGTGTCACCTCTTTCATGTCCGATGTTTTTTTACCTATGATCACAAAGTGATAACAGTGTCCGATAAACCCGGAATTGCATGTTGGTTTGATCTGATTTTTAAGATTTTCAAATGACAGCGCATACTCAATAAGATCGAAATCCACTTCAGATACCAGTTCATCTACCAATAATCGTTCGGTGTCACTCAAAATCTTCCGTGACTCTGCATTTATGAACGACTGAAACACATCGGATATATTGCTCTTTGAGAACTTTAACATATCTACTAAAGCACTCTGTGTACTTAGCACACACTCCTTTAGCGTAATATCCCTCTCAAACCTACTAATAAACATGTGGATAACCGCATTTTTATCCCATACACTATTTCGGTGAATGATTAAATATCCGTGATACTCATCATCTGCCTCATCATACAGAAATACATAAGCTTGCCCTTGTGTGTGTTTTCTTACCTGATCAAACGCAAACAGATGATATCTCTTCTCTGAAGAGGCATCAGATTTTGAATTGATCGTAAACTTCAAATGGTAGTACATCATATATTCCTCCCTATTTTCTGTCTTTCAGTAAGGATAAAATACGCATGACAACCCAAGTCCGGATGACTCCAAATATAGATTTATTTAATATTTGTGTCTTACTTAGCGCAAAGGTTCGATACGGATCTTTTTGTAACTCATGTAAATAGACTATCTTGGGATACAGTTTGAAGAAATACAACCACACATACCAACAGGTGTATAACATACCTACCGGTATGTAGATATCCTCAAATAAGAATGAGTATATCCGATTGATCTCATCAGCGGTCATAATCCTCATACCTCCTTATCGATTTTAATACCAATGTCATCGCTATTTTATATACGGTGTAATATATCATGGGTGTCAGCAGGTAATAACGAAACAGCCACGTATTGAGAAAGTGGTAGTCGTTACCGTGGGCGAGAACGTATTCGACAAAGCTCATGTCCATCATCCTTTCGGTTATTCAGTTGTCAAAGAACAAGTACAATCCATTATATACGGGTTTTACCAAATGCAAAGAATAAGTTAATGAAAACTATATTTAAAAGAAAAAGACGCAAAGAAAACAAGCCGCCTAAGCGACTTGTGGGAAGAAATATGGACTTCAATTAAGATTAAGTTTTGATTAAAGTATGTTTTTCGGTTGATCTATCCTTGCTATACTTCATAACTTTATAAGTTTATAAAAATGTTGACGATAACAAAATAGAATAAAAGTCAGTAATGAGATAATTAAGCGAATGATATATAATAATACTAACAACATAAAGGGAGGGAAATATGGATTACTTTATACATCGAATATCACATGAAGGAGAGGTTGCTAGAAAGCTATTATTGAATGGATTCTTAACCATTGGATTTTCGAGTTTAGTTTTGGATAAGTCCTTTGATTTTTACTCTTTTAAAGCCAGTAAACAAATTGATGCGTTTGAAAAGATTTACATCGGAAAGTATTCAAAACTTGATCGCTCTAGACATTCTTTTATAAGATTTGTGTGTGATATTAAACCCAAGGACATCGTATTAGTTCCTGGCTCAGGTACATTTAGTGTTTATGAAGTGATTGAAAGTGCTGCTCCAATCAATGAACTGCCAGATTCCCAAAAAACGGTACTCATGATAAATGAAATTAATAATGCTGATTTAGGTTCATTCATGAAGGTTAGACCTATTATGACTGATATTTCAAGAGAGTTATATGCTGATAAAAACCTAACAGCTAGATTAAAAATTCGTACTACAAATGCCAATGTCTCAGACCTTGAAAAAAGTATAAGTAATGCGATAGAGTCGGCGAAAAGAGAGAAACCAATTAGTATTTATAGTGATTTTATGAAAACATTATCTGAGAACTTAATGATTTGTATTCAGAATGAAATTACTCCATCAAAACTTGAACATTTAATAAAGTGGTATTTTGAGAAAATTGGTGCAAGCGAGGTTTACATACCATCAAAAAGAAACAAGAACTCTCAAGGATACGCTGATGCAGATATAATAGCTAATTTCAATAATCTTCGTATAACTATTTATGTTCAAGCAAAAGCTCACCGCGAATACTCAGATGATTGGGCAGTTAGACAAATAACTGAATATCAAAGCCAGAACGAAATGTCTGATCAAGGGTTTGCTTCCATTGCTTGGGCTTTAACGACATGTGAATTTTCTGAAGTTGCTATAAAAGCCGCTAGTAACTCGAAAGTCATTTTAATTGATGGAATAGCTTTTTCAAAGATGCTGCTAGATGCAGGCTTAGTCAATCTTGATGATGCCTTCAAAAGTTGAAGTAATATTTGGTGTATGTTTCTTATTTTGCATTAATATGCTAATTATGATTACTTATAACTGTAGATTTATTCCATTCTTTATCCTCAAAATTCTTCATTAAGAACTCTTTGTTTTCGCATGCTTAACATAGTAGTTAAAATCTGCTTTCCCCCTAGAGAAACTCTTCTTATCATCAGAACTATTGCTTAAGTATAATTAGAGATCGGATTATATAGTAAAATCATTTATCTAAGCCCCATAGTTATAATATTTGATTGAGGAGACTAACCAACTGTCAATTCATAAAGTGGTGAGTTGAATTTGAGACTATTCTACTTAGTCAATTTTTTTCTAACATGTTTTTCAGAACCAATAGATTCGATTCAATATCTGCAACGTCCACAAAAAACAAATTTACGATCGTCCCATCACCGCTGTCAAATTTTATATGACTTTTATTTCTCAGTTCTTCGTTTATAGGATACAATAACCATATTTCAGATGTTTCATATTTTTTGGAATAAGCATACATCTGATACATATCACTCTGAGAAATTCCATAATTTTCTCTTTCATTATTATTAAGAATCTTCCACTTTGCATCTAAAATGATTGTACGATCATTCTTTATCAGAACAATATCAGGTCTTAATGCAAATTGATTTCTCGGCTCAACAAACAGATAATGTCCTTTATCTTGACTTGATATCTCCCAGCCACTTGGACAGAATACTCGTTTCATCTGTTGGGTTACATAACTTTCATAAACACTTTCCATTGGAAATAATAAAGCTCTTGATGTTGTAGTACCAGAAAACGTTGTAAAACTCTTATTCATAAGAAACACTTTTGACCATTGCATTAACATTTCATAATCTTTTGTATTTCTGTCGATAACAACTTTAGAAAAATCCTTCTGAAAATTTGTAGATGATTCAACCAACTCAAAAGCGGTTAGTAGCTGTCTAATTTCTTTTGAATTCTCTGCACTGGTAGTTATCTTCTGCAGTTTCTCTAAAGTTGACTTCACCAACTTATTTTCAGGCCTATTTGTTAAGAACTCTTCATAACCTACATATAAGCGTTCTTTATGCACCAAATTACTTCGTAAATGCTGTCCTACCATTAGCTTTCCTTTGTAATACCGTAGATTATCTTCTTGAGAAATATACGCTGACTTAATGCCTCGTTTCACCAAATGTCGAACTTCCTTCAGAAACATGTTGATGAAAATTTCATAAAGATTCATTTGATCTATTTTAAGAGTGGCATCATTAAAAACCTTGCTTGGGAAGTCTTTCATGCTACGTAACATGCGAAGAAAAATTCGCTTAGTTATAGCATTCCCTGGATCTTCTCCCTCTCCAAATGAAATCTTCGGAAGAATCTGCACCTGAAACCCATCCTTCATCTGAATTAAACCAACATAATTCTTGATGGTAATTGTCTCTCCAACATTTCTTAGATAACCCATACGCATAAAATCTAACACATCAGCGTTTTCTTTACTGCCAGAAAACTCATAGATAAACGATTCTAGGTTATCAAATTGCTTTTTAACGAGATACTTGTACTCATTTTCATTTTTATAATCGCTATTGCAGATAATCGAATCATATTCTCTTACCTCAAATGGTTTACCCATGTTTTCTCACCACACTTTATAGTATCTCAATATAGCTTTGAAGATTGGACAATGCTTTTTTGTTAATAGAATATTTCTTTTCTGGCAAATCTACTACATCTTCAACGTTGCCTTTAAAAATATCCTTTGCAACTACTTTTTCATCTTTTATAAATTTTAAGTCAGGATTCCCCTTACCGTCATCACCAAGTACCATCTGAATTTTCTGATAATCTTCATAGAAGTATTCCTGCAATAAAGGTATTACTGATTTTTCAAAAATGCTTTGCAGACGTTCAATTGAAGGATCGTCCTTTAATTCTGTGAAATAAGCATGGCCTATTGTATGCTCTCTATCATACAAGAAACTAATCCTCTCATTCATTTTGTCAAGCATATCTGCTACATTCAGATCTCCGACCTTGTCTGCTCCAATGGAACGTAATATGTCAGTTCTAGGCATCATTTCTATAAAGCTAAATCTTCTTCTAAGTGCGGTATCCATCAAAGCAATAGATCTATCCGCAGTATTCATTGTTCCAAGTAAATAAACATTTTTTGGTATACTAAATGCATCACCAGAATAAGGCAATAAAGTTTCAGTAGCTTCAGGCATTCCTTCTCGCCTTGAACACTCGATGAGTGTAATCAATTCTCCAAAAATCTTCGATATATTCCCTCTATTAATTTCATCGATTACAAATACATATGGTTTCTCATTTTGCTGAATTTCCATGCTAGAAAGATCAGAATTGTTTTCTTTGGCTAAAGCGACAATATCACCTACTTGTATGCCAGGAACACGCGCAACCGTTCTCCTATGTAATATCCTATTCTTATTTATGTTTTTTATGTCTTTATCTATATGTGTTGCTAACCAAATTACATCTCTTGCAGTTGTATCATATTCGCTATCAAGCGAATATGCCTCATTTTTAGAGATAATTGAAATTCCGTTAATCTTACTTCTCGAGCCATCTGTCGTTATAATAAAGTCACCAAGTTTCATATCATTAACAAATGCTGAAGCGCCTTCATCATCTATTCCGAAATCGATACGTACACGATTATTCTTAAAGCAGTCTTCGCTGACGGTTGTGCGAATTGTTGCTTTCCATACAGTTGCATCTTCTGGTATATCAAACTTATCAAGTTTAACTTTTGATCTCTTTGCAGTTTCACAAAATCTCTTGAATATACCTGGTGTTACTTTGTAAGATATATCTCCACTGACATCAGAGATCTCATCTGATACCACTGGTTTAATACCTTCGATAAATTCTTCGTAACCATATGATTGATGGAAAGTAGTGAAAACAATGCGCTGTTCACTCTTTAACTCGTTGTAACGCTTCATAACATATTTATAATCTGCCAACTCATTCAATGATTTATTATCACAAATTGCAACTACATAAATAGCGGAAGAATATGTTTTACCGGTTCCAGGAGGTCCATATAGTATAAGATTCTTGTCATACTCAATGTCTTGAGCTCCAGAATTTGTCAAACCTAATTTTGAAAGATCCATCTCTTCCAATGCCTCCTTTAGCTCATCTCTAAGCTTCCATGAATATCTTTTATCTCCATCTTCTATCACTTTTCTTCCTACAAATGGAATAGGAAAATACCTATTCTCTTCTCCATCGGGGCATGGTGTGACATGTTCTATCGCATCTATAATTTTTTTGCCAAATTTGCTTCCTCTCATATTATATGACGAAGCAGTGTTTCCATACTTTTTCGCAAGTTTGGTGCATGTTGATTCGCCACCTTCACGAAGCATGTAACTCAACATCTTCAGATCCTCTTCACTGCAGATCTCTTCGTTCAATAAAATACTCGACCAATCTTGCTTGCTAATGTTTGGATTATATTCTTCTAAACTAGGCCAGTATTTTACATCTTCAGTACCAAGCACATGCCTATAGTATGGAATCAATGCTTTGACAGCCGCAAGCATTACTTTTTCATAGTCATCATTGTTTAAATGATTTTCCCATTCTTGGATTCTGCAAAGCTGAATTTTATTATATACACCATTATTAATTTTCTGTTTGATACTTTCTACAGGTTCATCGAGAACCTTTGGAGTGCCAAATTCATTGCTACCAGAAACATAAACAAGATAATCATCTGGATTTACTGGTAAATCCAAAAAACTATGGTATTTTATCATCTGATTTTTATCAGAAGCATCATTCTTTATTTCCAAACTAAAACGATATCTAGCCTTGTTATTTTGATCAGATAACTCAACAAAAATAGAGATACTAATCGGACTAGAACTATACTTTCCAAATTTCATTTGTGCCCATAGATACTTTCTCGTTTTTGTGTACGAGCCATCAAGCCATGCCATCGATTCACATTTGTCTAGTCCGAACTTATCTTTACAAATAGAGACCATTTTCTTCATTTCATCTATTACAGCCCGACCTTTACGCTTTACTTCTTGTAGTCGTTGTTTCTCTGACTCTCGAATTCCTGTAGCATCAGGATTGGAGTAAGGAATATCTCGATTATTAACCAGATAGTCAAGTACACCTATATAATCTATATGTGTCTTTGAATGTCCTTTACCTAAATTCCAAGCTGCCATATCGAAGATTCTATAATTTTTTATTTTAAATTTTTCATCTCTGAATTTTTTAACTTTGCGACAGTTCTTAATATATGTGTGTATTTCCATTTTTTCTTCTAGGTCAATGCCTAGATATTCATATATATTAACAGAACCCATATTGCTATTAAAAACCGGGAATGTAAATGGTTTTAAGCAATGCAATATCATTGATGCAGATGCGGCTTTCATTCCTCGATTTTTTTTATCGAAAACTATCTCAAATCTATCGAATATCTGTACATCATCTTCCAAGTCAAGAGCATCTATACAAGCTTTAATGAACTCACAAGAAAAATCTTTATCAGTTTTCTCCTTGAATGTAAAAAAACCAGTACCAAACATTCCGAATGTTCCATCACTATTAGTGTATTCTTTATTTTGAGCTCTTAACCATATAACATCAAGCAAGGACTTAAGTGTTTCTTTAGATTCGTCTGGAAGATTACTAGAATCAACAATGCTTTTCTTGGACGGAATCTTTTGACTCCACGTACCAACAGTCATAAGATAAACAAGATTTAGATCGTTGTAATCACAAGCATTTAGGTCTCCCATTTTTGAATATGCTCTTATGATTTCCTGAACAAGCTCATATGTACCATCATGTCTTAAAGGATCCATTTCTTCAGAATGAATCAGTCTTTGAATCAAGTCTATGTATTCCTTCAATTGTGATGGAAGACGTACTGGACCCTGTGGCGACGAGAAACCATACCTCTCTAATGTTTTTCGAGAAAACAAAGATTCTGGAAATTCGTCTAGCATTTCTAGTTCCATATATCTTCCGTAAGTTCCATCATATTCTCCTGAAATATTGAATTTACTGTCATCTATATCTGGCACTTTCATATCAACTTTGTTTGCTTTGCATTTAAAGCGCACCGCTTGAACAGAATCAGAAACGTAAACATACACAATATCACCTTCAGAAATATTTGTACTCTGTTTCCAATCTAATTTACTCAGTTCATGAAAGGCATTAACTACATCATATTTCTTAGGGTTGCCTGAAATAATCCATTCAGTTACTTCCTTTTCATTTAGAGTTTTGTCTATGCTCATTTGGGCACCTCATTTCATTAATAGCATAATATTTTTTGATTTTGGCAAAATGCGTTGGAAATATTCTGTGAGTTTCATTAATGAATAATTTTTACAATAACCAATATAAATTTCTATAATGTTATGCTAAATTAGATAGCAAATAGTTGATTTGATGTACTCGATTCAATGTATTTTCCAGCATCACTTCGATGATTAATGTCTAAAAAAATTCTTAAAGTAAAATTCCCTTTTCTAGTACAGGATCTATGTTCCATCTAATCTATTTTCCCCGATTTAACTCTTTGATATTCTTATTGCTTGAGGAAGCTTTAAAGTAATGTCCATCGAAATTATGATTTATGTTGCCTTATTATTTACTTCGATTACAAATTCCAAATGTGGTACTCTATTTCTTCTTGCGTTCCTTATTGATGCCTATAAATATGATTCGATAGATTCATCCTCAACACTTTTATATTGAAAATAAACTTTATTCCGCTTCACTTTCGTATTTATTAATCTCTATTAACATCGTACTTATTATGATCTAACTCTGATACCACGAAAAGTTTATATGTTTCGACATTTAAGGAGTCCGCTAAACGTTGGATATTTTCTAGTGAAATGCTTCTCTGATACCTCTCTACTTGGCTAATGTATGTTCTATGTAGACCTGATTTTGATGCCAACTCTTCCTGTGATAAACCCATTGCTTTTCTATAATTTTTAACATTATCAGCAAATACTTTGATTATATCCATAAAATCACCTCTACGTTTAGTATCGGGTTTTGTAGTCAATAGATCTACATACAATAAGTAACAAAATAAAAATCAGCCCGTATAAGCTGATTTTATGAGTTAAGAATATCTATATTCTGATTAACTAATTGAAAGTCACTTCCTGTACAAACCAAAGTTATGCCTCTTGAAATCCACTTCGAAAAACTCACAAGCCTTTTCAAGATCCATGACTATCCACTCTCTAGACTTTGTCGCTCTCAGATCTTCAGGAAGCTCTTTCAAAATTCGATCTACTTCCCATGTTTGACCTGTGTTATAACGCAATTCATTGGCTTTTCTATTAATTACGAATGACTTTCTATTTACTTTCCAGGAGTCTTTGATAATTTTCCTTGCATGTGCACCTGTTACTCTCTCACTAAAGTAATCATCCAAAGTGAGTTGACGAATATACTTAGGTAGTTCATTCTGATAATACTCTTTAAAAATTTCACAGATTATCTCGGATGATACTTTCAGGATATCAGGCGCAGCAGTTAACTCATCATCCTTCAGCTCCTCAATAAGTGAAGGGAGAACCTCTAGCATTCTTCTGACATATTCTCTATAAAAAGCTGTACTGATATTCTTTTGAACCTTACGAACAATATTACTCTTCATTACTTCTGTATTAGTCAATCCTGCTTGCACTCGACAGATAACAGTTCGACGAATGACTTCAGGAGCTACAGCCTTAACGTCCTCGTTTGCACTAATTACAACAGCCGGATATGAGACTAAATTCTCTGATACACCAAATTCGTCATTTTTAATTGTCTCAATCGCGTGCTGATTGAATCTTGTTTGTGTAAGATCATCAACAATTATTGGAGCACCTTGAATACTTCTTTTCAATCCTTCTATTGCAGAGCGAGTAAAGTCAGGTGCTTGCATTTTTGGTTTTTGACCAATCATCATTTTCAAAAGAGTTTCAAGAAAACTAGTCTTTCCAGCCTTACTTTGCCCATAGAGCAGTCCAAAAACAGGATATGGCAACAAATTATGATGATTTTTTACTGCCATATTTCTCATTACTGCCATAAACGGCGTTGTAAAAAACCAGTTTGCAAACTCATAATATCTTGCTTGCATACTCCACACATCACCATGAAATCTGTCATATCCAGACATGTAATGCATAAAAAGCTCTACATCATTCTTAATTGCGATTCTTTCAGGATGTAAATCTAAATGCTGTCCATTAAGTATGGCGGTTTTCATCTCAACATCAATAACCAATTGAGGATGCTCTCCTCTTAACTCTTTTTCTTGGATATTTGAATCAACCATCTTTCTGCGAATGGTTTTTGTTGATTCCGAAGATAAGAATATCTTTCCATTTTTTTCCTTCTTTGGCATATGAGGCTTTAACTTTTCAGATAATAGTTTAATATCAGTCACGAATCGAACATCCTCATTATTTGAGTAATCTGGTTCAATAACCACAAGTTTCTTTTTATTAGCAGTTTTCATTACTGGAATCTCTATTGCATTCTCATTAGCATCAGCATTTATTAATGATACAGAGTCAATTGAATCAGAACATTCTTCTTTAAAAGATTCGAAGGAGTCGTAATACCAATCAAACGCTCTATCACCATCTATATATCCAATGTTTTCACGTTGGTTTCCATGAAATGCTGAATGAGATAGGTTAGCAGATCCGAAGATTGTTCGCTTCCTGCCATCTTTAGCTCTTAGCAAATAGATTTTCTCATGAGATATACGTTTTCTTGACACAAACAAACGCAATTGATCATCATCGATTTTCTTGCATAGATTCAATTTTTGCTTGCTCATATCAGAACGAAGTTTTTCAATTGTTTTTAGTTGATGCGCCATAATCTCTTGTAGACTATATGTCATTACTTCGTCACTGCCAAAGATAATTTCGCTATAACAAAACATAGATAATAGCTGGCAAATAAATCCAGTTGAAGAAGAATATGTTATAGCATAAAGCTCATCAAAACCAAGAAATAACTCCTGCCAATTTAGTGTCAAAGTTTCGATGAACTCAAATTTCACAACATCAATCTTCCCTTGTTGGATACTCTTAGTTCCATAAGGAAATGATACGCTTTCATCGGCTAAATCAAACAAGGATAAATCGTCATTCATGTGTTAGCTCCTAAATATCAATTATTATGAAAATGCATATCAAATATTCTATTCTTTTCCAACATTGTCTTTCTAAATATAACATTGAAGTATACTCTAGTCAAAATTATTATGGCCATAAAATGAATAGACATATGTAACCTATTTTTAGATTGTGGTATAGATTCATAAGATTAGTTGCATTATTAACATTGCTATAGTCTTACCAAATCAACACAAAATCAAGTTTGAGAAATTGTTACATTCACTCAATATTTCAACCAAGCATATCTTCATTTATTACATCCCACCTGAACAGTTCCCCGCCATATGGAGTGATCAGATCAATGATCCTCTTAGTAGTCAGGGTCGCCATATTCACATTCGTAGGAATATCCCCAAGCAACACAAATCCGCCGTACTCATTGTCTCCATCCTCATGGATGACCGGCTCATGGCGCTCTGCAACCGTGAGATGTTCCTGCTCAAAGAGTGGTTGAACTTCATCCATCTGCTTAGCATCCTTAAATGCCATCCGAAACTCCACCTTCGCAGATCCATGGGGCTGTTGATACAGGTTGAAAAACACCAACGCCTGTGAATTATAGGTAGAGAAATACTCATCCAAGGTCGGCATCAGGTTTCTGTACTGATCATAGCTGGGATCATCGAACGATTCGATGCTTGCGTATTGGATATCCCAATGCTTAAAGTATCGCTCAATACTCCGTAAGGCTAAGGGATGCGCGTAAATCAGATAACTCGCCTCAAACGCATCTTCATCCAGTGTCACACCAGCCACAGCCCAACGGTTACTTCGATAAGCGAACATATCGGCCGGACGCACCTGCATGATTTCATAAAACATATCTCTATCCGTTCTTAATTTCAGATTTACCGTAAATGCGGTATGACCGTAAGGCTTAACTTCCTGAATCTCTTTCGCAACCGCGACGAACTTCGACTTTCTTTTAAAGATAATCATCTGATCGAAATTTTTCCGCCAGAAATATCTCAAGACCAAAAATATGGTCACTAAAAAAATGACAAGCAATAGAAGCAGTGCGAGCCCCAGAGACGTCACTGACTCAGAGTATAGTTGTGAGAGCGGCGGATAGAGCCATAATGATACCGGAATCATGGCGGTTGAGGCCATGGTGAGAGGCAGTGCATACCTTAATCCGAGAATATAAAATGAGACCGCAAATATAAACAGAAAGCTCAAGGCGGCAATGATCATCAGGATCATTGTGCCTGTAAGTCCCGGCATTGGGATTTCCAAGGCCAGAAATATCAGAAAGCCAAAATACAGCGCGGTCGATATGAGAAGAACGATTGCACGGACTTTATGTTTGTCAGGTTCGACATTCTTTATATGAGATGGCGGATATTTCATATGTCTGGACATTTGTTCGATGTACGAATGTACCAGAAAGCGCTGAGGAAACGGAAAATCCTCAAAAGACACCTCATTATCTGATTCTGAGGGTTCGGCATAAACTCTCGCCTGAACTTTGATTTTGTTTGCCCAATTTCGGAAAACCCCCGTCGTCTGTAATATGACCAAAGGAATGATTACAAAATTCTGGGCTCCACTTAGGTTGGTGGTAATTGACAATGCCACACCGATACCGATGGCCGATATCATCGCAAATCCCCACACCAAAAAATTTGCTGAACGCTCAAACCCCCATGTGAAATGAAGGGCTGAGAATATGATTATGTAAATGACTGCGACCCAACACGCAATATCTGCGATTGCGGGGAGGTCACCGGTAAGAGCAAATAACAACAGAGTTATCCCCAAAACCATACCTGCTGTTCCCAATATCTTATGACGGTCATTCATCCAAATCAACATAATTTCACCCTCACTACGCAACTTCTATTATACGAAAGTATCATCAATTCTGACAGAAGAAATTTGAACGTTCATGTCATATTTCTGCCATAATCCTTTGGGATAATAAAGATGCTTAAAGGAGGTGTGCACATGCCACTGCTATGGATCGCTGCCGGAGTGCTGATTTACTATCTGTTCTTCAAAGACACAAAAGGATCGTCACACTCAGCTGCTGAAGAGATGCTCAGACAACGCTACGTCAACGGCGAGATTGATGAAGCCCAATACAACCGAATGAAAGAAACACTACGAAAATAGTGAAAAGGAGAGAAAAATATGATGTACTTTAATCAAGGATTTGACGGGTTCAGCCGTTGGGGCGGATGTTTCAACCGCGGCTACTTCGGCTATTTCGGACCGTGGACCATGATGATCGGATGGGGCATTGCGATATTGATCGTTGCACTGATTGTCTGGGCTGTGTTGAAAAAGAAAAGAGAAAATGACCCCATTTTACTCAGCTTAAAAGAAAAATTCGTTCGCGGCGAAATCACGGAAGATGAATATCTGAGCAAAAAGAGAACGTTGAATCTGAAATAATGAGAAAACTTCTTGTTGCTCTGATTGTGACCGGGGTCCTGCTTTTAGGAGCAGGACTGACCGGCCTCTTTTTAACTGATGATGACCGTGAAATCCGCGAAGAAGATAAATATACTTTGGAAGAACTGACCGAAAACGTTGAGACATTGTTAGAAAACTATAGTGAACCGCTTAAAATATCGATGATCTACGTGTTTGAGGATCGTGATCCTTATTTCCTGATTACCGAAGTCGATACCGGTCGCGGAGCCATGGAGCTGCGCGCCAGCATCCGGACCGGCCAAATCTACCCCGACCGCTCCATCGCGAGCATGTGGAACGTAAAATACATGCAACGCATGAGGAATCGTCGTATAATGGGAGCAGGAATGATGGGCGGCTATACCCGATATTATGATTTCGACAATGAGTACACTCATGAAGAAGCCGTCGAAATCGCACAGAACTACGTTACTCTCAAGATGGACGGATA
Source organism: Erysipelotrichaceae bacterium (assembly GCA_036677505.1). Lineage (GTDB taxonomy): Bacteria > Bacillota_I > Bacilli_A > Erysipelotrichales > Erysipelotrichaceae > UBA2227. The sequence goes on from JAVBWK010000021.1 coordinate 22,061, forward strand.
TATCCTTGACTCAAACCACCATACCTTCTACGGCTACTATGTCTTTCATCTGTTGAAAGACAGTGAAATCGTCGGTATCCTGCGCGTCAATGCATATTCCGGACAAGCAGTATTCAGCCGTTTTAGCGGAACTCTTGTTGAAATCAATAAATAAGGAGAATTTGTGACACATCGCATCCTCATCGTTGAAGACCAACCTGAAATCAGTTCCATCGTGCTTCGCTACTTACAAAGCGAAAACTACTTGGCCGATGTGGCCCAAGACGGCTTTGATGCGCTCAAACGATTCAACCAACAAATCTACCATCTGGTCATCCTGGATGTCATGATGCCCGGCATCAACGGCTTTGAAGTGCTTAGAGACATCCGAAACATCTCTGAAGTTCCGGTCATCATGCTCACCGCAAAAAGTGCGGAGGACGATAAAATCACTGGCTTCGACTTTGGGGCGGATGACTACATCGTCAAACCTTTCAGTCCCAAAGAACTGCTACGACGAGTGAAAGCGATATTAAGAAGAGTGTATGGGGAGAGTGATGAAATCATTCTGACCATCCCCCCGCTCAAACTCTACGAAACCCGGATGAAAGTGGAAAAAGACAATGTTGAAGTTGAGTTAACTGCCAGTGAATTCAAACTTCTCTATGCCCTGATGAAACACAAAGGTCAGATACTGACCCGTGAACAGATTATCCGACAAGCCTTCAGTGATGATTACGAAGGCGTGGATCGTAACATCGACTCCCTCATCAAACGTCTTCGCCAGAAAATTGAAGACGACCCCAAAAATCCCACCCTCATCCTCACCAAATACGGTGCCGGATACATGTTTGGAGGTGAAACACCATGAGCATCCGAAAACTGTGGCTGATCGTGCTGACCTTGGTCGCCACCCTTTCCATTGCTATCAACGCCATAATCCTCACCTCCCTGACTGACCGCTACTTCAAAACGTATCTCAGTGAAACCTATGAAGAGCATATCGATCAGATGCTTACCTACATTGTAAGTTCATTGAAGCAGGAGAACATTTCTCTGCGCCAGATGGCCATCGAACTTGAAAGTCATCTGGATACTCCCATCGTCAGAATCAAGCTCTACGGTCCCAACGGACTGCTCTTGGTCGCGGTTGAGGATCGTGATTATGACCCGCGGGACATCGGACGCATGGGCATGATGGACTTCATGTTCCGCATCGGCGAAGAAGAAGTCGACACTTTCGATGTCATGGACAACGGCGTTTTGCTGGGAAAACTCAACATCACCAAACAAAGTTCTGCCGAGAGCTCAGTGATTGCCATGATGTTTAAATCCCGACTGTTTGTCAACAGTCTGATCTCCACCGGAATCGCCCTTATCATCACCCTACTGGTCGGCGCATTCATTAGCAAGCGCATGAGCAAAGACCTCACCGACACCGCACAGCTAGCCTCAAACATCCAAATCGGCAATCCTCTGGAAAATAAATCCTCCTCCATTCAAGAGATCAGTCAGATTCAAAACAGTCTGCACGATCTCAACACCCGCCTGAAAATCAAGCAGAAAAGCCGTAAAACGATGGTCGACCAACTCGTCCACCAAACCAAAACACCGCTCACCATCCTGAAATCCCACGTCGAAGCCATGGAAGATGGGGTCATCCAGATATCCAAAGAAGAACTGGCCATCTTCCAAGATCAGATCGACCATCTCAACAACATCCTCTCCAATATGAGCACCATGATCGATGCCGAAAAAGAAAGTGAAACACTCACCCTGGAAACCGTTGACATCCATCAGCTTCTCAACCAAATCATTCTTGGCATGCGCTCACAGTTCGACAAAAAAGGTCTTGAACTGAAACTCCTCTCAACGACCAAAGTTAAACTGTTGACTGACCCTTATAAACTCAGCCAAGTTCTATATAATCTGCTAACCAATGCATATAAATACACGGAAAAAGGAAGAGTTGAAATCAGTGTCAAAGAAAATCAAGACACCTTGTCTATCTCAATTTCCGATACCGGTATCGGCATCGAACCTACCGAAATCAACAACATTTTCAATGCCTATGTTCGCGGCACCTCTGTAACAAAGATTCCGGGAGAAGGCATCGGATTGTATGTCGTTAAAGAGAATCTCACCCAACTGAGCGGATCGATCGACGTACAATCAACCCTTGGCAAAGGAAGTACATTCACCATAAAACTGCCAATTAGAGACACACAGGAATAAAATCCTGTGTTTTTTTACTTTTTCTTAGGAACTTTATGATTGTTGACATATTAAGTAGTGAGCATCAATTATACAAAAATACCATCTCCATCCACCAAAAAAGGGCAATGCCCTTTTTATACTCCATGAAATGCTTTATATTGCTCAACGGTCATCAGCGGTTTGAAATTGTCCTTGATGTTATTCAACACCTTGGGATCCGATAGCAGCTTTTCTACTGCACCCAACGTGACCACCACCGGATATACTAACGCCTCCGTTGGATTGTCCATACAGAAATCCGCACCGTGCACCACGCCTTTACAACCAGAGAAACCAAACTGAACGGTCGGCACAAACAACGAGCAATCCCCAATGTCCCCCGCCGCAAACGATTTCTGATGGTTGACAATATTGTCTCCGACACATTCTGCCATCAGCGGACGCAAAACCTCACTCAACTCTTCGGACTGTTTGAGCGGGAAATATCCGGGTGTACTTTCAATTTCCACTTGCGCAAACAATGCTTTGGCACTGTGTGTGACCGTGTGATCGATCTTCTCACTGATCTGATTTAAGATATGGGTATCAATCGAACGGACATATCCCTCCAACACCGTCTTCGAAGGAACCGCATTGACCGACTGACCGCCCAACGTACTCATCAGATGAACACGAATCAGATCCTCTTCCCTAAACGTTTCCCTCAACAATCCGATCGCAGTTTGAGCCAGAGCCATCGCACTCAACGCATTGACTCCCAAATGAGGGGCCACTGCCGCATGCGAACTCTTACCGACAAACGTATACTTCTTATATACAAACCCGCTGAGCATCGAGTTGATCTCCATCTTCGGACGATCGGTCGCACCCATGGTATGACAGCTGATCAGCACATCGACATCACGGAATCGATCTTCAATGATCAGATTCTGCTTTCCGGAAAGTAATTTGATCTTGCCTTGATCGCGCAACTGCTTGCGTGCATCCAAATCCACAAATTCCTCCGCCGCAATGAAATAGCATGTAACCTTCCCTTGAGTGACGGTTTTTTTCGTAGCGAGGATTTTCATGACACCAGTCATGATCGCTGACTGTAAGTGATGACCGCACGCATGGGCTGCCCCATCTGACGCAGATGCCATAAAGTGATGGGTCACGACCAGCGCATCCATCTCCGCAATCAGACCGATGTGCGGCTTTCCTTGTCCGATCGACACCGAAAAGCCGCTTAACCCAAAGTCCTCAATGTCAACATCTTCATTGTTAAAGAGATCGAGCAAATACGCTTTGGTCCGCTGCTCCTTAAACCCCAACTCCGGCATCGCAAACAAATCCTTCTCCCAAGCGATCAAATCAGACTGAAAGTCCGTAACGATCTTCATCCAATCCGACATATTATCCCTCCCTGTCCAGTATTCTCGCATTCTCAACGAACACGTCGATAAACGCCTGCCGATCGACATCGACCAGCACTTTCGCATTGATTTTTCTTTTATCCGCCCAACTGCGCACATCGCCCACGGTTTTCCCGCGCGTCAGTTCCCCCTGCGTTTCCACATCTACAAACAATTCCACAGACGTGAAAAGATCAGGAGCCAACAGTTCTACGACCGGACACAAATCAAACAGCGGACTGCCCGGTTGTCCCAAATGTTTAGCATACTGCGAATAAAACTCCAACAGCTCATACGTCAGTCTGGACGCTTTGCCCTTGGTATTGAACCGATCGATCTCAGAGTGAAGAATCATCGCACGATGACACACTTCCAACCCACTCATCGTAATTTCTATACCTGAAGCAAACACGACCTTCGCCGCCTGCGGATCCACATAAATATTAAACTCTGCCTGCGAAGTGATATTCCCCGAATACAGCGAACCGCCCATCAGGGCAATTCGCTTTATTCTGTTTTTTATTGTTGGATACTTCATCAGAAGCATAGCCACATTGGTCAACGGACCGGTCGCAACGATCGTCACCTTATCTTGTTGAGCAGAGAGCGTCTGATACATCCACTCCACCGCATCCAACCCCGTCACCGAAAACTTCGATTCCGAAAGTATCGGACCGTCCATCCCGCTTTGCCCGTGAGCCACCGGCTGCACATATGTTTTGCCATCCAATGAACACGAAGCTCCGACGCTGACCTCAACTTTTCGATCAAGATACGAAAGAACCTTAAGCAGATTATCCGTCACTTTCTGAACCGTCTGATTTCCCGCCACCGTCGTACATCCCAGCAGTTCAAACTGCTGCGGATGTGCTAACAGTGCACACAACGCAAAAATATCATCGTGCCCCGGATCACAGTCAAAAATGATTTTCATCTTACTCCCCTTTGATCTTAGCGCGGCGATACTCAATGATCGAGTACGCTACGATACCGACAAACACCGCCACATACGGAATGGTCTGAATGATTTCGGATGGCAAAGCGAACAATTGCAAGGCATTGGAAAGTGCATCAAACATCCCAAACAGAAACGCCGTCATCGTCACCAGCCACACATTGCCCATACCCATCGCCTCCGCCGCCAAACCGATAAACCCGCGACCGGCCGTCATATTTTGGGTAAAGAACGAAAGATATCCCATCGACATATAGGCACCGCCCAACGCCGCCAGCAAACCGCTCAGCAACAACGCAATCGTCTTGATCTGCCTGACATTCACCCCAACGGACTCCGCCGCATGCGGATCTTTACCGACCGCCTTCATACGCAAGCCCAACGGCGTCTGATACATCAGCAGATACACCAAAATGACCGCCGCAAACATAATATACGCCAACACATTGTGACCCGAAAATATTCTTCCTAAAATCGGGATATTCTCCAATATCGGAATGTTGATTTTCGGAAGCGACCGCGCACTTAACGTTGCACTGGTCCCTTTGGAACCGGTGATGATAAACAACAGGAAAACCGTAAATGAACTTGAAAATAAGTTGAGAGCAATCCCTCCCAAAATATTGTTCGTCTTCAATATCAACGTAAAATACGAAAGAATCGAAGCCATGATCATCCCTGCCAGACATGCTGCCAGCAAGCCGATCCACGCATTCTGCGTAAACGCACTGGTTACCGTACCGATAAACGCCGCCATCAGCATCATACCTTCAATCGCAATATTCGCAATGCCTGCACTATTGGCAATATACGCCGCCAACGCCGCAAACAATATCGGAACAACGACCCGGATGACCGTAAAGCCAAACTCCGGCGTCAGCATAATGTTCAATACATCAAGCATGTTGATCGCCTCCCTTCTTAATCAATGCACGTTCGTGATATTTTCTTAAGAAATACTGAGACGAAACAAACAGTACGACCACCGCTTCAACCACCGCCACGATTTCAACCGGAACATCGGTCGTACGCGCCATGATATCCGCTCCGGTACGCAAATAACTGATCGCAAAGGCCGCCGCAACGACACCGACCGGATGATTACGTCCCAACATCGCCATCAGCGCTCCCGTAAACCCAAGGCCCGGCAGTGCCGACCATTGGAAACGATTGTACATGCCCAACAGTTCCACCGAAGAACCGACGCCTCCGATAAACCCGGAAATAAAGTGAACAACCAGAAACAGCCAGAAAGCATTCATCCCCGAATACTTCGCAAAATTCTTATTCAACCCCGTCATCCGGATCGTATAGCCCAATTTGGTATGAAACAGCATCAGCTGTAACAAAACGACCGTAACGATCAGAATAATGATACCAAAGTGAATACGGGTCGAAGGAATGATAACCGGCAGTTTTGCCGTTGCCTGAAACAAATGAGAAGCAACACCCGGCACATCCAACGCCTGCATGAAATTTTTAATGATAAACAAGCCCAAACCAAACAAAATCGAATTCATCATCAGCGAAGTTACCAACTCATTGGTATTGTACTTCGCCTTAAAGAACCCCGGAATCAACGCTATCAAACCGCCGACCAAACCGGAAACCAAAATGGTCACAAACGGATGAATCAGCGAACTGCTCATCGTCTGGGTGGCCACTGCCGCCGTCACGACTCCGCAGAAATAGAAAATCCCCTCGGTACCCAAATTGAACAATTTTGTTCGAAATAACAGCGCCGTCGCCAAACCGGCAAAAGAGAGCGGAATCATCGTTTCAATGACATTGCCCATATAACGCACTTTGGTCAGCGGAGCAAACAACATTTTCGAAAAAGATTCCAACGGCTGAGCGCTGAAAACCAACAGCAAAATAAAGGTAAGAACCAAGGCCAGCAAAACGGCTGCCGCCATTTTTACGACTTCGAAGATCCGCTCATTCGCTAACATAAACTGGCCCTCTTTAAACTTTCCTCATCCTGACGTTTGACGCCAAGCATGTATAACCCCAATTCCATCTCATCGACATCTTTGGTACGATCGAAATGCGCCACGATTTCACCTTCATACATGACGATCAGCCGATCGCTGACCTCCATGACCTCATTCAAATCCGCACTAACCAGCAAGATGGCCACATTGCGATTGCGCATGTCAATGAGCTGCTTATGAATAAATTCGGCACTGCCGATATCGATACCCCGCGTCGGCTGCTCGGCAATCATGACCTTGGGATCGGTATTGGTCTCACGGGCAACGACCACTTTCTGAATGTTGCCTCCGGAAAGACTCTCGATTTTTGACTTGTAATTCTTTGTGCGGACACTGAACATTGAGATAAGCTGTGAAGCTACTTTTCCGATAGCCTTATCATTCATAAAAATCGGACCATTGATTTCCTTACGCCGATAATAACTGGAAATCAGATTCTCCGCTACGGTCGCCCCCTGCGCCACACCTTCCTTCATGCGGTCCTCCGGAATATAAGCCAATCCGGCAATGCGCTTCTGATCGACAGAAAGTGAAGTAATATCCTGATCAAGGATAGACCACTTCCCACTGTTGATACCGGACAAACCGACCAATCCCTGAACCAGTTCTGACTGGCCATTGCCCTGAACCCCGGCTACACCCAGGATTTCACCCTCGCGAATCGCAAAACTGATATCTTTTAAAATCGGAATACCCTTTTTCGTCAGATTCAAACCTTCCACTTTGAAAGCTACCTCGTCGCGATCCGATTCCACTTTAAAATCATCATACGACAGAGAAACTTTACGCCCGACAATGAGTTCCGTCATTTGTTCGATCGTAATTTCTTCATTGTTAAATGTCCCGCGACTCTCCCCATTTTGCATGATCGTGATCCGGTCGCTGATCGCCTTGACCTCATTGAGCTTATGGGAGATGAAGAGAATCGTGTGTCCCATATTTTTAAAGTGTTTCAGATTTTCGAAAAGAGCCTCGGTTTCCTGAGGAGTCAATACAGCGGTCGGCTCATCGAGAATGATGACCTCCGCATCGCGATACAGCGTTTTCAGTATTTCGACCTTTTGCTTGGCACTGACCGTCAAACGCGAGACACGCTGTGTCACATCCATATCAAAATTATATTTCTTAGCCAGATTTTTCGTGACGTTGACCGCTTCATTTTTATTAAGAAAGAAACGCTTCTGCCTGGGCTCCATACCTAAAACGATATTCTCTGCCACCGAAAAATCATCGATCAGCATAAAATGCTGATGAACCATTCCGACCCCATTCAAAATGGCCTCCATGGAATTATGAAACTGTGTCGGCTTTCCCCGATAAGTAATCGTTCCCGAAGAAGCATGTTCAATGCCGAAAATGATCTTCATCAGCGTTGACTTCCCTGCGCCGTTTTCCCCGACAATGGAATGAATTTCGCCTTTACGGAAATCAACACTGACATTGCGATTTGCCACGACACCGTTGGAATAAATTTTTGTGATATCCTTTAAATCAAGTATGATCTCACTCATAAAAACCCTTTCTATAAACGAATGCCCTACACGTCTGTGTAGAGCATTCGTAAAATTCATGTGATTTCTTCTTACGGTTGAACGGAAGCTTTAATGGCGTTCCACTCGTCCGCCGTCAGAGTCAATGCGCTCTTAACAACGATTTCGCCGCTGATAACTTTGGCTTCATAAGAAGCAACGACATCACGGATAGCTGCCGGCAATGCATTGTAAACATCGTTCTTCGCCAATCCGACACCGTTTTCCTTGATACCTAAGATTTCAAGTTGTCCATACGGAAGGGTTCCGGCCAAGTGACGTTGAACGGCTTGCAGAATTGCCAAGTCAACATTCTTTGTACCTGAAGTCAGAATCTTCTCATATTTTGCCTGATCGTTTTTAAACAGCAACGCCTGGTCAGCATCAACGCCCAACGCATAACGGTTAGCTTCAACCGCTGCATCAAACAAACCATTGCCCGTACCGCCGGCTGCATGGAAGATAATGTCTGCGCCACCGGCATATTGGTTCAACGCAATTTCTTTACCCTTTGCAGGATCGCCGAAGTTATTGGCATATGCGATGAAAATCTTAACATCCGGATTGACAGCCTGTGCACCTTGGATATATCCATACAAGAAGTCATTGATACCGGCAAATTCCATACCGCCGATGGCACCGATGATGTTATTGGTCGGATCGGAATACGGAAGTTCAGTCTTTGTGACCAAACCGGCAACCAAACCGGTCAGATAGCCCAGTTCATTGGCTTTATAGAACATGCCATAGGTATTCGGGTTTGACGGAGGTGTATCCCAGTCAAAGTTGATAAACTTTTTGTCCGGGAATTGAGCGATGACTTTTTCAAATGTCGGGGAAGCTTCCCAGTTACCGCCGATGATGATGTCATAATCGCCTTCAGCTGCATCTAAATAATAGTTTTCCCACTTGGATTGGTCACGACCCATTTCGATAATGGTCGTTTCGGCATCTTCGATTTCAGCTTCAATCAAAGCCATGCCATTGGCAGTTACATCAAAGTAGGATTGGTCGCCACGGAAAGGCACCAACAACGCCACTTTTACGCCTTCTTTTTCTTCTTCAGGAGCGGCACAGCCGACAAACCCGAAAACGATGAACAAGGCCAATAAAACCTTCAATAAATTCTTCATGTTTCCTCCTCGTTTATATTAAAATCAGCTCTGCTGATTCTAATCCCGGTAACAGATATCCCATGCTTACTGCCACTGATAAACCCTAAACAACCACAAACCGATATATCCTCAATGAATATTTTACTCACAGTTTCTCCACTAACTTTGAATATAATTATAGGGGATACACCAGTAATGTGCAATGAAATTTGAGATGATTTCACATGTGAAATTTGTACTTTTGCAAGATTCTGGAATATTTTGTTGATTCTCTGATTTATATGAAATTCATCCTCATTTATACGAGCGATTTCCACATATTTTTGAGCTCCTTGAACACCAAAACAGACGGAACTGCCCGGTTGCCACTGTTTCGTTTCAATCTCGGCATCGACACCTTTCCATCGGACATCCCCAAAAAGCAACATCGCATTCTCATCTGATACACAAGTAATTCCTCCATCAACAACCCAATCGCCATTGACATGCGTGCAGCCGGCAATCTCACGATGATGTCCCATCATAAAAGTCACTCCGAAATCTTCGATGGGCAGCTTTGTGACATCCCAACAGAAGTCTGCATTGCCCGAAATCAAAATCGAATCGATCCACACATGTGTCAGAAATGTCCGATGAAGACTGGTCAATTCAACGCCCACTTCGACAATCAGTGAAAAATCACTGGGAATTTTCAATTCAAAGCTCTCAAAATTCTGGGTCAGTATGAATGCTTGCGATCGCGCCGTTTTGCCATTGATATCACGGACCAACAGACATGCTTCAAACTGCTCCTCTGTTCCTGCTTTGAGTCGTGTCTGTATCGTCTGTCCCGGCCATACAACAGGTGCCAGCGACGGTTCATAACGTCCGTCATGCAGTTCACTCGCCCTGAAATAGGTTTTCTTAATGACTTCAACTTTAGAATTTGAATAAGCTCCGTGAACATTGATCTGTAAAGCTCTCTGACTTAACGCATCTTCCATGACTGCATTAACTATGGTTCCATGGAAGTATGGATGCCATCGTCCATAAAATCCATGCGTTGAGTATGGCAGGCTGAAACTGAAATCATTGGGATGATTTAACCGTTCGTCGGTGAGCAACGGGTTGATTTTATTGGTCAATCGACCGAAGTACAGGGTTTGTTGCGTGGCATCAAGCATATTGATGCTCCCGAACAATCCCGAAGATAAAACCACATCATTGATCTTATTCACCCAAGGGACATATAAGCCGTCAATCCCTACCAAAGCTCCCATGATCGAACCAACATTGCCGACATTGCAATCCGTATCATACCCTGCATTGACACAAATCAACAAGGTATCTCTGAAATTGCCCTTGCCATGAACCATGGCCATCACCATGACCGCCATATTCGGAATGATCGGACATATACCGCCATAACAGGCATACGGAAAACTGTCCTGAATAAAGCGCAATGTATCTTCCCAGTCGTTCGACTGAGATGCATATGCGATGACTTCGCGTGCCACACGGACATATTCACTGGCCGGATCACAATAAGTCAGCGCTTTTTCGAGTACCTCAGTTATATTTTTATGTGTAAACGCCAGACTGATCGCAGCACTGACAAATGCGGCTCCCTCAACGGCCTCACCATCATGCGAGACCGAAGCTGCTTTTCTGGCCAGATCGACTGCCAATGCCACATCTTCATACGCTACATACGCCCAACCGTCACTGAAAATCTGCCCGCCGATCTGCTCGGAAAGTTCTTTGCCGTTGGTATGGTGACTGCCGCTTTCCGGCGCAGTCATCCCCATCTTTAAGTTATGATACATCGTATGTTCAGTCGAAACACCGACTCCGCCCCACCAGAAAAAACCGTGCTCCTGCGCAATCACATTGAGCATGGTATCGGCCATGTCCTGAGCCGTAACTTCGCTTGCTTGTTTATCCAATAAAACCCGCGTAAAGTATAGCGGACCGTTGGTATCATCATCGGCCCCAAACACCGAATAATCCACCACAAAATCCTCGATTTTACCGAAGGATTCCTTGATGTTCTGTGATGACCAGTTTTCAACCGGAGCTCCCAATCGTACACCGATCACCTTTCCAAGCCAAGCGGCACGGATATCTTCCAACCAATTCGACATCAACGGACTCCAAACACGAAATCAGCAATATCCTTGGTTCGCTCATCATCGAAAAACACCATTTCCGCATGATTGGCATCATCAATATAACCCAGATCCACAACACATCCGGCATCCGTCAATGCTTTCGCAAAATCCCGCGTCTGATGCCACGGAACCATGGAGTCTGACTTTCCATGTCTGAGGAAAAACGGAAACTCCGTTTTCTTGATATGATTTTGCGGAGAAAGCAACTTCGCTTTGTCGATGTTATCTTTAAAAGGTCCCCCGATCAGCCAACTGGCCAGCGAATCATCCTCCGTCATCGGCCAGAAATTATCATACCCCAACTGTTCCGTCTGATCATCCATCGTCAGAAAGTCGTACACGCCATAATAACCGATGACCCCTGCCAGAGATACTTTCGCAGATCCATATCCCAGTGATTTATCCTCAAACTCACCGCTTTGCATAGTCAATGCGGTTAGAGCGACCAAATGGGCACCCGCAGACTCACCCCACAGAAATATTTTTTTTGTATCGATCGGAAAATGCTCGGGATTGACACTCAAATAGCGGATCGCCGTCTTGATATCAAATAACTGCTGAGGAAACGGTTTCTCTAACGCCAAGGTGTAACTGACACATGCAACCGCGATGCCGTGACTGATCGGATGAGTCATCCACTCAACAAACTTCGAACGGTGATGACCGCTGATCCACCCGCCGCCATGCACGGCAATGATCAGCGGAAAAGGACCTTCGCCTTCAGGTAAATACAAATCCAGTGTCTTGGTCCCCTTTTCCATATAACATACATCTAAATGTTTGCGCTCGAATGCATCCAAATGGATTTCTCCTAAGTCAAACGTCAGAAAATCTTTCACTTTTTGCGTAATTTCCATACGAATCTCCTTTTATACGCTGACGACTTCGCCAGCCCCCAAACTCAAAGCATAGCGCTTATATTCCTCAAAGGTATCGATATCCAACGAAGCACTTCCCAAAATATCCAGTCCCTCTTGCCTTACACCGTACGGACGGTAACGGATCAGCTTGATCCGCGCCCGATCTTTAACGATGTTGACAACATCCGCAATCGTTTTGCGGTTTTGTTCATCAAACCGCGGCAGACAGACGATCCGCACTTCCGTCAGTTTTCCGATAGAAAGTAAATATGCCAGATTGTCGAGAACCGCCTCATACTCATGGCCGGTAAGTTCTTTATGAAATCTTGGATCGGTCGCTTTGACATCCAACATGACCCCATCACATACGCTCATCAGCTCAGGGTATTGAACAAACCGTGCAAACCCGTTGGAATCAATCAGCGTCGACATTCCCATCGCTTTCACCTTCTCAAACAACTCTCTGAGAAACTCCGGGTGCATCATGCATTCACCGCCGCTGACCGTAATCCCTCGCACAAAAGCCGATACTTCTTTCAGTTTCTCGATGACATCATCACTCGACATCGTATTGATTTTCGGACTGGCCAGATGCGGACACACCTTGATACACGTATCGCACTGCTCGCAAACCGTTTCATCCCAAACCACTTTTCCGTCTTTCAACGACAATGCTTTTGACGGACAGGTAGGCACGCAGATACCGCAATGGATACACATATTAATCGTCTCCGGATTATGGCAATACCAGCATCGGAAAGGACAGGACTGCAAAAAGATGGCCATCCGGTTTCCGGGGCCATCTACGTTAGAGAAAGGAATGATTCTGTTGACCGGAGCAAACAGCATTATTGGGTGACCTTGCGATCGAGGGCTTTCGCCAAATCACGCGATCCCTGACCCAATACGGTCGCACCGTTTAAGACGGCTTCTTTGCGATCCAGTTTTTCCAGTTCACTGCGCTTGACCAGATAACCGGTGACGCGCACGACATCATTGTTTTCACAGTAAGCCGAGAAATAGCGCATACCGGCATTCATTGCTCCCTTGATGATATCCAACAGCGATTCCGGTGTATTCTTCCACGTTTCTTCAAACCGGAAAATATCACCGATGCCTGTGGGGAAATATTTGTGGAAGCGGCCGGAATGAGCGATCTGCTTATGGATTTCCGGTTCACTGCCGATCGGAATACGGGCTCCCGGCGATGAATCCAAACCATCTCTTTCAATGCCGACCTGGGCATGCAGCCAGTAACGGTCACTGCTGTTTTCACTGTATGGCGCTTTATGTAAAGATACCAAATGATCCAGATGAGCAATGATCTCTTCGCCCAAATCATCGGCAGATGTATTGTTTCCATATCCTTTTTTCTTATCTTCGATGCCTAACAGCGTATTGACACACTCGGCCAAACCAACCAGGCCAAACATACCGACAAAGTTCTCCTGTTTGATAAATCCTTCTTTGACTAAGAAATTACTCTTAAAGAATGCGGCATCTTCAACCATAAAACGGATGCGCAAATCCATAAACTCGGTCATCAGATCGACATACTTCGGTAACAGTACATTTTTGAAATGTTCAATCGATTGAGCTTCTTTGGCGATGTTTGCCAAGCGCAGACGCGGCAGGGTATATCCGCCTCCGGCAATGCGCAAACCGTTATAGCAGCTGGCCAATCCGTAATTCTTTTCGCCAAACTCAGCCGAGAACATTTTATGATTGGCAAAGCTTGGTTTCGCCGTAGAAAGCATAACCTGGGCACATAGAGTAGCGAACTCATCGCCGGTCAGTTGGGGATCATAGCGGACGGTCATGTTGGGAACTGCGGTTTGTAAACGGAGGGTTTCTTTTAAGATGATCCGACCGGCCTTCGTATCTTTCGGACCGATGTCCGCATGGACAAAGGAATCGCACAAAACACGATCGATATGCAACAAGAATAAGCCGATCGCCTTAGTGGCTTCCTTTTCATCGACGATAAAAGGTTCAAGCAGTTCGTCCAGATTTCCTAAAAATACCGGAAAGGACGATACGGAGGGAACGTGGCGATACATGATCATCAAAGCGTTGGTCGCTTCCCATATATCCGTCGGCGGGTCCAACTGTAAAAATTTACTGCCGTTTTTCATCAAGACGGAATAATCTGGTAGGATATACCTAGGACGGAAAGGCAGTGCGCCTTCAAACAAATCACAAATCATTCCGGCTTCTTTAGCCTTGATAAACTCCGGATTATACGGCAGAGTCGTATCGGTATTTTCGCCCAGTTTAGCCAGATTGATAAATTGCTGATGAAATGACAGAGTTGTATCGGTTACGATTTCATACGCTGTAGACATAATAGTAAACCCTCCTAATTTATATCATTATATAACAAAATCTTTCAAAATGCACAAACTTTCCGTTGTTTTTCCGCTATAATAAAAGTATCAGCCCAGGAGGTTTATCATGGAACAAAAACCCAATATTTTAATCATAACGACCGATCAGCAGCGCTTTGATGCCATCGGTGCCGTCGATCCGTTGATATTTTCTCCGAATCTTGACCAACTGGCTAAAGAAGGTGCGCTTTACCGACATACGTACACCCCCAATCCGGTGTGTGTGCCGGCCAGGCAGAACATTCTGACCGGACTGACCGCACGTCATCACGGATTTGATGACAACGACTTTGCCCGACACCGTTATTCCCCTTATTATTTACCGAAACTGCCTCAGATTCTTTCGGATGCCGGATATGATACAATTGCCATCGGAAAACTTCATTTTGAGCCAAATCGCAGACACGACGGATTCCATCGCTACTTTATGATCGATGAGGTTCCGCGTCACCGCGAAGAAGATGATTATGCCTTATATTTGAAAGACAACGGCTATGAGCACATTTCTGCGCTACACGGTGTCCGCGATCCGCTGTATATGATGCCTCAGCGATCGGTGGTGGATAAGAAACATCACTGTTCGACCTGGGTGGCAGATCTGACGATCGAACAGCTGAAAATCAACCGCGGGAAACGACCGTTTTTCTTCTGGGCCGGATTTGTTCACCCGCATCCGCCGATGGATGTCAGTGAAGAGTTTGCGGATATATATAAGGATAAGCAGCTTCCCGAGCCGGTCAAATCAAAGACTTCGGTCAGTTGGCTTGCACAGGAAAACCGGAATATCGTCGATTATCCCAATGAGGATGTGTTCCGCAGGTTCAGGGAACTGTATTTTGCTTCGATCGCGCAGGTAGATGAGCAAATCGGACGGATCATCGGTACTCTGAAGGAATTGAATCTCTACGATCAGACCTGTATCATTTTCTGCTCGGATCACGGAGAAATGCTTGGTGATATGGATACATTCCAAAAATTCTTACCTTATGACGGTTCTTCCCGAGTGCCCTTTATCATCCGCTATCCCGAGAAAATCAAACCCGGCACGACGGTGGATGCATTGATTAATCTCAATGACATCATGCCGACTTTACTTGATCTTGCAAGTGTTGAGTACCCGGCACCTTTTGAGTTGGCCGGTAAATCCGTTTTTGATTTGAATGAGCGAGAAGAAACCTTTATTGAACACGGCCGTTATGCACGGCGCTGGATAAGCATAGTCACTCAGACACATAAATATGCTTATTACTATGGCGGCGGTCGCGAAGAACTGTTTGATTTGATCCGTGATCCCAAAGAACAGGTCAATCTGATTGAAGCGAATGCTTCCCGTGTTGAACATATTAGGACGTTATTACGTATAAAGTGCATCGATTGGGAATGCCGCTTCGGATTGGAAGATCATATTGAAAATCATGAGTTCAAACGGTTTGAGATTCCTGAGCTTCGTCCCTTTGGCGGTACCGGTGAACTGATATTCCCAAAACGGATCATGGACCCCATCGAGAAAAGCAAGATTCAGCCTCTAAGAGAGCAAATCGTCAATGTCGTAAAGGATGAGCCGGTAATACGTTTGAAAGATATCGATTTCTCCTACATGCTAAAGACACATCAGCTTACCGAAGAAGATGTCGCATGGATCATAGAACAAGATAATCTGAACAAAGAAAGGATCGGATAATATGCTAGAACAAATCGAACGCTTGGAAAGCCAATATGTATTTGACAAGTTTGACCGGGTGACCGCCTATGACATCGGCACACGAATCGCAAACAAAGCGATTGCACAACAGCTGCCCATCACCATTGAAATTTATCTCAATGATATGACCGTCTATCGGTACAGCCATACCGGCTCCAACCCCATCAATATGAATTGGTCCATACGCAAGCGCAATTCTGTTTTGATGTTTGGTCACAGTACGATGTGGCTCAATGAGAAGCTCAAAGGTGAATATCCATTGCTTGAAGCGCGCTACGGGCTTAGCAGTGAAGACTATACCCTGTTGGAAGGTTCATTTCCGATTCTGACGCACAGCGGCGTGATCGGTGCCATCAGTGTCAGCGGCTTGAAGCCTCAGGAAGACCATCAGATCATCATCGATACATTAACTGAATATCTGGCAAAGTAAAGGCATCTCGCGATGCCTTTTTGAATGCTTTTACTTCTTTTTGATCGGTGTCAGTAAGTCGAGCTGTTTTGTCTCAAAGGGGATCGAAGGATCATTGAAACTGATGATATCGATACACTCCTCAAGGCAGATGCGATGTTTTGATGGAGTCCAATCCACCTCATAGGATTCACTGTTTAATGTCCACTGCCATAATTTCTGCCAGCGCTCGCCGATCACATCCATGGTCGTAACCAGACCCGCATACAGTCCGCCTTCAAAATCAATTTTCCACAGCGGGGCTTCGACCTCAAGATTCTTATCGATGGCTACCCACATCTGATATCCGTACACTTCTTTGCCCGGTTGAGGATCGGGATCATTGAATCCGAAATGACGGAATCCCGGCTGATGGATCAAATCGTGTTTACTTATAAATTTATTCATGATTTCCCAACAATCATCTTCCGGCGTTTTGCTTTCAGCCCTGGCACACGCAAACGTCATCTTGGGCAGGCGGATCAACCGCACTTCACTAAAATCCTGATTTTCTTTCATCGTTATTTTCTCCTTTTCCGATAAGGAAACTGACAGAGACTGATCATCGGATATCGACTCAAAATCAATGAGAAACTGATCCACGGATATCGCCTGATCTCCCTGATCGATCAGCTGACTGATGATGGTTTTAAGTTTTGACAATTGCTCCATTTGATCATCGATCTTATCCAGCTGAGCCGATAAAACCTCGATCAGAACGGCCAGACGCTGACTTTTGATAACTCGTTTGATATCTGCGATCGGCAAGTCCAGCTTTCTTAAAAAACTGATCTGTGCGATCCGCATTCTATTTCCCGGGTCATAATAGCGATAGCCATTGTCCATCCGAACGCTCTTGAGAATTCCGGATTCTTCCCAGAAGCGTAAGGTACGATGGGACAATCCGGTCTGATGCGCGACATCTCCGATTTTTACTAACATACTCCTGTCCTCCTTGATATGATCATAAATGCTTACGTAACGGAAGAGTCAAATACTTTTTTGCTTTTTTGCATTTATATTATATCGCAAACAAAAAGGAAATCTGATACAATCAGATTCCTTTGATACAACATGATTTTAATCAGAGCGTATTTCTTCGAGAATGATGCTGATGATTGAAATCATCGGACACCTTTTTGATCTTGATCGAAATC
Organism: Erysipelotrichaceae bacterium; assembly: GCA_036677505.1. Lineage (GTDB taxonomy): Bacteria > Bacillota_I > Bacilli_A > Erysipelotrichales > Erysipelotrichaceae > UBA2227. The sequence continues at coordinate 39,948 of JAVBWK010000021.1, forward strand.
CATTGAACGTCACCTTCAAGTACATGGATTAAAATCGATGATTTCCCATCAGGAACTTCGATCACCGCACCATCGGCACACTGCCGTCCTAACTGATTCAACTTCATTTCTGAGGTCTTATCATTGACTGTTAAGTTCACTTTCGATACCGTGTTGACGATCACATCGACACAAAGAGCGACACGCATCGCTTTGCGGCAAGTAAACCAATAGTTCAATGACTCATTGCTTTGCAATCTGACACACAGCCACTCATCCTCATTCCAAGATGCCCCACCGCCATGCGCAAAATTCGGTTTGTCCCGATCTCCTTGCACAAAGATAATATCTCTGCCATCATCAACTCTGAAACCGACATTGAGATTCCTTGAATTTTGTATTCTGGCCTCTTGATCCCAAGAGTAGAAAATGGCCGGAATTTTAATGTCCGGACGACGAAACAGAGAATTCACGACTTCATCAACCAGCACACAGTTTTCCAGTTTCAGATTTTCCAGATATTCACCAAGAATGCCCTGAGCATCCTTTTTACTTAGTTCTGTACCTTTTTCCATATATTCGGTCAAACGGTGCCATTCTTTGGGACGTCTTACCGAAACCATCGAGTTGGTCGTATCCATTTTCTTGTATGTCCAGAAATTCCACGAAATATCCAAATCCTCATACATCGCAAAGGCACCGCAGTACCACTCTTTATTGTTCTCCCCGCCCTCACCCATAAAAATCGGCACATCCCACTTTTCACGAAGATCAAGATACTTCTTTAAGCTCTCTGCATCCGGACGATTCCAATACTTATGAAACTGATACAACACATTATCATCGAGCTTATGCGTAAATATCGACCAGTCCGTTGACCAATGAATCCCTTCCAAAGAAATCATGTGATACGGATCGACCGCTCGGATCTCCTTTATCAGCCGGTCGTAAAACGGATACACCTGATCATTGACTTGCCCATGAAACTCCGGGACAGGTTCGTTCAATAAGTCATAACAGGCGATGATCTGAGAGTTTCTGTATCTTGTGGCAATCTCTTTCCAAAGAAAAACGGTCAAATCCTGATAGGCTCTACTCGTAAACAGTTCAGGGAAATCATTCTCACAATCATCGATATTGGCCCCCGTCTGTCCGCCCGGAGCCCCATGCAAATCAAGGATCACATAGACATCCCTTCGATCGCAATGATTTATGATGTCATCCAGGATTTTCCAGTGATCCTCATTGATGTTCTGGTTTTCATCCATCAGAAACCGCCATAGCAACGGAATCCGCACGGAGTTAAATCCGTCATTCGCAATTTTATCTATGTCCGACTTTGCGATGTAGTTGCGATAGTACTTCTGCCAGAAGATATGGGCATCTTCATCACCAATCAGTGAGGTGATGACTTTCTCAATCTTTCTTGGGCGATCCCCCTGATTGGGAAAACGCCACATATACCCTTCCGGAAGCATCCAGCTTCCCAGTCCGACACCGCGTAGCATCAGTTTCTTCCCTTGGGGATCAATAATGTCCTTCCCCTGGGTATGTACAAAATCTTTTTGAATCATTGTTTTAACGCTCCTTCTGAAATACTTTTAAGAGTTGAGTTTTATAAAATCACTTAATATACATTCATTAACGTGATTATATCATGTATGCTTTTCATATCAACCCGTTGCTTTGAATCCCAATATAAAAACGATTATCCCTTGAAAGATCTTGACCTTATTGACATCCCCCACCCAATGGAATACGATAAATGTGCTTAAAATGTAGAAAGGAACATGATCATGACCTTAACTCAGCTGTTACAGAAGAATAAGAAGCAGCTTACCTTTTATCTGATCGGTGCATTTATGACCACGATCAACGGTCTGTTTTTTACCTTTGCGCTTTCCAACGCCTTTGGAATCATCGAAGAACCGGATGCAAACGGGATTATCCGACGGATCATATTTGTCCTGCTTTTTGCTTTTACACCGATATTCAGTCAGATGCTCTCACGTTTTTTACGCATCGGCTTTATGCGCGACATCCTCATTCAGGTACGTACACTGGCATACGAGAAAATCATGAGCCACACCTATGAAAGCTATAAGAAAAACCCCAAAGAACATTACATGTCCATGTTGGTTTCGGATATCAATTTGTTTGAGAAAGATTTCTTCCTCTCACTGCTCAACATCATCTACAGCTTCGGCAGTTTTACGTTAGGTGTCATTATCCTGACATTTATCTCCCCGATCATCGCCATAGCGACACTGATCGTATCCGCCCTGCTTTTTACCGTAACCAAACTGTTTGAACCCATTGCCCGAAAAACCAAAAAGCTGACCCAAGAGGCCAATGCGGATTACAACATCCAACTGACCAACATCCTCAACGGAATGGAAGTCATCAAGCTGTATCACGTCGAAGAAAATTTCAAGCGGCCGTTTGAAAGCATCGTCGTTGTTCTGGAAAACATTAAGAAGCGGGCTTTTCGGATCGATGAAATCCAATCCAATCTCAACCATTGGATTGCCGGAACTTTTCAGATGATCGTTTATATTTATGCGACTTACTTATACATTCAGGATTCGGTTACCTTGACCTCTTTGATCTTGGTATTCAATCTGATCGGACAGCTGGTGTGGAGTATGATCAGCGGATTCAATTTCATCAACCGATTCAAGACGTCCATTGATATTTTCAACCGCATCACACAGCAGCAGGTAAATCCGCAAGCCGTGCACCGGATGACGTTTAAAGAAGCACTTCGGGTATGCAATCTGTCATTTGCTTATGATACACATAAAATCATTGACAATCTTAGCTTTAATATCAAGCCAAAGGACAAAGTTCTGATCACAGGACCTTCCGGAGCCGGAAAGACGACATTGCTCAACTGTCTGGCACAAAACCTCTCATCCTATCAGGGAGAAATCGTCGTCGATGAGCACGAACTGCGCACGATCCAGCCGGACAGTTTTTTGAAATCTTGCGGGTACGTACGTCAGAATCACTTTTTATTTAATGATTCTATCGTGAACAATGTCATCCTGAACTCACCTTTAGACAAAGGAAAATTTGAGCAGATCATGAAAGATGTCGATCTTTATGACTGGATGATGACCCTGGATGCCAAGGAAAACCATATCCTCGAACAAGACGGACTGAATATTTCCGGCGGACAGCGCCAGCGGCTGAGCATTGCCCGAGAGCTTTATCATGATCGTGAAGTGCTCTTTGTGGATGAGCCTTCCGCAAGCTTGGATGATCAGACGGCTCAGCACATCTATGACACATTGCTCTCTCTCGATAAGACGTTGATCTGTGTTTCACATCGCCATCTGGATTATCTGTCTAAGCACTTTGACACCCATATTGAATTAAAACCGCTGGGGGTAACATCATGAGAAAACTGAAATTCGGTAACATCCCCTGGCTGATCATCAACACATTGCACACCGCCGTTTTCGTCTCTCTTTCTGGTTGGAGTATTTATTTGCTTAAAGTCGTGACCGATTACGGTTTGAACCGGCAAATGGACAAAGTCGTCGAAACTGCTCAGCTGATGATGCTCATCCTTTTGGGATCGTTGGTCCTAGATACCATTGGGACCCTGCTTAAATCAAAGTACTTGGAGGCCAGTTTAAAACAGCTCAAGAATCACTATATCCACCGGCTGATGGAACAGGATATCACACAGTTACAAAAAGAGCAGTGCAACATCTACCGGTCCAATCTGACCAATGACTTCGACCGCTTTGAGGAGAAATTCTTGCTTAACGTTTTAGAAATCATTCATATGTCCTCACGGTTTCTGATGTCCGTGGTCTTGGTGGCTACTGTCAGTATTTATCTGGTCGCAGTTGCGGTCGTCTTGCTTGTCATCTTTATGATCATTACCTCAAAAACCAATACACCGGTTCAAAAATCGGAAGCTAAGAAATCCGAGTCTTTACAAAAGTATACCGATTTTGTCAATGAAACACTCAATGGATTTGAAATCATCAAACAACACCAGTTGGAAGATAAGCGATTCAGGATGTTTGTCGAAAAGGCCACTCAAGTTCAAAAGGATAATTATTCGGTCGACAAGAATTCAACGAAAGTCGACGGGCTGAACAGTTTCATACAGACAAGCATCATTTTTACTATGATCGTATCAGGTATCCTGTTTGCCCGCAGCGCCCAGGCATCCTTAGGATCGCTGATCATGGTCGCAACCAGTTTCGGAAACGTCATCTGGCCATTACAACGCTTTACTCCGGTCATCACCCAGATGAAAGGAATCCTTAAAGTCTTGGACGATTTTGACAAAAACCTTGACCGTCCGGTCATCGACCGTCACATCCGAGTCAATCGATTTGAAAATCTGATATTTGACCGATGTGACTTGGGTTATGATGATGATCAGTTTGTCATCCTTCAGTCCGTTGATCTGACGATCGAAAAACTGGAAAAAGTACTGATCGTCGGTCAAAGCGGCGCCGGCAAATCAACGGTTCTCAAGACGATACGGCAGTCCATCCGTCCAAAGGATGGTTCCGTTCTTCTGGATGGACATGATATCTTTGAAATCGTCCCCATCGATTATTACTCGCTGTTTACCACGGTCGATCAGATCGGTTTTATCTTCAATGGCACCGTACTTGAAAACGTGACAATGTATCAGCCGATGGACGAAAAGCATGTTCGTGACGCACTGAATCAGGTTGGCTTGTCTGAATTGGACATTCATGAACCTTTACGCAACAATGGTGCCAATGTATCCGGCGGTCAGCGCGCCCGCCTGATGTTAGCAAGAGCGCTTTGCTTAAACTCTGAAGTCATCTTGTGTGATGAAATCTTTTCCAGCCTGGAACAGTCGATTGCGAAAAGCATTGAGAAGGATATTCTGAATCTTAACAAAACCATCATCAATGTCAGTCATATCATCTTTAAAGATCAGCTTGCACTTTATGATAAAATCTACATCGTGGATCAGGGAACGATTCGTCAGTCCCGTGACCTTGATGAAGTGTGGTCAAGGATGATCCTGACTGAAGCGTAATCTGATGTCTCTTTGCTTTAGTGAACGCTGTACCAGTATTTTCATGAAATTTTCTGAATTTTTTCAAGCGAAACAGGTGCAATCCTCCTTATGATGTGATACACTACCGCAAAGGAGGAAAACGCATGAAAGCATCACAACTTCAAAAGCAAGGTTGGGTCATCTTTGATCAGGAAATTCAGGACATGGAAGTCGATAAAGAACTTCAGGATGTCTTGGCTTACTATGCTTATACGACCGCTCAGTCCGCACTGAACCTTCCGGTCATTACCAATCCCCATCTTCAGGCTTGCGTCGAAGAACTTGAAATGCCGATTGATTCCTACCAAGATATACGACACTTCCGTGGATTTACATTCTTGTATTCCACATTGTCCAACCGTTTGATTTGTACGACCAAAGGACAGCAGGCCGTTATGCAAAGTGAATTGCGCAAATTCAAAAATCTTCGAGATAAGTCATAAAACGCCGTTTCCGGCGTTTTTTTAACGATATTTTGACTCGCTTGCTAACCAATGCGGCGTTAACGGGGTTAACAGTTCAAATCCGTCGTCTGTGATCAGAACCATATCCTCAATGTTAAATCCGTTATAACCTGTGATATACATCGGATTTTCCAAAGACAGGATCATTCCGGATTCAAGCACTCCCGGCTGACCATGAGAAATAAACGGGACTTCCGCAGTCTGCGGACCCATGGAAATACTGTGACCCAAATGGCCCCTTTTGTAAAAAGGAAACTCCTTCACTGTGTGGTCATAACCCAAATGAAACAACTGTTGAAAACTCAGACCGGGACGCAATGCATCCAACATGATCTGATGGGCATCCATCAGATTTTTCTTTATCGAAACCAGCCACGGATCTGCCTGAGACATCAGCCAGCTTCGTGAGAAGTCCGTCGTATAGAAACGGCTGTCCCCATGCACCCCGCCATCAAATTTGATCACATCCGTACTTTGTACACGATAATCGGACGATCGCCCCAGCTTACCGGAATTAGCTCCAGCAGTAAAGGATGACCATCCCGAAGGAAAAGCCAAACCTGAAGCCATCACTTGCCGGCAGTAATGATTAAACAGATCGATTTCACGCACTCCCTCTTTCGCAAACAAGCTTGTTGCCAGCAAGGCCTCATCCGATACTCGAATGATCTGACGCATAAAATCAATTTCATGCGGTTGTTTGATGATCCGTGCCTGAAGAAACAGCGGTGACACATTGACAAAGTCTGCATCAGGGAATCGCTGTTTCATCTGCAAATAAAACTGCACCGGCAAGTAGTCCATTTCGATCCCAATGGTCACCCCTTTTGATTCAACTCGAGAGATGACATGTCCGATCTGATCGAGCATCGTTACAAACGCCGGTTCAGGGTTATTCTGACGAATCTGATCCATCGATCGGTTGCCTACCCATGTAGAGAAACTCAGAACTTCGAATCCCTGGGAAACAAACGAAGGAACTTCAAAATCCATGCCGATCAGAACCGTCGCAACGGGGTCTTTATGTACGATTGCACAGGCAAAACCCGGCTGACGGGACACGGTGTGCTGATGAGAAGAGAACCCTGAAACATAGGCAAAATTCTCCGGTGATTGAGCTATGATGACATCCATAGACTCTTTAAGCATAAACTCCCTGATTCTTTTGTCCTGTGGTATCATGGTTCTACCCTCCGATCAGTAAAACAGCCCGGCTCCCGGTCCTAAAGGAAGCCCTAAGAAATACCAGACAATAAACAACAAAGTCCAGCCAATCAAAAAGGTAATCGAATAGGGGACCATCGTGGTGACCAATGAGCCGATACCAAATTTCTTGTCATATTTCTGGCAGAAAGCCACGGCCAAAGGGAAGAATGGCATCAATGGCGCAATGATATTGGTTGATGAATCACCGATTCTGTAAACAGCTTGTGATAGCTCCGGAGACAGTCCCAAACGCATAAACATCGGAACAAAAATCGGAGCCATGATGACCCATTTTGCTGAGTCGACCGCAATAAACAGATTAATAAATGCCGTCAGGATTATAAAGGCGATGATCAATGGCAACCCGACAAATCCGACACTTTCCAAAAAGTTGGCTCCAGATACAGACATGATCACACCTAAATTTGAATAATTGAAATAACTGACAAACTGCGCTGCGAAGAACACCAGGACCAAGAAACTCGAAATACCGCTGATGCCTTTGACCATCACATCCACTAGCTCTTTATCGGAAGTGATCGTTTTTGCTCCGATACCGTAAAGCAAGCCCGGAACAAGAAACACCAGACTCATCACCGCAATGATCGATGACATAAAAGGTGAGACCAGGATGTTTCCCGTCGGATTCAATATAGCCTCTTTGGGCAGTACCAATGCTAAAATCAACGCTATCACACCCAGTAATCCTAAAAGCGCAAAGCGAATACCGCGTTTCTCATTCAATGAAATATCATCCACCGAAACTTCATCATCACTGTGATACTCCCCCAAGCGCGGAATAACAATCTTCTCTGTGACCCATGTACCTAAAATCGTTATTAAAAACGTAGAGGCTACCATGAAATACCAGTTGGATGTTGGCAATACTGTGTAGCCCGAGTCAATAAACCGGGCTGCCTGCGTGCTGATTCCCGCAAACATCGGATCATTGGAACCGATAAGTAAATTCGCACTCCAACCACCCGAAACTCCGGCAAAAGCCGCGGCCAGCCCCGCAATCGGATGTTTCTTGAAACTCTTGAATATAATCGCTCCCAACGGCACCAAAACCACATATCCGGTAGACGATGCAATGTTGGACATAACCCCCAAGAAAACAACCGTCGCCGTAACCAGTTTTGCCGGAGTAACCTTAACGACTTTTCGCATCAGAGCTGAAATCAGTCCCGATCCCTCCGCAACACTGACAGCAACGATGATCGTAAACACGGTCCCCAACGCAAAGAAGCCGGTGAAATTGGAAATGACCGTCGTAAACATATGACGGATCCCATCAGCTGCTAACAGACTGCGGGCAACAACCGTGTTGGTAATCACTTCCTGAGTCTGAGCATTGATCATCTCATAGGTCACACTGACTCCCATGCTCTCAAATACAGCCGATAATAAAACGATGGCTGCTGCCAATAAAACAAATAAGGTCACCGGATGCGGCAAGCGATTCCCGGATTTCTCCACCTTATCTAAAAAAGAGTTAATTCCTTTTTTCTTCTCCATACATATTTCTCCTTCTGAAAATATCGCTATTTTCAACAGAATTATAAACGAGTGACCCATGAAATGCATTTGATATTATCATCAACACTTAACAAACGCTCTCGATTATTGTCGATGTTTAAATTTTGACAAACGATCATAAAGTAAGTAAGATTCATATATACGCAAGGAGGACTTGTCATGGCAGCCATTATCTTAGTTTCACACAGTTATAAAATTACCGAGGGCCTGAAGGAAATGATCGAAGAAATGACCTCAAACTCGGACAGTGTAGAAATCATCTCCGCCGGAGGAACAGATGATCTGCGTCTGGGAACCGATGCAATCAAAATCAGTGAATGCATCCGCAAATGCGCACATCATGATAACATCTATCTGTTTGCGGATTTGGGCAGTGCCGTTTTTAGTATCGAAGCTGCCATTGATCTCATTGAAGATGAAGAACTCGCAAAAAAGTGTACCTATGTGCCCGGTCCCATTGTCGAAGGAGCATTCGTGGCTTCGGTTCAGTGCATGGTTGATCCAAGCAAGGAAGCCATTCTGCGGGAAGCCGAAAAAATCAGATCCGGAACCTTTAACTAAGCAAAAGAGCAGCACGCGCTGCTCTTTCGTTTATAGAACTGATAATAAGTGTTTTAACATCAGTCCGGAAGAATAACTTCCCGGATCGATATGTCCGATCGACCGCTCACCCAGATAGGCGGCACGGCCTTTGGTAGCCATCATCGGAATGGTGGCATTGACCAATTCATCGATTGCATCCTTGGTCAGTTTGTTGTTCTTAAGCAGTTCGATAGCCGGATGCCAAACGTCAATCATTGTCTTTTCACCAACGGTCGCTTTTCCTCTTTTTTGGATAGCTTCCAGAGCATTGGACAACAAAGCAACGATATCACCGTTATTCAATTCATCTTTTCCAGCCGTATCTTTCGACATCGACAAGAACGCAGATCCGTATAACGGACCGGATGCTCCACCGACTTTACTGAGCATCGTCATACCCAACATCTTGAATTCATCACTGATCGTCTCTGCCGGTTTTGCGGCGCGGGCATCCAAATAAGCGGTCAAACCCTTACTCATATTAAAACCGTGATCGCCATCACCGATCGCATTATCCAAATCACTGATGTAATCCTTTTCCGCATTGACTTGGTCAGCCCAAGCTTTTAGCCAAACTACAAGCCCTCCGTGATTCATACTTCTACCAGGCAATAGTCTTAGCTTCGTCGTTGAGCAGTTCCAACCACAATGGGTTCTTCAAACGCAAAACGGAGAGCGAAATGCCTTGCATTTCGATAGAGGTCATGTAATCGCCGACCAGTTTCTTAGCAACTTCGATTCCATCCTGTTTGAACAGATTCAGCACGTCATGAGTGAACACATATTGTTCCATCAACGGAGTTCCGCCCAAGCCATTGATCAAAATTGCAACTTTGTCAGCTTCGGTCAGATGTAAGAATGCTTTGATCTTATCATAGAATTCTTTGGCAAGCTCAGCTGACGGACGCAGTTTGCTCTTGCGATAGCCCGGCTCACCATGGATACCCAAACCGAATTCGATTTCATCATCAGCCAAAGTAAAGCCCGGTTTTCCTGCCTGAGGAACGATAGCCGGGGTCAAGGCCAAGCCAAGAGTAGCCATTTCTTTAATTAACAATTCGGATTCAGCTTTGATTTCTGCCAGGGAAGCTCCGCGTTCTGCCAAAGCACCCAGGATCTTGTGAACAAATACCGTACCGGCTACGCCGCGACGGCCTTCGGTCCAAGTAGAGTTTTCAACTGCAATATCGTCGTTGGTAATGACGGTTTCAACTTTGATATTATCCATGCTTTCGGCCATTTCTTTAGCCATTTCAAAGTTCATAACGTCACCGGTGTAGTTTTTGATGACCATAAATACGCCTGCACCTTTATCAGCTGCTTTTACAGCTTCGTACACTTGGTCAGGAGTCGGGGAAGTAAAGACATCACCGCAAACAGCTGCGCTTAACATACCTTTACCGACAAACCCGGCATGTGAAGGTTCATGTCCGCTGCCACCGCCGGAAATCAAACCGACTTTGCCCTTGCCTTCGTACTTACGAGCAACGACCCGGGTATCACCGACGCGGTAAACAACATCATCGTGGGCATCGACTAAACCGGAAACCATCTCTTCAACTACATCTTCTGGTCTATTTAAAATCTTCTTCATAAGCCCTCCTTCTTGCCTGCTGGCATATTTGTATACGCTTTCATTATACTCGCGTATTGCAACCCTTTTCTACCAAAATAACCGCCATTCACTCCGACAATTTTCGACTCTATAAGCATTTAAGCATTTAAATCAAGAATATATTTTCCTTGATTTTCTCTATAAAGAACCCACAATCCCAATGGGACCAAAAGCATCAGACTCAGCAACATCATATATATAACAGGATCATTCATCAGCGAATCCGGAAGCAATACCGCAGATGTGTTGTTGACAATATGAATCAGTATGGGTACCCACAGACTGCCGGTAAAAACATAAGCCATGCCCATAGCGATACCCGTAACTGAGGCATACAGTCCTTGAACTAAGTTCAAATGGAATAGTCCAAACAGTATTCCTTGGATGATCAAGGCAGGTCTGATGTTCAAGTGTCGGTTAAATAAATGGAGTATCAAACCGCGGAATAACAGTTCTTCCGCAATCGGCGCAATGATCCCAACGGTCAACACAATCAGCCACACCGGACTTTGACCGATAAGCGCTGCCATCTCCTCTTCATAGCCTTTTAACGTGTCAACACTGAGAATACCCACATACTCACTGACTGCCAATATAACCTGAGATAAGAATATGCATCCGAACCCGATGATAACAGCCCAGATCAATTGAGTGAGTCCGATTTTATCAAAACGATACAGTGGGCGGACGGAAAATCTTCGCCGGTAAAAATAAAACACGATGATACTGATAAACAACACTGCTGATAAAACAATCGAAGTAAGAATGGCATCGGAAGAATGATCGAATATTGCGATTCCATCGATGACTTCGGCACTGTCGATATTTTTAAGGAAAACCGGGATCGTTACTATAATGCCCAATAAAGCCTGCAATCCGATGTACAGCCCCATCAGTCCCAATACGTGAAAAACGACCCGAAACAATGTCGATTTCGGATGTTTCAAAGGTGCTCCGCAGGATACACAGTGATCATAGGCATCGATGTTGATGGCGTAACATTGTTTACATTTATATCTTTTTTTCATATTTGCCCCCATGCACAACTATTATAACACTCCTAAAGCAGTCCCTCAAAGCCTCTTTGTTCATTTATTTACCGCTCGCATTCACAAGGTTGACCGAGACATCTCATTCTGATACAATTCACCTAAAGATATGTTTGGGGGGCCAACATGATCCATCATCAGATATTTTTCATTCAACTCGTTATACCTCAAAGAGGTTTTTTCGTGTCTTCCCCACATCAAGGAGATAGAAAATGACAAAACTCGTTCGCTTATGTTTAGTATTATTATTGTTTTCGGGTTGCACCAAGCAACTTGGACCAAATCCTCGCATAAAGGAGGATGAGACATTCAAAGCACCTCAAGGCAATATCGTGAATGATCCGTTTGATTTTTCTTTTTTAGTTCAAAATCCGATCAACACTCCTCTTGGGCTTGTATTAAAAAACAAGACGATTGAAGCTAAAGTCCTAAAAGATATAGAGGATATGCGAGCGAAGTTTGACAGTTATACCAATCCGGTGAATCTGCCGCCTTATGCGGGATTACTTGACACAGATATGAGTAAACTTAAGTTGGTAAATCATTATTATCATGCTTCATCGTCATTTGCTTTCAACTTCAACAACATTTATTCATTATACTTCTGGGGTAAATACACATTCGATAATAATGGTGAAATTGTGAATGTTTATGTTGCGGATGCTTTGAATTTTGACTTAACCACCGGCAATCAGCTGACCGTCAGTGATTTGCTGGTAAACGGTGCAAATGTACAGAAAACATTCGACGATTTATTATCGGAGCAGTTTTCTGACACCAAAAATGGTAAGCTGAACTTCTGGCCTGTCGAATCAGAAGAATGGTCTGATGAACAACCTTTCAGCTTTCGGCTGACAGACGTTTTTTCCGGTATCAAAGGAAATCAACTCTTTTACATCGGCCTCGATGGCATCAATTTTATCTTTGACGATCGGCATCCTGAGTTTGAAACCGGCAATAATCCCTTGGTTTTTCATGTTCCTTTTTATAAACTTTCTGAGGAATTGGCGATCAGTGAGCGTTTTAAAACTGAAATTTCAATCTATGAACAACCCGTGTGGGATGGACGTTTATTGACACTGACGAAAGAGTATGAGTCTGTTGAATCGGAAATCTTGCTTCAGAGTTATAAGGATATTGATATTTTTCTGCTAACAAATCCATCTGAGATTCCTGAATCATATAAAAGGGTTCTTCCTGAGACAAGTGAAGATGAGATAATTCTATTGATTGAAAAGGTTAAATCATTAATTGATGCATATTCAGAACCAAGTCAGATATCGAGAGCTACGATAACTAAATCTGTAAGCGCCTTGGGCAATTATATCAGCAGTGAGTGGAGTCTGAATCTGGATACTCAGATACAAGGCACGGAGCACACGATTGATTATGTTTTTCGTGTTTATAATAAACAGGGAGAACCTGTCTCTCTTGACGATATATTTGCTGAGGGATTTCCCTATCAGGAATTCCTGATGAGTCGCATGAAAAATTTTGAGAATTTCGAAAAATACACTGCACAAGAACTGATGGATTCTCTTCAATTCTCTTTGTACAGAGGAGCTATCAGATTCCATTCATCGTTGCTTAAAAGCAAAGATTTTCCCGGAGCGTATTACTCAGGCTTCTGGTACTTTTATGAAATCGGCATTGAGAACCTGACAATGCCCGATTAGACATTAACTATTTAGCCGTATCACTCAAGGAGTTGATACGGTTTTTCTTAATTATTTCGTGATTTTCTGCACATTGCACATGTTTAGTGGTACTGATATAATACAGATGACATCATGTCATTGGGGGCATCATCATGAAAAAGTACCTGATCATCTTTGTTATATTCTTATTGCTCGGCTGTCAGAAACCTGTGGAACAGCCGGTTTTTACCATGGAAACATATCCTCGCATCGATGGTTCAACGGTAACGATCCCATTGTCTGAAGCCATTTGTGCCAAGCTGACCAATCAGACCGTTGAGCAAGTTCGTCCGTATATTTTACATACAAAAACACACAGTGCTTATGTCAACCTGATTGACAAAAAGACAGATTTGATTTTTGTGACTTATCCTTCGATCGACGAGTTCAAATATGCCTCGGATCAAGGGGTAGAATTAGAAATCATTCCGATCGTCAGCGAAGCATTCGTTTTCCTTACTCACAAGAACAATCCGGTAGAAAGTCTTACATTCAAGCAAATTCAGGATATTTACACCGGGAAGATTACCAATTGGAAAGACGTCGGCGGACCGGATGTACCGATCATCGCGTATCAACGCCCGGTCAACTCCGGCAGTCAGACCGGCTTTCTGGACTTGGTCATGAAAGATCTGACACCGATGAACCCGCCCACCGAATGGGTCATGGCCGGCATGGGCGAACTGATCGAAGCCGTCGCATCCTACCAGAACCAACCCGATGCCATCGGCTACTCATATTACTATTTTGTGGTTGATATGTGGGGCAATGAAAATGTCCGACTGATGAAAGTTGACAATGTATACCCGGACAGTTCAACGATCACATCCAAGCAATATCCGATCGTGACGAATTATTATGCCGTTTTCCGAAAGAGCGAACCGGCTGACAGCAATGTCCGTAAGGTCGTTGAGTGGATATTATCGGATGCCGGACAGACACTGGCAGAGGATACCGGATATGTTAAAGTTCGCTAAAATCCTCTTCGTCTTGGTTTTGCTCGTGGGATGTGCAAAACCGATCGACCCCAATCCAAAACCTGATCCCGAGCCCAAAGAAGAAGAACTTTTCAAGAAACCTCAGGGAAATATTGTCTCATCACCGGTGAGCATTCCTTTTGTATACGGAAATCCCATTGAGATCATTGAGAACAACAAAGAAAGAATCAGCTCCTTTACTTTCACCGGTCTGAAGAATAAGGTAATTGAAAATAAGATCAATGGTGAAATCTCAAAGAAAATCGATGAAATGCTCAGTTATATCAATCCGGAGAAATTACCTCCTTTTCGTGGTATTTATGCAAAGATACCGAGAGATGCAACCCTTGGCGAATATTATGTCGGAGCATATCCGAACTTTAACTTTAATAATGTCCTGTCTGTTTCATTTTTCGGATGGTATCGGTTTGATATCAGCGGTACCTCTGAGTATGTTTCCATTCAGGATGCTTTGAATTTTGATTTAACAAGCGGCAATCAGCTGACCATCAGTGACATACTGACCAATGACAGTAACACTCAAAAGATATTCAGTGATCAGCTGGCCGTGATCATCGCAAAAAGCCAGGATTCCGCAGACTATATCTGGGATCAGACACCAGTTACACTTGTGGCCCCTTTTAAGGGAATCAAAGGAAATCAACAGTTCTTTATAAGTTCATCCGGAGTTCATTTCATTTTCGATTATCGCAATCCAGAATTTGACAACGGCTTTACCTCTGCGGTCTTGCATCTGCCCTACAGTAAAATCATGCCTTATCTGGCAGTTACCCAACGGTTTACTTCGGAGAGCTTCATCTATGAATCTCCCATCCGTCACGCTGAGTTTTTGGAGTTAGCTGAAAAAGTGATTCGGGACGAACTGGAAGTAATCGATTATCGCGGAGTAGACATCTATTATTCGCGATTTATTTCTTCTGATGTTCCTAAGTTCTACTTAGACAAGGTACCGGATGCACTACCGTATATTAAACAAACGGTTGACGAACTCATTGGTCTTTACGAAATTCAAAACGCTTATATCAGTGTGTACGCAAACAAAGTCGGGGATTATATCGGGCTAAGTTCACAGTACTCTGTCTATGCCGATAAACAATATTATCAGCGATGGTATTCAACGTATAATGCTCAGGGGGATGTAATCACTTTGGATGACTTGTTTGTCAGCGGCTATTATTACCGAAACACACTTCGAGATGAAATCCTGAAAATCTATGGGACTTCGGAAATCATCGATATGGAAGCTCTGTTAGATTCAGTTCAGTTTATGCTCAATCCTGCCGGAATAAGTTTCAGTGCGTATTTACCTCCGATGGAAACCAATGAGCCATATATTGTAGATTTCTATATCCCTTACAGTACGTTTGGCATGGAAAACCTGACCCTGTTTGATCATGAGTAAGCCGATCATCGCTATCACGGCTCGAAAGAGTTCAGACCGATACATCGTAAATCAGGATTATGTTGATGCCTTTCTCCAAGCCGGAGCAGTACCTCTTTTGCTTGTCCCGCAAAGCAAAGAGAACCTGCTTGAACTCTTACGAATGGCGGATGGGTTATGCATCCCCGGCGGAATGGATGTGGATCCCACACTGTATCAACAAAGCAACCTTGGCAGTGAACCGATCGAATCTGAAATCGACCGGCTTGATCTCGATGTCATCGACATCGCCAGAAAACTGAACATTCCTGTTTTCGGTATATGCCGCGGTCTTCAGATCATCAATGTGGCTTTGGGAGGTTCGCTGATTCAGGATTTACCCAAGAACAGAATAGATCATTTGTACAGTTTTAAGAATCAGATAAAAGACCGGGGTCATCCGGTGTATATTGAAAATGGCAGCATTCTGTTTTCACTTTTTGGTCAGAGCATCGAAGTCAATACTTACCATCATCAGGGGATCGACCGGTTAGCCAAAGGGCTTAAAATCGTTGCAAGGGCTCCGGATGGATTGATTGAGGGCATCGAAGCACCGGGATGTATAGCTGTGCAATGGCACCCGGAACGGATGGTACAAAGCAAGTTGTTTGAGTATTTCGTAAGTATCTGTCAAAAGAAAATCAGCCTCGGCTGATTTTTATTGTGCTAACATGACAGTGTTGCGTCCGCTTCTCTTGGCTTGATATAAGGCTTGGTCTGCCATACGCTTCAATTTCTCTGAGTCATCCGCATCAAAAGGTGCAGATGAAACCCCAATGGAAACCGTCATACGTATTTCATGAGAATCGGCACAGAAAACATGATTCTCGATTTGCCCTCGGATACGCCGGGCAATTTTAAGTGCGGTCTCTCGCGGACAATGAGGTAAGACGATCGCAAACTCCTCTCCGCCGATACGGGCAACAAGATCATGACTCCGACATGACTTAATCAGAATTTGAGCCAATTCGCTTAATACTTCATCCCCTTTGTGATGGCCGAAGGTATCATTGATGAGTTTAAAATGATCAAGATCGAGCATCAGAAACGAAATCGGAAGATCACTGTCTTTGCATTCTTCAAAAAGCTGCACAAGCCGATATTCAAATTCGCGCAAATTTGCCAATTCAGTCAGATGATCGGTCGTAGCATCGATTTTTAATTGCCAGTAATTGCGAATGTTTGCCATCGTGTAATGTATATAACGGCAGATGAAATAAGATGTGAACACCGTTGTGCTTATAAATAACAGTGCATTTTGAACAAACAGAATGAAATCATCAAATATCAGATAAGAGGCAATCGTGATGGTCAATGCAACCACACTGTTCATAATCAGAAATTTCTTTTCCCGTGAGAGCTTTAAATGTGACAGTCCGCCCAGAACGATTCCGCAGATCAGAATCGAAGTGCTGACAGTAATTCCAATGGCATCCGCTGATGTTACGGAGAGACGATAAAACGCGATGATTGAGGAAGTGATGACCGAAGAAGTAAAACCGCCGTACATTGCGGATAAGTACATGACGACAAAACGAAAATCGAAAATGATAGTTCGGCTGGAATTCATCGGTACGGTCGACATCAGAAGCAGAATCCCGATTAAGCCTCCCAAAGTACCCAATACGAATCGCCGGACATAAGGCGTCTGATACTGAACTTTGCTTGAGCGGATAAATTCTAAGATCATGCTGATAACCGCAACCAAGATACTGAAATTTTGAAAAAGTAATAGTGCCATATTTCTCTCCGATATTGAAAATATGCCTAAATATTGCCTTTTTTAGTATACACTCAAAGTCATCGACGTTCAATAACAATCGCAATGACCTCGTTTAATTCAAATTTAACACTTTCTGTTTACAATGTAGTTTTATCATTGACAATATGATGCAACAGGTATAAAATGATTATATATTTTATGCAATTTAATTGCGAAAGAGGTCGAAGTATGAGCGTATACATCTATTCGGTAAAAGATGCCTTTAAAAATGATGTTTCCCTGAGTGATTATCGAGGAAAGGTTTTGCTTATCGTAAATACGGCGACCAAATGCGGACTCACTCCTCAATATGCCGGACTTCAAAAACTATATGACACATATCAGCCCAAAGGATTCGAAATTCTGGACTTCCCTTGCAATCAGTTTATGAACCAAGCTCCCGGAACCGATGAAGAACTCTCCGGCTTCTGCCAATTGAATTACGGCACGACCTTCAAAACATTCGCAAAAATAGACATTAACGGAGAGTCAGCTCATCCGTTATATAAGTATTTAAAATCTGAGAAGAACAGCGATCATGATTCCAATAAAAAAAAGGGACTGCTCAGTAAACTGATGAGTCTCACCGGCTCCGCTGATTCCGGTGAAATCAAGTGGAACTTCACAAAATTCTTAATCGACCGCGAAGGCAAGGTCGTTGCCAGATTCGCACCAACCACCAAACCTGAAGAACTGGCCTCTGCCATAGAAAGGATCCTGTAATATGGCCTATGAACAACTTAAGCTGAAAAGTCAGCTTTGTTTCCCGCTATACGCAGCCTCAAGAAAAATCATCCGGCTGTACAAACCGCTGCTCGACCCCCTGGGCATCACGTATACACAATTTTTAGTCATGCTTGTCTTATGGGAAAAGGATGAACAATATGTCAATGATATCGGCGAAAAACTGATCCTGGACTCCGGAACATTGACACCCCTGCTGAAGAAACTGGAAACGGCTGGATTTATCATGCGCAAGCGAAGCAAAGACGATGAGCGCAATGTCCTGATTTCCTTAACAGAAAAAGGCAGGGAACTTGAAGAAAAGACCAAGGATGTTCCTGCCCAGATTGGCGTGTGTCTGACATTACCCAAAGATAAACTCGGAAATCTGTATCATTTACTCTACGATTTCATTGATATGGATACCGAACCACAAGATTGCGAAGAAAAAGAAGGCGAATGACGCCTTCTTTTTAATCGATAAAGATTTTAACGATGTCGCCTTCCGCAGATTCTACGTTGACGATCTCACCGGTTGCACCTTCTTCAATCGCAGCCATGATCATATCCACATCGACACCCTTCATATCCACAGGATTTCCGTCGATTTTCAACTGATTGGACAGATTGAGACCGGCCTTTACCAACGATGTCGGAACATTGATGCGAACGACATCACCTTTTGCACTGTCCACGGTAACTCTAAGCATTTTTCTGCCACCGGCCGGATTGACATTGATGACCGGAGCAACGGGTGGAGTGGGAGTATTTTGCAATCCCAATGCTTCTAATAATTTGATTCCATCTTCAACGGTGATCGTACCGTCTTTAACCATCTGAAGGATTTGTTCTTTTGAGTTCATGTTTTTCTCTCTCTTTCTGTTGATTACTTGCTTAAACGGTCCACAACATCCGTTAACGTACATTGATAATTGACATAGCGGTCGCTGATGATCGAACCATCTTCAATAATCATCAGATGAGGCATCATGACAAATATAAATTTAGATATTTTCTTTCTTAACATAGTTCTCACCTTTCTTTACTGACTCAGCCGATCGACGACTTCGTTCAGAGTAACTTGATAATTGACATAGCGGTCATTAATTACTGATCCATCTTCAAACAATGTCAGATGTGGCAGTATTATGTGGATGATGTTGGAAAAGATCCGCTTTTTCATTTTCCTCACCTCAGTTCTTTATTTCTTAATGAAAGCCAAAGCTTCATCTACCGTCATTTCACCGGATTTAATCTTAGACAAGACCTCATCTTCATTGACCTTTGGTTTCGCTACGGCGAATCCCATTTTCGCAATGATAGAATCCAGATTCTTCTTGACGGTCGGATAAGAGATTTCCAGTTCTCTTTCCATTTCTTTAATATTGCCTTGGACACGGACAAATGTTTCTACAAAGTTTAATTCTTCTTTCGTAAGATAACTGAAACGGGACAGTGCAAATTCCCCGGTGATTTCAGTATTGCAAGTATGGCATGACAGTTTCGTACATAACAGCGAGCCGCCACATACAGGACAAGTTCCAAATACTTCTTTTT
Organism: Erysipelotrichaceae bacterium; assembly: GCA_036677505.1. Taxonomy (GTDB): domain Bacteria; phylum Bacillota_I; class Bacilli_A; order Erysipelotrichales; family Erysipelotrichaceae; genus UBA2227. The sequence continues at coordinate 59,604 of JAVBWK010000021.1, forward strand.
TCATTTCATTTCCTCCTATCGGATATCGATCAGTACATAGGCATCATCGGATTTAACTTCAACGAGCGTAAACGGTTCCATTGTTTTTAGCTCTGCGAATATTTCCTTGACCAACTTGATGATCATTTCCTTGTTTTCTTTGAGATACCGCTGGGCATCTTCATCCATATTCTTTACAAATTTTGTTGTCCACAGACCGAAGCGTACAAACGTCAGTGCAACTCCGAATCCTATGGATGGCAGGTTGATATTGTTGTCTTCAGTTTTAATCATGATCTTAATTTTGCTTGCCATACCATCACCTCACCTATAGTTTAACTCATTTTTCTTATATGTCAATACTAAAATCAATTATTTTAATATATTTATTAATATATTTAATATTCAATTAAATTATTGTCTATTTTCAATAAAAAATGACGAGATTTCCCGTCATCTTAACCCGAAATAGCTGTTCAAGTACTTGGCAACTCCGTCATCGTCGTTACTTAAAGCAAGATCCTTAGATACGATATGGGCATCCGGCGTGCCATTGGCCATGCACACACCCCAGCCGACTTCTCGCAACATTGCCACATCATTGCTTGTATCCCCAAATGCCATGACCTGAGCCAGATCATATCCATGCTTATTTGCGTATCGCTGGATGGCCAATGCCTTCGATACTCGCCGATCTACAAACTCATATAAGTCTGCCTGAGTTTTGAACCCGTGATAATCTTCTGTGGGAAGCTGTTTAGCCAGTATCTCCAAATCCGGCATCCGGTCTTCTTCCACAGATAAAATAAACTTATGGATCTCATTTGTTTTTATGTCCGTGACACTACAGATATATGGCTCAAGTTTATGAAATCCTAGCAGTCGCCGGATTCCGTCATTGATTTCATTGGTATACAGATATCGCTGATCATACACCGCAAAACTGACATTCAGCGATTGAAGATGTGAGAATATGTATATCGCATGTTTCTTATCCAACAGGAAAGTTTCTGATTCAATTCCGTCCTTACGGTCAAGCCATGTCACTCCGTTATTGGTAACCACGACATCGACATACGAAAGGATATGATTTTCGGAAAGCGTACGCAACACTGATTCCGTTGGACGCCCGGTAGCAATCCCAAAGGCTATGCCTCGTTCTTTCAGTTTCGCTACCGCCGCAACTGAAACAGCAGTGATTCGTTTTTCTTCGGTTAGCAGTGTGCCATCCAAATCGCACATAACCAAACGGATTTCCATCAGATACTCCTCCAAATCATCTCCATCAGTATCACCAATGCCGGCATGGTGATGATGGAAAGCAAAGTTGAATGACAGACATACCGGACCGCCTGGAAGTAATTTTTGTTAAATTGCTGAGCCAGAAAAGCTACGTTGAATCCGACCGGTGTGCTTACCGCAATCAAAGTAACCATCTTGACCATGAAATACTCATTGCTCACAAAAATCAAAGCAGATCCAACCAACAAAGGAATAAGCAACAACCGGACAAATGAAACACTGACGATTTTCCAACTGTTGACCAAGCTTATCCATCGGATCTGCGCCAGGTAAATACCGAGAATCAGCATGGCTAACGGAGTGTTCATGCCAGAGACAATATTAAATACGTCCAACGTAAATGTCGGCATCGAAACTTGGAAAAAGAATATGACCCAACCGCCAAGAACTCCCAATATGATCGGGTTGGTTAAAATGCGTTTCAGTGACGTGTGAGTTCTGTCTTCCGTAATCACAACAATTCCCAATGTCCATTGAATCAATACCATGACCGCAAGATATGCTGACAAGTAGAATACAGCTTCAGCACCCAAGGTTGCCTGAACCAAAGGTATGCCCATAAATCCGGCATTAGAGTAGGTCGATGAGAAATTTTCGATGGGCTGCTCTTTAAATATCAGTTTTGAAACGACAATGGAAAAAAGAACGGAAAATACCGCCAGAATCAAGGCAATGACCATATTGAAGGCGCGTTGCTGCGAATATTCAACCATATAGGCACGCATGATGATGATTGGCGTTACCACATATAGCAAAACGGCTCCCATTTCCTTACTTCCGACGGAAGACAGCCGCTTTACCTTGAACATCGTATATCCAAACATCATCATGACAAACATGTATGCAATTTGCCGAAAAAGTATAAGTCCCAGTTCCATCGTATTCTCCTGATTTCAATGTTTCCATTTTACCATAACAATGAAAAAGTTGCATGTTTACCCATGCAACTTTTAAGAAAGGATAAGCTACTCATGTCAAGGAAGTTCTGTTAAAGGTACGATGTGCTTGATATCTGTACGCAGATTTCGGTTTTGGCTCACAGGGTACTTCTTTAGAACACTTATATTATACACGAGGCTATTGCTCTGCGCATTAAGAAAATACTGAAACAAAAATGAATATATAGGTTGCGGTTTCATTGCCAAAGGATCAAATCCTGAGGATCCAGTCGTGATGCGTCAAAACGGTAATGACCAATAATCGGCTGTCGGTGCATGGCGGATTCTTCCCGTCCGGGACCTCCGCCGTGATGGATCATCAGCGGAACTCCGTATCGATCGCGCTTATCGGAAACAACTCCGATATGACCGTCAAACACAACGATATCCCCAGGCTGCCATTGCTCAACATCGGATAAGTCCGTTGTCAGACTGATCGCCTTTCGACGCAGATATATTTCCACATTGACAACCCGCCGAAAATCAATGGCCATATCCGGTTCCCCTTGAGTTCGCCAGTACAACGGTGTATTTTCCACGACATCTTTATTCAGCATGCGCCGCAAGGTATATCCGGCTTCACGATATGCCATCCAGATAACATCCGTACAGACACCCTCCCCTGCCGGCGGATATGAATTCCAGTAATACTTATCTACATATGTGATCATACTGTACGCACCTTCACGGGCACCAATCACAAAATTCTGCGCATCGCTTAAACCGTCATTGTTGTAATCAAACGTACCTGAAAGTTCTTTTATACCGAAGTGTTCGGCCTTAAAGGTGCGATTAGGGAGTATATCCAATAAATCTGACCATTCTGTCCCTTCCACGACCGCATAGCGGAAATTCGGATACAACCCTTTTTCCATCTCGCGATATTCAAGGTTCAATACTTCTGTCAGTCGGCTCTGATGACCGTCCAACAGAATACCAAACTGACCGTGTCCGTACAGGATCACATCGCCGTGATCAAAATCATTGCGAGTCCACGGATGTCGCAGATAATCAGGGATGTTATGCATAAAATGCTGAGATAAAACGATCATCCGGTGATCTTTCATCTTATTGTCAAACACCCAGCGCGGGATCATTACTGATAAATAAACCATACCAAAAATCAGGAATATTGCGATCATCCCCAGAATCATGATATTCTTGCGCTGACGTGCCCGATTGATTCGTCTTTTCATATGTTTTTACTATACGTGAATATGTGAATTTTTACAAGAAAATTACAAGAACCGCTGAATTTCCAGTGTATATCCGTTGGGATCTTTTACGAAGAAGTGCTCAATGGAAAAATTCTTTGAAATGACCGGTTCACTGATATCACACCATGATTTCATCTGGTGATAAACTGCCCACACATCATCGACAACCCATGTGATGATCGGGCTGCGATCCAGACATACGATTGGAATATGCTCACAAAATCCGATCAGAGCTGATTCGGTCAGCTGGTAAATGTGACATACACCTTGATCTTTGTACAACTGAAAACCCAGTCTGTTCACATAGAAGTCATGACAAACCGATAAATCCTTGGTGCCGTAAAAATGAATGGCTGAAGTTAATTTCATGCTTACCTCTTCGATATCAAAGCGACTGCCATAAATAAGAACAGAATGATGACAACGCCTCCCATGATAACCAGTGAGAATGCCATAAATATCCCTTTCTACTCAAATTGAGACATAAACATCTGATAATAATATCCCTTTTCTTCCATCAATGAGGTATGTGTTCCTTTTTCAACGATATTACCATCATCGACAACCAAGATCACATCCGCATTTTTGATCGTGCTTAACCGATGAGCAATCACAAAGCAAGTCTTACCTTCCATCAGTTTGCGCATTGCATTTTGAATCTTCATTTCTGTTCGGGTATCGACGTTGCTCGTTGCTTCATCGAGAATGATCATTTTGCGATCTTGAAGCATGGCTCTAGCAATCGTAATCAACTGCTTTTGTCCTTTGGAAATATTGATTCCGTCATCTGTGATAATGGTATCATATCCCAATGGCAAACGCTCAATAAAATGGTGGATATTAACTTCCTTGGCTATGCGGATCACATCGTCAATCGTTGCCTCAGGGTGTCCATAGGCAATATTTTCTGTAATCGTACCGTAAAACAGCCAGGAATCCTGAAGGACCATGGCGAACTGCTCTCTCAAGTCTTTTCGGCTGGTTGACTGGATATCGACACCGTCAATCAGAATCCGACCGCTGTCCACATCGTAAAAGCGCATCAGCAGGTTGATCATCGTCGTTTTCCCTGCTCCGGTCTGACCGACGATCGCCACAACGCTGCCCGGTTTGACGTGAAGATTCAAATCCTTGATGACAGGCACACCGGGAACATATCCGAAATTGACGTGCTCAAACACCACTTCGCCGGTTTGCGTTTTTGGATATAATTGCGCAACCAGTGTTTCTGTTTCATTTTCACTTTCCAATACCCGAAACACCCGCTCAGATGCTGCTAAAGTCGATTGCAGTTCTGCGACGATATTGGCAGCTTCGTTGATTGGTCCAGAGAATTTGCGGGAATAAAGTAAAAAGGAAGATATATTACCCAAGGTAATAAACTTGAACAGATAAAGCAACGACCCAAACAAGCTGATCAGAGCCATGGATATATTATTGATAAAGGAAATTGCCGGCCCGGTCATACCGCCATAGTAATCTGCTTTATAATAAGCTTCTGAGGCTTCCAGATTTTTTTCTTTAAACTCCTCGATCATCTTGTCTTGCTGGCTGTACGCTTTGACGGTCTTTTGACCGGAAATCGTTTCTTCGATAAATCCGTTCATATCTCCCAGTTTTTTCGAACGCACCCGAAACAACGGTCGGGTTTTCTTCGCAAGATATCTGGTCGTTAAGATCGAAGCCGGAATCGTAATGATGAAAATTAAGAGTAACAGCGGTGATATAAAGGCCATCATTCCAAAAGCGCCAACCACAGTGATGATACTGCCAAAAAGCTGAACGACATCCGATGACAGTGATGTATTGATCGTGTCGATATCGTAAGACATCCGGCTGAGCATGTCTCCGATCTGATGACGGTCAAAGTAACTGACAGGTAATGAGGTAAACTTTTCAAACAGGTCGCTGCGCATGCTGACGACGATCCGCTGCGAAATATAAATCATGAGCACTTGAAGTGCATAGAGCATGCCTGCGGAAAATGCATAAAAGATGATCATCAAAAGGATCACTTGTTGGATTTTCGGCCAGGTCCGGACAAAATCGCCCAATCGGATATAATCGATAACCAGTCCGGTCAGGTAGGGTCCGATCAATTGTAAAGCATTGGCCAAAACTGACAGCAGTATGGCCAGAACAAACAGCCAGCGCTGTGCCCGGATGTATTTCATCAGTTTCTTCAGCGTTGCTTTCGCGTTTTGAGGTTTGTCTACAGCTTCACTGATCGGACCGATACCTCCTTTAGGCATGGACATAGTCTCTACCTCCCAACTGTATCTCGACGAGTTCACGGTATACATCACAACTTTCCAACAGTTGAGAATGTGTACCGAGTCCAGCAATCCTTCCTTCTTCAATGACCAAAATCTGATCGGCGGTCAATACCGTAGATACCCGCTGTGCAATCAGAATCACGGTGGACATACCGCTTTTGCGCAGACGGCTTCGTAAATCCGCATCGGTTTTATAATCCAGTGCACTGGATGCATCATCAAAAATAAGTATTTCCGGATGATCGGCCAAAGCCCGGGCAATCAACATCCGCTGACGCTGACCTCCGGAAAAGTTTGCGCCTCCACGTAAAACTTCCTGATGATATTTATCGCTCAGCTTGTCAATAAACTCTGTAGCCTGGGCCATATCGGCCGCTTCCATCAGGGAGTCATCGTCAACACTCCGTCCGAATCGGATGTTGTCGGACACGGTTGAAGAGAACAGGACATCATTCTGTAAAACGACTCCGAATTTCGAGCGAAGGTCTTTCAAATCATAAGCCTTGATATCTTTGCCGTTGATCAGTATCTGCCCCTGATCAACATCGTAGAAGCGAAGCAGTAATTGGGCAATCGTTGACTTACCGCTTCCGGTCGATCCGATGATTCCGAAGGTCTGATTCCTCTTAATTTTGAAAGAAATATCTTCCAGATGATTTTTGGTCTTGTTATAAGAAAAATTAACGTTCTTGAATTCGATGTGCATATCGGTCGGCACATCCTTAGCCTTGATGATTTCAAAAGCATCTTCCCGGGTCAGAATCTCGACGATGCGTATGGCAGAAGCACTCGCCCGTGAGTACATCAGGAATATGCGGTTGAGTGCCAGAAAGGACATTAAGATCAAGGTAAAGTAGGTCAGAAAGGCGATGATGCTGCCTGTCTGACTTAATCCCTGACTGACGCGGATGGCTCCGAAGTAAAGGATCATGATCAGTCCCATGTTGAGCAGAAAGTTCATCATCGGATTTAACATCGACACTACATAGCCGGCTGACCGTTCTTTTTTACTTACTGCGCGATTGACCTGTTCAAACTTAATGCGTTCGTCCTTTTCTTTGGCCAATGCCTTGATAACGCGGATTCCGGCAATATTCTCGCGAACGATCCGGATCAGGCTATCCAACTCTTTTTGAAGCTGACTGTAATACGGTACTCCCCGCCGTGAGATATAATAGATCACCGCAGCGATCAAGGGTAGTAATGCGACCAAAACCAAGGCCAGATTCACATCGATCATGACCATAAGAAAAATACTTCCCAACAGCAATATCGGAGCTCGAACACCGATGCGCTGCACGACATTAAACATCCGGTAAATATGGTAGGTATCTGTGGTCATCCGTGATACCAGCGAAGGGATTTTAAATTCATCGACCGTACGGTTGGAGAAGTTCATGATTTTAATGTATCCGTCATCGCGCAGCGTTTTGATCGCATCACTGGATATGCGGGCGGCCATGCGATTGGCCATGACATTTCCGACAAAAGCCAGTCCAGAACATATCAACATGATTACTCCAAACAGGATGATGGATCCGACGTTCTCAGTCGGGATGACAGAGTCGATCACGTAGGCAAGGATCCACGGTAAAAACAGTTCCATCAGGGTGGCCCCGCTTTTGACCGTAAGGTTAATCATCAGTTTATATTTATACGGACTCAGATAAGACAACACGTGTCTCACAGTTGTTCCCCCCATTCTTTCAGAAGCAATGCCCTGTTTTTCAGTTTTTCCAACAGCGCAACTAACTGCTCTTCTTCTTGCTGGGAAAATTCTTCCATAAGAAATGCCCGTTCACGCTTAATGACTTCGCGCAGTTCACTGTAAATACTCATGGCTTTTTCCGTCGGATACAGCAGAATGTAGCGATTATCACTGGGATTGTTTTGTCGCAAAATATAGTCTTTTTCCGCTAAGGACGTAAGTCCGCGAGCCACATTGCTTTTATCAATGTGCATATTCTTTGTCAGCTGTTCCTGTGAAATCCCGGGATTACGACAAATTTCGATCAGATAGCTATATTGATATCCGCTCAAATCGAATTTCTTGAATGCTTCATTTCGAAAGAGCAGATTGCATCTTTCGATGATGCTTATGTTTTTGATGATCGGTAACATAGTCCCTCCATTAGTTGCGCACGCAACTATTATACGAAAAAAATATCTCAAATACAAGTTATGATAGTGCAATGATCAGTACAGATCCAAAATAACTGAGGACATTGATCACTTTCACCCAACGCGGGCAATTAGGGTAGAAGTACCAGAATATCAGGCAGATGTCACTGATCAGAAAAACAAAGATGCCCCAAGTCAACTGAGGGTGAAGTGCATAGGTTGAAACGGACAGTGATACCAGAATGCCTAGCGTATATGCGTAACCTATCAGAATTTTGTAAATTCCGCGAAAATCAATATTCGGAAAGATCTGTCGGACAATCACCAAGAGTAATACTGGAGTCAATCCGATAATGAAAACTGATACATCCAATGATCCGGCAGTCAACATGCAAATGATCAGACCGATGTGCCCCATCCAGAAAAACAACATCCCCAACAATAACCATCGTTTTACTTTACCGCCATCCGCAAATGCCAGTATCACATCACCTAAGTAAAAGAGGATCAATGCAATAAGAATCATCGGTCTGTCGTTATACAATCCGATCAGCACAAACAGAGATGCAGTGATGATCTTTATCCAACGATAAAACGTCTGCGATAATTTTCGTACCACAGCCATCATAAGTACTGCCCAGCTGATCAGGTAAAGGATGATAAATATTGTCATATTCTTCCTCTGCTTAAATTATATCACTGATTGATGTCATAGAAACATCTGAAAAACATCATGAAAACATCAATAAATGTTCATAGTTCTGTCGAAATTTCTCTATATTATTGAATCATGCGAACAACGCAAAGGAGAAAATCAAAATGAAAAACAAATGGATAAAATTCGGCAGTACATTAGCGATTGGTACGGTAATCGCCTTGCCGCTGATGACATCAGGTATCAATGCTCAGGCAATCAGTGTTGAGGATATGTTGGTATATGCGATGCAAGACGAAGTTGCTGCGAAAGCCGAATATGAAGCATTGATTGAAGAGTTTGGTTCGGTACGTCCCCTCACCAACATCCTTCGGGCAGAGCTGAGACACATGGATGCTCTGGCCCCTTTATTGGAAGCTTATGGTGTAGATATCGGAGATTTCAATCCGACAACAGCGATTCCTTCCTCTTTGGATGAAGCCTATCAGATCGGTGTTGATGCCGAGATCAAAAATATTGCTTTATATCAAAGTTATCTGGATTCAGAGCTTCCGGAAGATGTAGCCACGGTGTTTAATCGGTTAATGACTGCTTCAACACATCACCTCGAAGCTTTCCAACGACAATTGGACAATGATGGAACCGCTGTGCAGCAGGGATTTGCAAATCGCAGTACTCAACGCCAGGCGCAATCGAAGAATGTCCAACGATTGAACTTCCGTAATGTTCAGATGGAAGACTGTATCAATGACTAAGCACCTCACGGTGCTTTTTTTGAGATACTAAAGTGAAGATTCTATTCTTCTTTAATCATTTGATTTGCGATGAATCGTCGCGAACTGACCATCATTTTTTTACATTCACAGCATAGGAAAAACAATACGTTCCCTTTGTATAAAACTACACATCAAACCTCTCAGATTTTAGCACACAGAAAAACTCTAATATTGAAATCAAATAACTAAGTCTAATCCACTATTGAATTAGTTAACTTAGTTTCACTTTCTGATTATTACTGAGTTATATGAAATTTATTAAAGTCTACTTGAACAGAACATTGACACATCATCAGAATAACGAGGGTTATATAGCGATCTATTTGCTGAAATTAATCTCTATCTCCTCTATTTCTTCAGGACTAAACAGCAGTAGAAAACTCTCCAAGACAATTTTGGCATTAGCTTCTGCTTTCTCCAAAATTCCACTCTCTATAGCCTGTTTCTCTAATCGGACACGAAATTCATTCAGAGTTTTTAGTGTATCCTCATTACTTACCTTATTAAACAATCCGTCATTCTCTGAGTATGCATTATACTCCAAAATCTCTTTAGACGTAATTCTAGCTCTGTTTAGTGTTAGAATCAATTTCTTGTCGACGATTTTAATGTCATCCTCAGTCAAAGTAGATAAATCGATGCCTGATTGCACCTTCGCTTTTACGACAAAAATAAACTTTTTCTCTGTAAAAGGAATCTCAATACCACTTATGTTCAATGACTCGCTATAATCTAAAATCTCGTGAAAGTACATTTCAACAGTATCTAGCTGCGATATCTGTCTGATTTCAGTCAAAATCCCGGAAGTATTGGTTTCTGATTTCCTTTCGAACAAATCATTTAATTTGCCTGTGGAAAATAAGATAACAAGTATAATTGCAAGGACAATAAAAAAACTAACAATAAAGAACTTCAAAATTCCAAATTTCTTGATTAAATTGAGCATAGCTTCTCCCCACTTTTAAAACAATTATGTCATAGAATATCGATTTTGTGAATACTCAAACGAATCAAATACTAGTTGATGATGGTCTTGTAAATAATTGATGATTAGTAGTTTATTAATTGCTCAATAAGAATAAACCTTCCCTGGAAATGTACATTTACTCAGATAATAAATTTGAATATTTTCAAAAAGAAATCAAATTACCACCTGTGTAATATTTCTGATTACTCAATGATATTTTCATTCTTATGCCTTATCGTTGAATCACAGAGAATATATTGTACAATGAACATAGGAGGTTATATTATGGACAACTTTAGATTTCATGTATACACAGAAGTATTCTTTGGAAAAGGAGAAATCAAGAATCTTCCTGCCACGCTAAGTAAATTCGGAAAGAACGTACTGTTTGCCTATGGAGGCGGAAGCATCAAGAAAAACGGCATTTATGATGAAATCATAAAACTGCTCTCAGACACATTCAACGTCGTTGAATTTTCGGATATTGAACCCAACCCGAGTCTGGACTCAGTCAAACGCGGTGTCAGTTTATGCCATGAGCACTCAATCGACGTGATATTAGCTGTAGGCGGCGGATCGGTCATTGACTGCACCAAAGCCGTCGCGGCCGCAAGATTTTATGAAGGCGATCCCTGGGATTTGGTGCTTGACTCACGGAAAATCAGCAAAGCCTTGCCGATCGTCACCGTACTGACCATGGCCGGAACCGGATCAGAGATGAACCGCGGCTCGGTCATAACCAACAAGGAACAAATGTTAAAATTGGGCATGGGCTCACCGGTAACCATGCCTCAGGCTACGGTCATCGACCCGACATACTTATACAGTCTGCCGCCCTTACAGACAGCGGCAGGGGCTGTTGACACGATTTCCCATGTGCTTGAAAGTTATTTTAAAAAAGGCGATGACGCCTTTATTCAAGATAAGATTGCGGAAGCGGTCATGCTCACCGTCATCAAATATGCGCCGCTGGCACTGAAAGATCCTCAGCATTATGCCGCAAGAGCCAATCTGGCATGGGCCAGTTCACTTGCGCTCAACGGACTGACCGGCAACGGGAAATCCGGCGCTTGGTCCGTGCATCCGATCGAGCATGAACTGAGCGCATACTATGATTTGACTCACGGTGTAGGTTTGGCCATCCTGATTCCGGCATGGCTCAAGCACATTCTAAATGAAAGCACAGCAGAGCGGATTGCTACCTTAGGAATCAACGTATTCAAACTGTCAGATCAAAAAAATGTGATGGAAACTGCGAAAAAAACGATCAAAGCTATGGAAGATTTCTTCACTTCCCTTGGCATCCCGATGCGATTAAGTGATGTCGGCATCGGTGAAGAAAAATTCGAGATCATGGCTGAGAAAGCAGTCAAATACGGGGCACTCAAATTTGCCTACGTTCCTCTTTCAAAAGAGGATGTCGTCCATATCTATCAATTATGTAAATAAGCGGGTCTCCCCGCTTATTTTATTTCACCCATACTTCTTCAACTTCTCCGATGATCATCGTGTGAACATCGCCATTGGGATACATTTTTCGTTTGATTTCTTCTTGAATGTTTTGTTCATCCAACGGCTGCATCATGATTTTTTTGCACTTAATGATCAACTCTGCCTCATCGAAATACAGAGCCTCCTTATCCACATGATAAGGAATCCCGCATTCACTGATCTTATCTCGCTCTCTACCGCTGATTGAACCCAAATAGTTCAAAACCGGGCGATGCTGTTGGGAGAAGAAGGAAAGTGTAAAATAATCGCTTTTACCGAGGAGTTCATGAGTATAGCGGCTTGGCCGAACGTAGATCGTTGCGATCGGTCGGTTCCACAGGGTTCCGATGGATCCCCAACTGGCTGTCATGGCATTGATATTCGGATTTGCCACACCAATCAGACACCACTGATAATTAAACAGGGAGAAAGATGAGACATTGAGTTCGGATAAGTAAATTTGTTTCATGGGATACCTCAGTTATACCCCTATTTTAACACAAAAGGCACATTTCTGTGCCTAAGGTTGAATATTGAAGGTTACGATCCCGCTGGTCATCGATACCCGATAATCATCGCGACCGGTTTGATAACGGTATGGTGAACTAGAATTTGCATTGGGCCAGTTAGCATTGAACATGCCCGAAGTTTTCTCGACCCGAACCTCAAAATCTGCGGTTGTGACAAAGGTCATTTCGATCATCCCCGAAGTCATCTCTACATCCACATCCCTCGGAGCAACTTCCAGTAAATTCGCAACGATTCGGCCGCTGGTCATTTCTGCCGTCCAAGACTCATTGACGACACCGCTATACGAAGCATCTCCTGAAGTTAGGCTTAAGTAGATTTCATCGGTAAAAACCTGATCCATATCCAAATCACCGCTGGTCACTTCGATAAACATATCCGAAGCCTCTGTACGGATGATATCGAAATTCCCGGAAGTGGCTTGCAAGTTGACCGAACCCGCACGCAGATCTTCAATCACGTATTCTCCGGAAGTGGCTTCTAACATGAACTCATCGTACAGTTTATCCGGCAAATATAACTCCAAATAACTGCTCGGCGTAAAGAAAGTGAATATGTTCCAAATCGATTTAATGCGGCTCTTGATGGTCAGCTTACCGTTATCTACAGTTACGGCTGCCCATTCTTTCATATCCAAATCAAACTGAGACTTCTCTACCAACTGAAGTATACCATCCGTAGCTTTTTTAACACGAACGCCACCGGCGATCCACTCGATGGAAATCGAGTTGACCTCACCATTGACGGTCTGTTGCTGTATTTGTATCATTTCACCTTTGACCGGGTTGAAATACGTAAATGGATTGTTGCCTTGAGCGAAAACGAAGAACAGACCAAGGGCACCAGCCAGAACGAATGTCCAGACAACGGCGGCCAGTGCAGCTGCTGTACGCTTACTCATCTTTCTGCCTCATCAAGAATAATGCTTTAACAATGTTATAGAGTGCTGCCGCAATGATAAAGATAATCCAAGAGTAATGGAATGCCGAGAAGGTAAAGCTGATATACAGGAACGTCGCTACCACGATCAGCCAGTAAGCTGCGCTCAACGCCTCATGCAAAGCGCGGTGCTTCGTGTTTTTTGACTTCCATTCTTTAAACTCTTCGACCAGTGTTTCCTCTTCCTTAACATATTTAGGCTTTGATGCGGCATTGTAAATCAACAGACCGACACCGATAGCAATACTGGTAAACATCATGGCAACGCCAACGGTTTCCAATCCGAATTCAGAGAATAATACAACCATCATCGGACTGATAATGAATAAGCCGACAGCGATTGCTACCAACAATGCGCTTTTCTTACGGTCAGCCGGTGTGATGGTTGATAATACGTGGCGTTCACGCAAACCTTCGGTCAGTTCACTTAAATCACCGATACCGGCAATCACGGTTTGATATGCTTCTTCTTCCGTTTTCCCTAATCTCAACTGATCATTAAACTTTTCGACCAGATTGCTGATGAGTTCTTCCTGCAACTCCGTCGACTTCTTGGTTTTCGGTACATCTTCAAACGCCCGTTGAATGTAATTTCTAATTTTTGCGATCATGATTTTCTTCCTCCCTAAATCAGTGAATCAATGAAAAGTTTAGCCTCTTCCCATTCTTGTTTGGATTGCTGATAGAACCTGCGTCCATCGGTGGTGATTGAATAGTAGCGGCGTCGGGCTCCGGTGGTCTCATCTCCCCAATAGGAAACGATATATCCGGCAGCTTCCAAGCGCCGAAAGGCAGAGTACAGTGTAGCTTCTTTGAGCTCGTATAAGTAATTTGTCTTCTCCTGGATGGTCTTGTTGATTTCATATCCGTAACTGTCTTTTTCTAACAGATGTTTCAGGATGATGGTCTCCGTATGACCCCTTAGGATATCGGATGTTATATTCATGTCATCCCTCCTTTGCAATATCATAATACCAGTATATACCTCGTCTGTCAAGGTATATTTTATAAAAATGTAAATATTTTTATAATATATAAAAACCGAGATTCATGACTCGGTTTTTACTTAACCTATTTACTAATTTAATTATCTGCTTTGGGTCGTATAGATCCAATCAGTACGGTCAGATAAGCCATACAGCCAATTTGAACGGGCAACAAAATAAGACAGATCAACATGAAAAATGCTCCTTCAGGTGTTGGCGGTATATCAAATCCCGATAATATAAAGTAAGAAACTACAATGGCAATGACAGCCCATAAAACACCCATGGCTACTGCTCTTTAATCATAGAATATCCCCCTATTTCCCCTATCATAGCAACTGAACATGAGTGCGTCAACACAAAAAGTCCCTTTCAGGACTCTTCACTATTTTCTTAGCGCAGTGATTCTATCGAACACCAGATCACTTAACTTCTGATGAGACAATCCTTTATATTCCTCAGGATATATCGGCAACCCGATGGATACAATCACCGATTCTCTGGTACGCTTCTTCTGATTCAGTAAATCCGCATGAATCAAAGCTACGGGAACAATAGGCACCTTCGCCAACGTTGCCGGAAGCAATGCTCCCACCTTAAAAGGTAACAACTGATCCGTCTTCGATCGCGTTCCTTCCGGAAAGATCAGAATGCTTCTTCCCTGTTGCAACTTTCTGGCCGCAGAACGCAGCATCGCGACATTCTCATTGAAATCCGAACGGTCAAACGCAATCATCTCAATGTTCTTGGCCCACAGCCGCACGACCGGCAGTTTATTGTTCTCAGCTTTTGAAATGTAGGTCATCGGTTGCGGTATTGCCGCGCTGATTAAAAGCGGATCAATGAAACTCTGGTGATTACAGGCATAGAACACTGTATCCGAAGATAAGTGCTGATCTCCGACGATCATAAACGGAATACGGTTGATTCGAATAAAACGCCTACACCAACGATGCAGCCATGCATACTTCTCTTCGAAACTTTTGTTCTTCAGCACATGCCCCATGATCTGTGCAGGAATCAGCAAAAGAACCCCCACAAACCACTGAAAATACGTCATGTCAGATCAACCGCAAACATCAGTTCCCCACTGGCCGCCAACTGATCCCCGACATACGCTTTCGCACTGGCAAACCCGATGGAACCGCGCTGCTGAATCAGTTCCACTTCCAGTCGCAATACATCCCCGGGAACGACCTGACGTTTGAACCTTACTTTATCCATCCCCGCAAAATAAGCCAGCTTCCCCTTAAACGGCTCTTGTGATAATAACAGTACCGCACCGGTCTGTGCCAAAGCTTCCATGATCAACACCCCCGGCATCACATGCTTTTGAGGGAAGTGGCCGAGAAAGTACATTTCATTAGCCGATACCGCCTTGATCCCGACGATTTTATTTCCTTCAATTGAAAGAATCTGATCGACCAACAGAAACGGATACCGATGCGGAATGATCTCTTGTATCTGATTGGAATTATAAATCATGAATCAGCCCTCCCATTTCTTCAAAATGATGGAAGCATTATGACCGCCAAATCCCAAGGAATTTGACATTGCATAGGTAATTTCTTGTTTTCGACCGACATTCGCCACCACATCGAGATCGCACAACGGATCCTGATGAACCAAATTGACCGTTGCCGGAACAAATCCTTCCTGAAGGGCTTTGACAGAGATGATTGCTTCGATAGCACCTGACGCCCCAAGCATATGACCGGTCATCGACTTGGTCGAACTGATCAACAGTTTATTGGCATGATCTCCAAACGCCCGTTTAACCGCCAACGTTTCTGTCTTATCATTTAACGGCGTGCTCGTTCCGTGCGCATTGATATAGTCCACGTGCTCTGGGGACAGTTTCGCGTCCTTGACTGCCAACGTCATCGCCAACGCACCCATCGACCCATCTTCCAACGGAGCGGTGATATGGTTGGCATCACACGTCGTGCCATAACCGACGATCTCCCCGTAAATCTTAGCCTTGCGCGCCAACGCGCTTTCCAACTCTTCCAACATGACGATTGCCGATCCTTCACCCATGACAAAGCCTGATCGCTGCTCATCAAAGGGAATGGAAGCCCGGTTGGGATCATCCCCCTCATGCAAGGCACGCATGACCATAAACCCCGCCACACCCAACGGAGTGATCGAAGCTTCACTGCCACCGGCTAGCATCCACGTGGCATATCCGTCACGAATCTTATGAAAAGCCACACCGATCGCATCGGTGCCCGCCGCACACGCCGTGACGATCGAAGAACAATGCCCGTTAGCACCGCAGTCGATCGCAACCGATCCGGCTGCAAGATTGATCAGGGTCATGGGAATAAAGAAAGGTGAAATCCGGTTTGGACCTTTTTCATTCAGATTATCCTTTGCATTTTCCAACGAAGCCAACCCACCGATACCCGATCCAACGATAACACCTAACTGTGTAGAATCGATCGCATCCACTGACAGCTGTGAATCTTTGAGTGCCTGCTTCGCCGCGATCCGCGCAAATACCGTAAACCGATCATTAAACTTTACATCGCGCTTTGTAAAATATTGTTCGACATCCAAGTCCTTGACTTGAGCTGCCAACTTAACTTTATATTCTGCAGTATCAAAGGCACTGATTGAATCAATCCCGCACTTACCCTCTTGGACACTGCTCCACAATTGTTCGACCGTGTTGCCGATGGGAGATACGGCTCCCATTCCGGTAATAACTACTCTTCTCATCATTTCACCTCACATGACCATGCCGCCATCCACATGGATGACCTGGCCGGTAATATAGTTAGCGGACTCACTTGCCAAAAACAAAGCGACCTTCGCTACATCCTCCGGCTGACCCAACCGCGCCATCGGCACCTGAGCCAAAATCCCGCTTTTCACTTCATCGCTGAGAACATCTGTCATTTTCGTCTGAATAAATCCCGGAGCAATGGCATTGCACGTCACATTGCGCGACGCCAGTTCTCTGGCCACACTTTTAGTCAGAGCAATGACCCCGCCTTTGGAAGCCGCATAATTGGCTTGACCGATATTGCCGATCACACCGATTACCGAGGACATGTTGATGATCCTGCCTTTACGGGCTTTCATCATCGGCTTGACCACGGCTTTGATACAATTGAAAGTTCCCAACAGGTTGACATCGAGCACATCCGCAAAATCCTCGCTGCTCATCCGCAGTAACAGATTATCCTTAGTGATCCCGGAGTTATTAATAAGCACATCGATCGAACCAAAAGTTTTCAGCGTCAGATCGATCATTGCATCGACTTGTTCCTTTTTGGAAACATCGGCTTGAATAGCCATGGATTCAACACCATAACTTTTACATTGATCAGCCACCTCCAGGGCAGCCTGATGGGAATGCCCGAAATTGACCACGACATTGTACCCCGCCTGCGCAAAGGTCAGTGCACAGGCCTTTCCGATGCCCGAAGCTGCTCCGGTAACTACGACTGTCAAGCGACTCATACAAGTTCTCCTTTCAGCTTCTCAATCGAAGCTTCATCCTCAATCGCAAAAATACGTGCTTGCGGAGCGATTTTCTTAACAAATCCGGACAGCACGGTACCCGGACCGACCTCGACAAACGTATCCACACCATCCTCGACCATATTCTCAATGGTCTTGACAAACTGCACCGTACTGTGAATCTGCCTGGTCAAAGCCGATACGATATCTGTTTCTTTCTGGCCGGAAACATTGAAATATACATCGATCAGCGGGGATTGAATGGCTACATTCCCCAAAATCTCATTCAACTGCTTGGACGCATCGGTCAGCAACGAACTGTGAAACGCTCCCGAAACATTGAGCGGCATGACTCGCCGAACACCCTTGGCTAACAAAAGTTCCTTAGCCTTCTCTAGGGCTTCAATGTGACCGCTGATTACCGTTTGATTGACGCTGTTTTTATTGGCAATCTCACAGATGCCCAGTGAGGTCACTTGCTCATCTGAGAGCACCGACTCAATCAGTGCAGTATCATCAGATAACACCGCTGCCATCGATGATACACCTGCCGGCAGTGCCTGGGCCATGATCTGACCGCGCTTTCTTACCAATGCCACCGCATCACTTAGCTGAAATGCATTGGCGAAGGTCAGAGCCGAATACTCTCCTAAACTCAAACCTGCAACTGCACTGGGAATAATCCCCTGAGATACAGCCGCATGGGCAATGGCCAAGGAAGTCACCAACAGACAGCTCTGCGTATAATTGGTGTGGTTGAGTTGTTCCTGAGGTCCTTCAAAACACAGTTTCTTTAAATCAAAATCGAGAGATACCGTATCATATACTTTCTTTGATGCCGGATACTTCTGATAGACATCATATCCCATCCCCACTTTTTGAACGCCTTGACCGGCAAAGAGATATGCAATTTTCATTTCAGCCACCCCGCTGCTTCTTCAATCAGCTCATCCATCAGCTGTTTAACACTCACCAGCTTATCCAATCGGTAACCGTTGGAACCGGTAAATACCAATCCCTCATTCACATTGCCTTTGACTGCTTCAATCAAAGCATCGGTAATGCAATACAGGGTATTGGCCGGATTGCACGGCTTCAGACAATTCACACACCGACGGACAGCGATTTTCCCCTCTGCCATCAGTTTTTTGATAAATGCATTTTGAATCCCTCTTCCCGGAAAACCGGAGGGACTGATCACATAATCGATATCCTCTTGCTTGGCATCCAACAGCACCTGCTTAAAATTTTGATGGGCATCGCATTCATGCGTCGCGATAAAGCGCGTTCCCATCTGAACGCCATCCGCTCCCTGATTGATCACATCGGCAATATCCTTGCCGGTATAAATGCCCCCTGCCGCAAACAACGGGATCTTCTGGCCGAATGCCTGTACTTGCTCAAGGACTTCTGCCAATATATCCTTTAACTCGGGAAGCTGTCTGTTTCGGATCTGATCCCACGAAAAGCCCAAATGACCTCCGGCCAACGGACCTTCGATGACAATAAAATCCGGCAGACGGTTGTACCGGCTGATCCAGCGTTTGCACAAAAGCATCGCAGCTTTCCCGCTGGAAACGATTGGCGCAATCAGTGCTTTCGACCCTTCCACCAGCTCCGGCAGATTCAAAGGTAAGCCCGCTCCGGAAATGATCGCATCAATATCCAACTGTGCAATGGCTTTGGCATATTCATCATAACGCTCCCCAGCCACCATAATATTAACTCCAAGCAGACCTTTGCCCTTAGCGATTTCACGAGCTTTTTTAATTTCCTGCTTCAATGCCTCAATATTCGATTCAAAGGGATGTCGGGCAAAATCTGGATCGTTATACCCCGGCTGAGCCGCTGAGATCACGCCCATGCCGCCTTCTTTCATGACATGACCGGCCAGATTGCCCAGCGATACACCGATCCCCATGCCTCCCTGAATGATCGGAACATCCAGTCTCAGATTTCCTAATTGTACCGATTTCATAATTTTTCCAACGTTTCCTGCAGTTTCGGAAGCTGTGCTTTGGCATCTGAAACCACATCCTCAAAGATCTGTTTAAGCGGCTTGACTTCTTTAACCATCCCCGCAATCTGACCCATCATCACCGAACCGTTACGCGTGTCTCCGTCAAATACGGCTTTACGCAAGGACCCCAACGTCAGCTTTTCCAATTCATCCCGGGAAGCCCCTTCTTTTTCCAATCGTAAGTACTCCTGGGACATCGGATTGCGCATGATGCGCACCGGTGCGGAAACACTGCGACCGGTCACGACCGTATCGCTGTCCTTCGCCTTGATCACGGCGTTTTTATAGTTTTCATGAATCGGACATTCCTCACTGGCCAAAAGCAAGGTGCCCATCTGAACACCGATGGCCCCTAGTATCAGTGCGGAGGCAAATCCGCGTCCGTCCCCGATCCCTCCGGCCGCAATGACTGGGATATCCAAGGCATCGACGGCTTGAGGGACCAAGGCCATCGTCGTCATTTCACCGACATGTCCGCCGGCTTCCGTTCCTTCAACGATGACCATATCCGCACCGGCCTGTTGCATGCGCTTGGCCAAGGATACGGTCGGAACAACCGGAATCACAAAGATGCCGGCTTCCTTGAGTTTTTCCATATACGGACCGGGATTGCCTGCTCCCGTGGTAACCACCGCCGGTTTCAGACGGTATAACACTTCAAAAATTTCGGGACTGTGATGATTCATCATCATGACATTGACCCCAAAAGGTTTTTCGGTCAGACTGCGACAGCGAATGACAGCAGCCTCGACTTGCTCGGGATTCATTGCTCCGGTTGCAATCACACCTAAAGCTCCGGCATTGGATACGGCAGCCGCAAACTCAGCCGTCGCAATATTGGCCATCGCTCCTTGAACGATCGGATATTTTATCTTTAATATTTCATTCAATAACATAGCGGCTCCTTTATAACACTGCCGTGGATGCGGCCCAAGTTAATCCGGCCCCAAAGCCAACCATAATGACTCTGTGTCCCTCTTTTAGTATACCATTTGCTTTTGCTTCTGCCATCGCAATCGGAATTGATGCGGCGGAAGTATTTCCAAATCGTTCAAGATTGATAATGAATTTTTCCTGAGGTATTTTCATCTTCGATGCGACATGGGCGATGATGCGCATGTTCGCCTGATGAGGAATGATATAATCGATTTCATCCAGGTTCATTCCGGACTTTTCAATCACCTGACGAATCCCGTCACTGATTGCATCGATCGCAAATCGAAACACCGCCTGACCCTGCATTTTCAAGGTTCCCCCGGTCAATGGCTGTGCATTGGAGATATCCTGAATCTGTAATCCTTCGGCACTCAGCACATCTTCCAAGTCACCCCGGCTGTTGGCGAAATGAGCCATTCTGTCTTCGGAAGTTTGGTGCGTACAAATGAAAGCTCCTGCCCCATCCCCAAACAGCACACAAGTCGACCGGTCATTCCAGTCCATAACTTTACTCAAAGTCTCCGCCCCGACAATCAAAGCCATCTTGGTGCGTCCGGTCTGAATAAAGGCGCTGACCGTCTGAAAAGCCATCACAAATCCGGTACATGCTGAATTGAGATCAAAAGCCATGATCGGACAGTCATTGAGCCCCAGTTTTGCTTGTAAAATCGAAGCGACGCTGGGCGTCTGCATGTCCGGAGTAAAGGTCGCAACGATGATCGTATCGATCTCGTGCTTATCGATTTTGGCATCTTCAATGGCAGATAAAGCCGCGCGAAGGGCTAAATCGGATGTATTCTCGGTTTCGGTCACGTAACGGCTGTTGATACCGGTGCGTGAGGTAATCCACTCATCGCTGGTATCCAGCCAGGTGAAATCGTGATTGTTGATTTGGCGTTGTGCCGCGGCATATCCCATGCCCTTGATTTTTACATTGTCATTCATATATTTCCCATGGCGCGAAACTTCTCATAGCGCTGTTGCACCAGATTTTTCACGCGAATTTTCGTTAATGTGGCCAACTCCCGACGGATGACTGAACGAATCTGACCGTAAACTTCTTCGCTTTGATGATCAAAACCGCCTTCGGGCTCCATGATGATCCCATCAATGATGCCCTTTTTTGCTAAATCCATCGCCGTACACTCCATCAGTTCTGCGGCTTCTTTCGCCCGTGTTTCATCTTTCCATAAAATACTGGCAAATCCCTCGCAAGACAAAATCGAATAAACCGCGTTTTCCATCATATAAATCCGATCGGCAACGCTAAGCGCTAAAGCTCCGCCACTGCCTCCTTCGGAAAGAACGATGGCGATGACCGGTGTCTGTAAAGTCGCAAACATTTTCAGACTCGATGCAATCGCTTCGGCCTGACCGCGCTCCTCAGCCCCTTTGCCCGGAAAGGCTCCGGCCGTATCAATGATCGTGATGATCGGGCGGCGAAACTTTTCGGCTTGCTTGGCCAGACGCATGGCCTTTCGATACCCCTCCGGATTCATCATTCCGAAATTACAGGCAAGATTTTCCTGAAGGTCACGGCCTTTGCTTTGAGCCAGAATCGTGACCGGTATTCCTTCAAAACGGGCAATCGCCCCAATCAAAGCTGCATCATCCCCATAACAGCGATCACCTGAGAGTTCGATGATTTCATCAAACAGTTTGGGCAATAAGTCTTTGCTTTTCGGACGGTTCTGGCTTCGGGCAATACTTATCCGGTCCCAAGCAGTCAGTTGACTCATACTGCCACCTCCTTGTGCAATTGCAACAATGAAATCAATGTGCTGCGTAAATGTTTTCGGGTGACAATGCGATCCACAAACCCTTTTTCACGCATAAACTCGGCTGTCTGGAAATTTTCGGGCAGTTTCTCGTTCATAGTCTTTTCAATGACACGTCGCCCGGCAAAGCCGATCAGAGCCCCAGGCTCTGCTAAATTGATATCCCCCAACATCGCAAAACTGGCGGATACTCCGCCGGTCGTCGGATGGGTGAGCACAGAAATATACAGTCCGCCATGATCACTGAAATGTGCGAGGGCTGCACTGGTTTTAGCCATTTGCATCAGGGAGTTGATCCCCTCTTGCATACGTGCGCCGCCCGAGGCGGAAAAGATGATCAGCGGATAATTTTTCCGATCAGCCAGCTCGATGAGCCGGGTGACCTTCTCACCGACGATTGAACCCATGGAACCCATCATAAAATGGGAGTCAAGGATGGCAATGGCTACCTTGATTCCTTCCATCGAAGCGACTCCGCATACGACGGCTTCCAAGTTCCCGGAAGCCTCAACATTTTTATTGTACTTCGCCAAATATCCCGGGAAATGAGCAACGGCTGTACTGCTCATTTTGCGGTTGGTTTCTCGGAAGCTGTTGGAATCGATCAGCTGATACAACCGCTGATCCGGGGTCAGTTTGAGATGATAGTTGCAGGATGGGCACACAAAAAGATTGTTAGCCATATCCTTTTTACTGCTGGCACCGCCACAGGCATCGCATACCATAATGGCGGACTCATTGAATTCGCGTGGCTGGCTGACATTTTTCGGTTTTGATAAAAAGCTTTGAAAAAAGCCGAGCTGTTCTTTCCGTTTCTTAAATAGCTGATTCACGTTCTTTCAACTCCTTTATCCACTCTGCCGCAAACCCCGTCGTATATTTTCCATCAATAAATGTACTGTGATGCATAATCATGTAATGAAATTCAATGTTGGTCGTAATTCCGTCAATGATCAGTTCTTCCAGTGCGCTGCGCATCTTTCTGATGGCAGCCAGCCGGGTATCACCATAGGCAATAAGCTTAAGGATCATCGAATCATAAAACGGCGGTATGACATAGCCGTTATAAATCGCCGAATCAATGCGCACATCTTTTCCTCCCGGCGGATGGTAGAACTCAATTTTACCGCCGCTGGGAGCAAAGTCTTTTCGCATATCTTCCGCATTGATCCGACACTCGATCGCATGGCCGCGGATGATAATGTCTTCCTGTTCAAAAGGCAGAGCAGCCTGATCGGCAGAACGGATCATATGGCGGATCAGATCGATTCCTGTGATCATCTCCGTGATCGGGTGTTCCACCTGGATACGGGTATTCATCTCCATAAAATAGTGATTCTGATGTTCATCGAAGAGAAACTCCACAGTACCGACACTGTCATAACCGACCGCTTGGGCTACTTTTACGGCATCCTCACAGATTTTCTGTCGCTGTTGCGATGTCAGCATATGGCAGGGTGCTTCTTCAATGACTTTCTGATGACGGCGCTGAAACGAGCAGTCCCGCTCAAATAAATGAAGGACTTTTCCGTGTTTATCCGCCAGTATCTGTACTTCAATATGTTTGGGATCATGGAACATCTTCTCGATGTATACCGAGTCATCGCCAAAGTTATTTTTTGCTTCTTGTCGTAAGGTATCAAACACCGCACGAAACTGTGCATCATCATGGACGATGCGGATTCCGCGCCCGCCACCGCCGGCCGCAGCCTTGATCATCACCGGATATCCGATTTTCTTGGCGATGACAATGCCTTCTTCGATGCTCTCTATCTCACCTTCTGAGCCCGGAATCACCGGCACACCGGCTTCGATCATCCGTTTTCGGGCATTGATCTTATTACCCATCAGTTCAATGACATCGCTGTTAGGTCCGATGAAAATCAAGCCGCAATCCTCGACCAAACGGGCAAATGCTGCATTTTCGGATAAAAACCCGAATCCCGGATGGATGGCATCACAACCGGATAGCAAAGCAGCACTTAGCACGTTGTTGGTATTGAGATAACTCTCCTTCGCCGATGGAGCTCCGATGCAGATGGCTTCATCAGCCAGCTGAACATGCAAAGCATCCGCATCGGCCGTTGAGTATACGGCTACCGTCTCAATTCCCATATCTTTACAGGTTCGGATGATCCGAACGGCGATTTCACCGCGGTTGGCGATGAGAACCTTTCTAATCATAGCGCTTCTCCCAAGCGGACCAACGGCTGATCATAGGCGACCATTTCACCGTTTTTACCCAATATTTCCAAAACGATTCCATCCGTCGGCGCTTTGATTTCATTCATGACTTTCATGGCTTCTACCAGACACAGCACGGTACCGACTGTGACCTTATCTCCCACTTGGACAAAAGGAGCTGACTGCGGGTTGGCGGCACTGTAAAACGTTCCTACCAACGGAGCTTTAACCAAAGTACCTGAAGTCACTTCAGTCTTCTCTGTAATCGGCAGAGATTGAGTTGCAACGCGAGAAACGACCGGTGCTTCACCGACTTCTTTTTCAAGTTTAATTTTTAAGTCACCGGACTCGATTTCCATCTTAGACACGGTGGAACGTTCGAATAACCGGATGATCTGTTCGATATTTTCAATTTTCATAATACTCCTTTGAAAAAAGCCAAGGCAACCCCTGGCTTTAAGCCGCTTTTTTCGCGCTGACCGTATCAACGATGTCTTGAACGGTAATCAATTTGACCAGTTCGGCATCTTCGATCCGAACATCAAAAGCCGATTCCAGTTCAAGGGCCAGTTCAACAGCCGATAAGGAGTCGATTCCCAAATCTTCTTTTAATTTTGCTTCCAAAGTTACAGAAGCTTCATCCACATTGATGGCATCAACCAATACTTTTTTGATTTCTTCAAACATTACCTTACCTCCATATGCCGGTTTGAGCATATGGGCAAGTATAACCACTTTGAATATCAAAGTAAATATGCCTTCTGTGAAAATCCTGTGAAATGACACTTATTCCAATTGTGTAATCGCTTTCATCTTCATCCTAGCCGATTTCTTTGAATTTTCGCTGTTTTTATTGTAAACTTGTGAAGTAAACATGGTTTACATTGAGTTGAGGTTTTATGTTAAAAGAGAAAATCAAATCTGCACTGATCGAAGCAAAAAACACATTTGTCTCCGGTGAAACATTGGCGAAGGTGCTCAATGTCTCTCGGGCAGCCGTAAACAAGGCAATCAATCAGTTGCGAAAGCAAGGTCTGGACATTGAGTCACATCCTAAAGTCGGATATCGTATCAATGACAGTGATGTTCTGGGTGAAAGTTACATCCGCAAAAATGTCACCTCTTTTTATCATACCGTTAAGGTGAAAGAGTCAACCGGTTCAACCAATGATGATCTCAAATCCGTTCAGCACAGCCTCAGCGAAGGTTATGTTCTGATTGCGGATGAGCAAACCAAAGGCAAGGGTCGTAACGGGCGCAGTTTCCTTTCTGAAAAAGGCAAAGGCATTTATCTGTCCTTGTTTCTGACTCCGGACTTACCGGTCAATCAGGCCTTGAAGATCACCACAGCGACTGCGGTCGCCTGTGCTGAAGCCATCGAGTTGGCTTTCAGTGTCAAACCGGGGATCAAATGGGTCAACGATCTGATGATCGAGCAGAAGAAAATCGGCGGGATTTTGTGTGAAGCCGGTGTTGATATCCATTCGGGTCACATTGAGACGATGGTTGTCGGAGTCGGGCTGAATGTTTTTCGGCAGGATTTTGATGAGTCACTCTCAGATATTGCAGGAAGTATCGAGGATTTCACTCAGCGTAAAAATTCGCGCAATGAGCTGATCATCGCATTTTTAAACCGCTTTGATTATTGGTATCAGCACCTCAATCATCCGTATCTGATCAAGCGTTATAAGCAGTACAGCAACATCTTGCATGTGCCGGTCACAGTCAGCGTTAATAATGAAAGTTATTTAGCCATCATCAAGGATATTGATGAAAACGGTGCCTGTATCGCTGTGAAAAGCGATGGCTCGACAGTCACCTTGAGTAGCGGTGAAGTGACCATTCGCAGAAATTATAAATATGATATTTAGGAGATATATTATTCTCCTTTTTTATTGATTATGAAAGAATTGAGGAATAAAATATAGTTACAGATAGTGCATAGGATATTGAGGGAAATCATCCCAATGAGGTGAACAATGAGAAAACTTCGCTTATTCAATATCTGGGCTGTCACTTTGGTATGTCTGCTACTAGCCCCGATCCCTGTAAGGGCAGCTTCGACGGAATCGGCTTCGGTCATCGTCGTCTTCAAACATTCTGTCGATCATTCACTGATTCACAGACTCAATGCCAACGTAGAAAAAACATATAGGAATTTCCCCATCGTCAAACTGAAACTGTCCGAACGGGCGGTTTATGCACTTTCGAAAAATCCCAACGTCCTGTCTATCGAAACGGAAGCTGTTTTCACGGTAAACGAGGATACGATCGAATGGGGTATCGCAAAAGTAGAGGCTCCGAAGGCTTGGGCTCAGAATTATACCGGCGCCGGAATCAAAGTAGGTATCATCGATACCGGCATTGCCCTGCACAGTGATCTCAATATTGTCGGAGGTGCTAATTTTGTTGATTCAGCAAGCAGTTATTATGATGATAACGGTCATGGAACCCATGTGGCCGGTACGGTAGCCGCACTTGATAACGGATCTGGTGTGATCGGTGTCGCTCCAGGTGCACTGCTTTATGCCATCAAAGTGCTGAACAGTTCGGGCAGCGGATATCTGTCCGACATCATTGAGGGCATTGATTTTGCGATTGATGAGCAACTCGATATCATCAACATGAGTCTGGGCACATCGACCGACTCACCAGCTCTGCATACCGCCGTGGATACAGCATATAATGCCGGTATTTTGGTTGTAGCTTCTGCCGGTAACAGTGGCAAACGCGTCATCAGTCAGGACAACGTCGGTTATCCGGCGAAGTATGAATCCGTCATCGCGGTCGCTGCTACTGACATCAATAACAACCGGGCTTCATTCTCATCGACCGGTCCGGCCGTCGAAGTGGCTGCCCCAGGAGTATCGGTACTCAGTACATATCTCAATGGCGGATATGCAACGATGAGCGGAACCTCGATGGCTGCTCCGCATGTCAGCGGTCATTTGGCTTTGATGCTTGAAGCTTTCCCGGGTAAAACCGTTTCTGAAATCCGCACAATGCTTCAGTACTACGTACTGGATCTTGGAACCGTCGGACGTGACTGGGCATATGGATTCGGGCTGATTCAGTCGTTTCTGACCAGTGTTCAGCCTCCGGTCGTCAAGGAAACATTTACCTCCGTTCTGACCAATAAATCTGTATATACTGTCGGTGAAAAAATAACGATTACGGTGACTGTCACGGATGAAACCAGTCTTCCGGTGGCCAATGCCAGTGTTAAACTGACCATTACACCGCCACCGGGAAAAACAAAAGTGACCACAACCACCCTTATTACCGGAAGTGACGGAAGAGCTGTTTATACCTACTCTACCAATAAGGTTTCTACTAAAGGACTTTACAGTGTCTTGGCAGAAACGAGTCTGACCAACTACTCACCAAGCAGTGCTTCTACAACATTCACTCTTAACTAGAACAACTCCCAACCAGGGAGTTTTTCTTTATGGTATACTATGTGCATTAGGAGTGAAAGCATGAGAACGATACTACACAGCGGGAAAATATATCAGGGATACGGAAAGTTTTGTGAGGCGCTTTTGATTGAAGATGGAATCATCAGAAAAACGGGATCAAGCGAACAGATCCTGTCCTTATATGAAGATGGAACTGACATCATCGATTTATTGGATTCCACGGTCGTACCGGGGTTTAATGACAGCCATCTGCATTTCTATTATTACGGAGTCACTCTGAATTCTGTCAATGTTTATGGAAGTACTTCGGTTGATGAGGTCATTGGAAAAGCCAAGGAATTCTTGAAAGATCATCCCGAGCATCTTGGCTATCTTTGGGGGCGGGGTTGGAATCAAAATCAGTTTACGGATGAAAAGCGAATGTTAACGAAAGCTGATCTGGACAAGATCTCAACGGATATTCCGATCGTTCTTGACCGTGCATGCGGACATGTGGCCGTATGTAACAGCAAGGCACTCGAACTGGCCTCAATCAAAGAAGCTTTTTTTGTGGAAGGCGGAGAAATCATGACGGATCCGGATGGTAAGCCGAATGGGTTGTTCGCTGAAAATGCCATGGAACTGCTTGAGTGTCTGAAGCCAAATCTGACAGTTGAAGATGTTGAGAAGCAAATTGAACAAATCGCGAAAATCGCCAATGCCCACGGGATCACTTCGGTGTCAACCAATGATTTGCACGTTGGGGAAGAAAATTCCGCCATCATCGAGCAGGCTTACAGAAATTATGCTGCCAAGTGTCCGACTGTTCGCATCAATCATCAGATATGTTATAACTCTCAGGAAATCCTTGAGGAAAGGATCCGGTCCGGAAATGGGATTGTCAGTGACTTCTTACGTTACGGACCGTTGAAAATCTTCACGGACGGATCCTTGGGTGCTCGTACAGCACTGTTAAAACAGCCGTATGCCGATGATCCTTCAACCCGGGGCATTGCCTGTATGACTACTGAACAAATCGAGTCGCTGGTTCTTATCGCTTCGCAGGCGGGTATGCAGGTCGTGGCCCATGCCATCGGAGATCAGGCCATGGAAAATGTCTTGAATGCTTATGCCCGGGTGGACAGTAAAAAGTTGCGTCATGGAATCATTCACTGTCAGATCACAGACTACAATCTTCTCCAGCGTATGAAAGAGTTGGATGTTCTTGCCTTGGTTCAACCGATCTTCCTTCATGCGGATTTGCATATCGTTGAAGATCGCGTCGGCAAAGAACTGGCGAACAGCAGTTATGCTTTCAAAACAATGGAAGATTTGGGGATTCATGTCAGTTATGGCAGTGATGCTCCAGTGGAGAACTTCAATGTTTTTGAGGGGATTCACTGTGCTGTCAATCGGCAGGATTTGACAGGATTCCCGGCAGACGGATATAATCCCAAGGAAAAAGCAGACATATATACAGCCGTGGATAATTATACGACGGAAGGTGCTTATGCCAGTTTCGAAGAAGATAAAAAAGGCAGGCTGATTGTCGGTCAGTTTGCGGATTTAGCAGTATTATCCGATGACATATTTACCATTCCAACGAATGAGCTTCTCGATGTAAGCGTTTTAAAAACCATGATCAACGGAATTTTCGTTTACTAAAGTCAGAAACTTAATTTTTCTGACTTTTTTTATTGAAATCGTCTTACTACAGGACTATAATGACAGGGTTATCGGGAGGAATTTGTATGAAACTACTGATTCTCGTATTAGAAAAGTTTGAAAAAATGGAAGAAGTATTGGTTCAACTGAAAGAGGCAGGGATTACCGGAGCAACCATTTTGAACAGCACAGGCATGGCGAAAACATTGGCTGCATCCGGCGAGGAATATTTATTTGGGTCATTGCGCCGGTTTTTAGATCTTGATCGCAAAGAAAACCGCACGATGTTTGTTTTATTGAAGGCTGAACAGGTAGAAAAAGCGATCGCTGCGATTGAGGATGTCGTTGGTGATTTAAACCAACCGGATACCGGCATTGTCATGACGGTTCCGGTCGATGGATTTAAAGGCGTTCAGGGACTGTAACAGATATGGAAACAACCATTTTCTATTACTTAAGCACGATACTGGTGTGCGGACTTTTATTTGGCCGATTTGCGAAAATTCTTCATCTTCCAAATGTTACCGGATATCTGATCGGCGGACTTCTGATCGGTCCTTATATGATCGGATTACTTCCTGAACTGATCGTTGAGGAAATGAATTTTGTTTCGGAGCTGGCTTTGGGTTTCATTGCTTTTACGATTGGAAGTGAATTTAAGTTCAGCTATTTTAAACGCGTCGGGGTCACTCCGATCATCATTGCCATCATGGAAGCTTTGTTGGCGGTCATCATCGTTTTCTTCGTGCTATTGGCGGTAGGTGTCAGTGTTCCTTATGCTCTGATACTCAGTGCTATTGCGGCTGCTACGGCACCGGCGGCGACGGTCATGGTCATTAAGCAGTATAAAGCGAAAGGACCGGTGACTGAGACGTTGCTCAGCGTCGTAGCCATTGACGATGCGGTCGCGCTGATCATTTTCGGACTCAATGTTGCCATCGCAAAAGCGCTTACGGCTCCCTCCGTATCTTTGTTGGACAGTGTGATGGCTCCTGTCTGGGAAATCATCCTTTCGATCGGGTTGGGTATCTTGATTGGAATCTTGATGACTCTTTCTATGCGGTTCTTCAAAAGCCGCGCCAATCGTTTTACGGTAGCGGTTGCCGGTGTATTTGTCACCATTACCTGTGCGCAACTGTTTCACGGTTCGTCCTTGCTGATGATCATGGCGATGAGTGCTGCCTTTGCCAATCTCTATCACGATGCGGATTTGATTATGGAGTTAAGCGAACGCGCTACTCCGCCGATTTTTATGATGTTCTTTGTGGTTTCAGGCGCTCACTTGAACTTAGCGATTCTTCCTTCATTGGGATGGATCGGGATCGCCTATATACTTTTCAGAGTCGTGGGTAAATGGCTCGGAGCGTACTGGGGAGCTTCGATCATGAAAACATCGGATGAAGTCAAGAAATACTTGGGGCCGGCACTGATCCCTCAGGCCGGGGTAGCGATCGGATTGACATTTGTGGCTCAGTCGGTCGTTCCGCAGTATGCCGGCAGTATCCGAGCCATCATCCTGTGTGCTACACTGATCTATGAGCTGATCGGTCCGGCGATTGCAAAGTTATCACTGCAGAAAGCCGGAGAGATCACGTCTGCATAAAAAAAGAGGATTTCTCCTCTGTATAGTTATTCATTAGCAAAATATACAAATCCACCATCGTTTGCGGTGTTATCATACCACTGTTTCAAATCGATGGTTTTCTTTTCCCCGTTATCTAAGATCGTGACCAGGGTATGATCGTTTTGATGATCCAGATGACTTTCCACGATCAGTGTCCAGTGCCACGACTCCAGATTTACGACCTTCCCGTTGTGCAGATTGAGAAAGGCAATCGGACGATCGTTTTTTAATGCAAAATTAATAAACTCCGTGATTTGTTCAAATGTCGGTCGGTGTGCTTTCCTTGGCACATTGAGATAGCGATAGGACATATTGTATTTATTATTAGAGAAGCAACGTGCCAGTCCGCGGTAAAACATACTCGTCCGATTGACACCGCCGATCGTGGGTGTCACATATTTACGGACGTCTCTCATCATTTCCACATATTCTGCCCGTGTCGAAAATTTCTTTTGAAAAATGTATAGGACCATATTGGTGGCTACGGTGGGTCCGCAACCGGATACTCTCTGCCATTTCGTCGTATACCAATCCTGATCGCAGCCATAGAATATTTTGTTGGTTTTTGAGTCCAGGATTTCGAATATCTCCGGATGCTGAAGCGTATAAGCCATGGCAATCACCTCTAGTTGAATTATGGTTGATGAATATAAAAAAATCAAATATTTCGACTAAAAAAGGTCCGAAGACCTTAATTGCCATATTCTTCCAAGATTTCATCAATCTCTTCTTCACTCAGGCCGATTTCACGCATCATGTTACGAATATCTTCTTCAGTGTACCCTTGAGACATGATCCACGCTTTAACTTTGCTCAAATCTTCTTGAGTGACCTCTACTCCAGTGTAAGCTTTCGCTAGAATGACTGCGATCTCTTCCGGAATTCCCATACGAATCAATACATCCGTCAGGGATTCTGTATTCTCTTCATTCAGTTCTTCTCCGGAAGTGATTTTTTGTAATAATCCATCCGGATCGACGGATGCCGTGATCGAACTGGAAATGCTGTCTCCGATAGGCGACAGCGGTGACAGCACAGATGATGAAATGATTTCTTTCCCGTTGGTAAAAATCGGCAATGAAAGGATCGATACCATCATGACGGCTGCGATCAGCGGAATAGATACGGATAATGCAAGACCGCCGATCCGATCGACTCGTTTGCTCCAAGGGGTTTTAATGTGTTTCAATGCGATGATGCGTACGATACCCACAAGGATCGACAACACTACAAACAGAACAATGAACCAGACAATCTGATTGACCAGAGTCACAACGATATTCGAAATAATTGACACTTCACTGATTTGCAGATTCCCGACAAGATTGACATCTTTCGCAAACAAGGCGCTGAGAATGGATGCAAGCCAGGCAATAAGTATTGTGGCTATCAAATCAATGCCTTGTTTAAACATCCCTCGAAAGTACCCGTAAACACCAAATCCCAAAATCATTATGATAAAGACTGTGTTCAAAACTGCTGATGATGAAGATGCAATTTCCATATTTTCTCCCCTATTCCACCAAATCAATGGAATCTATTTTACTTATCATAACCCATTTTCTAAGAAATGGGGTATAAAGTACGATGCTTTTCATCTGCTTGAGTAATATCTTAAGTTTCATTTTCCGACTGAACTTTAGATAACTTTCTGTTACATTGTCTGACCTCAGTGCCTTGGCCAGAGCCAGAGCACTGTCCATGGCATAACTGATACCTTCGAGTGAACTGGGGCTGATAAAACCGGCAGCTTCCCCGATCAGATACACATGATCTTTTCCAATCTCGATTTCACTGACATGCTTCGGTGAGTTAACCAGACAGGCTTCTGTCATCAGAGGATCATGACTGTCAACTTCGGTCAGTTCACACTGTTCAATCATCTTTTCAAAACGCTTCCGGCTCGCTTCAATGGGCAATGCAGCGCCGAATATCCATTGCCCGTCTTTGATCAATCCCCATCCGTAACTGTCGGTTAAGGTGTGATCAAAGTAGGAAGCATATATGGGTTTGACATTCTCCGCTTTAAACACTTTCTGAATAGCCAGATACTGACGGATTTTCTTGGTAAAGAACGTTTTTCTGACCAGTGAGTCGGCTCCGTCAGCCCCCACCAAGATCCGGCTTTCTTCCACAGATTCGACGCCGTTTTTGATATAGCTGACTCGAAATGATGATCCGTCACTCTCGATCTTTGTCACTCGGGCATCTTCGATCACATCAGCATCTTTAACCAAAGAGAGCAGCCAACTATCAAAACGGTGGCGGTTGACATTGAGATAAAACCGTTGGTAATGCGTTGTAATCTTTGTCTGAAAATCGATGGTTTTTACCGCAAATATCTGAGGGCTTGCCAGTACTTCATTCGGTATCTGAAGCTGGAAGCGTGCCAGTGACCGTTGAGCATCCGGAGCAATCAGTCCGCCGCAAGGTTTCTTGAAGGCGGTTTTTTGCTCGTCACGGTTCTTCTTATCGATCAGCAAAACATTGAATTCTTTTCCTATGATCCTGGCCAATGTGGATCCGGCCGGACCGCCCCCAATAATAATCACATCTCTCATTTACCAAACCATAATTCTAACTCAAAACTCGCATTTTCGTCACTGTCCGAAGCATGAATCAGATTGTGCACCAAGCGCTGCTCTTGTTTTGCCTGTTCGATTGAGTCACTGCTGTATTTCCCTCGGATCGTGTTGTCTCCCGCCTTCGATGGATCCGTCGCTCCAATCAGTTCTCTGACTTTAGCAACGACGTTATTTTCTTTTGATTCCAGTTCAAAAATCCGGACGGTCTTGCCCACGAAGTAATCACGGATGCGACCGGGAAACTCCGGCAAATTCAATCGCTCAATGACTTCTTGATAGTGGCGCATGATCAATGCCTCATCCACCACGACTGTGTCCCAACGAACGACTTCAATTCCATAATCTTTAAAAAATGTCAGGATTTCACTCTCCAAATTTTTATCAAGTGCATCCGGCTTTAACATAATGAAAGTTCGACTTGCCATATGAAACCACCCTGCCTTTTTATTATTATACACATTTACGAACCTCTGGTTCAATCTTTGTCAGCAATATCCTCTCTCATGGTTCATTTTGGGTTATAATGAAGAAAACAGGAGGTCTGATCATGAAATTTGAATTTATGACGGCTAGCCGGATCATCGTCGAACGTGACGGATTGAATCAAATCGGAAAACTGACAAGATCGTTTGGACAACGGGTTTTACTGGTTTGTCGGTTGGCATCGGAAGACACAAAAAAAGCAGTAGAATTATTGAAAGAGTCCGGATGCGAAGTAGCTTCGGTCAACGTCAAAGGCGAACCAAGTATTGATTCGATCAATGAAATTCTCGCCGTATCCCGTGCTCATAAAAGTGAAGTCATTGTTGCGATCGGCGGTGGCAGCGTATTGGACAGCGGAAAGACGATTGCGGCATTGATGACCAACACCAACGACCTGATGGATTATTTGGAAGTCATCGGAAACGGTGTGCCGGTAAGTAAGAAATCATTGCCGTTTATCGCCGTACCGACGACATCGGGCACCGGTGCGGAAGCAACCAAGAATGCTACCATTTTATCGGAAACTCACAAAGTTAAGGTCAGCATTCGCAGCCCTTATATGTTGCCGGATGTCGTGCTTCTCGATCCCGCTCTTACGGTCAGTGTGCCCAAAGAAGTTACGGCAAGTACCGGATTGGATGCATTGACTCAGGTGTTGGAGCCTTACGTTTCCAAAATGGCCA
The DNA here is from genome assembly GCA_036677505.1 of Erysipelotrichaceae bacterium. Taxonomy (GTDB): domain Bacteria; phylum Bacillota_I; class Bacilli_A; order Erysipelotrichales; family Erysipelotrichaceae; genus UBA2227. The sequence goes on from JAVBWK010000021.1 coordinate 94,606, forward strand.
ACCCCATTACCGATGCTTTCGCTAAGGAAGGATTGGCGCGTGCTGCGAAATCACTTAAAACTGCGTATGATCACGGCGAGGATATCGATGCCCGGGAAGATATGGCCATCGTCAGTCTGTTCGGCGGTATTGCATTGGCTAATGCCAAATTAGGGGCCGTCCATGGCTTTGCGGGTGTCTTGGGCGGTATGTTCCCCATTCCTCACGGAGTGGTCTGTGCCCGTTTATTGCCGTTTGTCACACGTAAAAACATTGAAGTACTCAATGCCCGGGATCCACAGAATCCGGCGGTCAGAAGGTACGAAGAAGTGGCTAAAATTCTGACCGGAAATCCCAATGCCCAAGCTTTGGATGGCGTTGCCTGGTTGGAAGACTTGTGCAGACACCTCGATGTGGCATCTTTGAGTCATTTCGGAGTCAAGGAAGAACACTTTGATGAGATCATTAAGAAATCCATGAATGCCAGCAGCATGAAGGGAAATCCAATCGTTCTCACTTACGATGAACTGAAAGATATCTTGCAACAGGCGTTATAAGAATTGAGGGCTGAATCATTCAGCCCTTTTTAATCAGCTTGTTTTGATGCTAAGTCCGTGCAAAATTTCATAAGAAGATATACAATATGCTTAATTAAATTGTGTACAATTTAAATGGAGGATAACTATGAAACTCGGGAAAATTATCGCTGTATTCGGCATATTGGCTATGACAGCCGCATTGGTATACGGATTTACCGTTGGTGACTTTGGAGCGGATGGTTCACTTATCCTGGCGAATCCCTGGGGGATCGTATCACTGGTTGATTTATATACCGGATTCGTACTTTTTTCTATGTGGATTTACTTTCGTGAAAGTAATTTGATCATTGCCGTTATTTGGATCGTTGCCATGATGATCCTTGGATTCTTCACCGGTGCAGTTTACGTCCTATACGCATTTTTAACCAGTAAGAATGACTGGCTCACTTTCTTTCTCGGTTCTAGAAAACAATCGCTGGTATGAGCAAGGGCAAAGAAATACTCGAAGAGCTAACCTCAGTTTTTACCGGGAAAACGCTGGATGCCATCCTGCCTCCTTTGGCTTTTTTTGTGATTAATTCAAGCTCAGGAATCACTAATGCCATCTCAGGCGCAATTATACTTTCGATTTCTTTTGGTATTTACCGTATGCTGAGAAAACAAACCGGGATCTATGCATTGGTCGGTATGACAGGCATCCTGATTGCCGGTGTCTTTGCCTATCTTGCGGATAATGCGACTAATTATTTTCTGCCCGGAATCGTAACGAATGCTTTTGTTCTTGTATTCTCCTTAGTCACAATCATTATTGACAAACCTTTAGCTGCTTATGCGAGTCATCTGACCCGGGGATGGACATTGGAGTGGTTTTGGCGCAAGGATGTAAAGCCAGCGTATCGTGAAGTGACCGTGATGTGGTCGGTTTTCTTTCTGATTAGAACCATCATACAAGTCACTCTGTTTATGTCGGACAATGTGGATGCCCTTGTGTGGGCAAATACGATCATGGGATTGCCGGTTACAGTCGGTGTGCTTGTCTTAAGTTACATTTACGGTATTTGGCGATTACGGACATTAAAGGGGCCTGGTATCGATGAATACCTGGAAAATAAAACTGCCCCCTTTCGGGGGCAGACAAGAGGATTCTAAACTAATAGGCTTAAAATGTTCGAAATGTTATTTCAATCTTATTGATAACCGATTCGCGATTTACAAAACTTGCGTGATAAACAGTATCGCTCCTACGATGACCGCTGCAGTCACGGTGATGGGCAACACTTTCTTCAAAACGACACCCTCCTGACCCAAAATACCAGCGGTGGTTGTACCTAAAATGACATTACCCGGGCAAATCGTATTACCGATAGCTCCGCCAGCCGTCTGTGCTCCTAAGATCGCAGCAACATTCAACGATAAAATTCTGGCTGTCGTTAATTGAAACTCGCCAAATAAAATATTTGAAGCCATATTCGAGCTGGTCATAAATGCACCTAACATGCCGACAACCGGAGCCAGAATGGCATAGCTCTTGCCTAAAGTAGATGCGATTCCTTGAGCCAGGATGACTGTCTGACCGGTTCCGCCCATGATTCTTGACATCAGGATAAATCCGAGCACAGCCAAAGCAGAAGGTAAGGTCTTCTCTAGCGAACGTCGAACTACGGCTTTACCGCCTTCTTTTTGAATCCAGCCGTGTTTCTTAAAAAAGACATACCCGATATAGGAAGATACTAGCAAAAATATCCCGGCATGAGTCAGTGGTGCTATGGGTGAGAAAGAAGCAACCGCTGAATTCACGTAGCCGTATCCGGTTATCGTTTCAGGAAAAGCAAAACCAAATTTGATCTGTCCCAGAAACCGTTTGATCGGTTGAATGAGTAAAATGAATAGGGTAATAAACGTAAGAACATAATAAGGCAGAAACGCCTGGTGCATGGACATGTTTTTCGGATAGTCTTGGACAAAATCGCTGTTTTTGCGATTCATCACTTTACTGTTTTCAATACGCCATGGTGTACCGTACATCTTTGTACGGCCTATCAAAAAGATAGCCACTAGAGAAATAACTGCAGGAACAAAAGCCGCCAATGTCTGATTTACCTGACTCAAGAATAACTGACCGCCGCCCTGAATGAGTGAAATCACAATGACAACAGGCAATCCCCGGATCAGCCCTTCTTTTTTACCATAAATCCAACTGATAGCGATTCCGGTGATAAAATTCCACACCCAGATAAAGGATGCTGCCCAAAGTGCAGTTTGTAAAAGCAGAGCCGGATCTGCTGCCAGATTGGTTTGTAAAACCAGTGCATCCCAGGCAACAGCCAAAGTACCGAAGGTATTTGCCCAGGCGTGACCAATCAAGGGAATCAAAACTGCCCAAATCGGAGTAACGCCAATACCTACAAGCAATGGAGCCCCAACTGCAACAGGAACCCCAAAGCCGGTGATTCCTTGAAGAAAGCTCATAAATACCCAACCCAAAGCAATCACTTGTACCAATTCGTTGGGTGTGTACTTTTGCAATCCGTTTCTGAACACTGTGAAGGCTTTGGCCTCACTGACCACTTCAAACAAAAGAATGGCCGGCCACACAACGATCAGTACGACAAGTGTGCTCCAAACACCTTTAAGACTTTCAATCAAAACCAAAAATAAGTCTGCTTTATAGAAGAACAAACCCGAAATCAAGGCAATACCAAATCCGATCGGAGCAGCTTTCGTTGCACCCCATTGGAAGCCGGCCATTAATACAAGCAATACGATGATGGGCAAAGCAGCCACAAGCCACATCCCTATGTTCAATGGAATATTCATATCCCTAACCCTCTCTATCAGAAATAAAAGCTATTTTTGAAATTCCTCTACTAATTTTGCAGCAAATTTAGCTAATGCTAAATCTGTACCGTAGGAACTTATGAGTGTCATGCTTAAGGGCATTTCATCATGAAAAACAAGAGGAACTGTCACCTGAGGGCAAGACGTTAACGGAGAAATACATAAAAAATTTGTGGAAATCGCACGTGTGCGATTAATTTCCTCAAGTGAAGTCGTTCTTAATGGAGCAACTGAAGCTGTCGTCGGTAAACATAGAATAGCATTTTTAGGAAGAAATGAATGAAAATAATCTGAAATTCTTTGTTTGTCTCTCAATGCATCTTTATATTGATTTCTGGTAATTGTTGATGCCCATTCTAATCGTTCTTTAGGTCCTCGAGATAACCGAGGTTTGTACTTTTGGATCCATCCACCGTAACTTTCCCAAACTTCATAACCTTGCACTATTCTAAATGTCTCAATCCATTTTTCAAGACCTTCAGGTGCAACTCTTACATGACTTATACTTTGAAATCGGGATGCTGTAAAATCAACTGCTGGTTTGATTGAACTGTATACATCAAGGTCCAGTGCCTCAAAACAATCATCTGCAATATACAATTGACAAAATTCAATAGATTCATTGTCTTGGCCTAAAAGCACTTCTGAAACTCTTACAAATACATCAGGATTAGCCGCAACATAGCCTAAAACATCCATGCTCTCACAATAAGGTGCTTCCCCATCATTCGGCACCCTTTTGTAGGTTGGTCTCATGCCAAGCAATCCATTATAAGCCGCAGGCACTCTAACAGAACCCAAACAATCACTGCCTGTTGCGAAGTCGACCAATCCTCCCGCCGTAGCTGCGCCTGAGCCAGCCGAAGACCCACCAGTAAATCTTCGAATATCATGTGGGTTCATCGGGGATCCATAGTTCCAGTTTTCACCACTAATACTGAAACAAAGCTCATCACAGACAGTTTTCCCAACTAGGTCTGCACCAGCATCTAATAACTTTAAAACAGAACTAGCAGTTTTATTATCTGGTTCATGAGTTTTTAACCAATCTGGATGTCCATTACTGTAAGTACTTCCTTTAATCATAAAAACATCTTTTACTGCAAAAGCTAGATCACTTAAAGGTCCTGTCTCAGAACCTTCAATAGCAATATGATTTTCTCTAACGAATGCTTGTAAAGGATCATAAGGCGGTTGATCAGAGACAACTAGTTTTGGTAATCCTAAAAATTTATGTTTATCCATTTCTTCCTCCCAATAAATTTCGTTTCAATAATACTAGCATATAGAAGTTGAAGCATTAAGACAATTCTTAATGCTCCAACTGAGTGTAAATACAATTAAAACTTTAGTAGTGCTTTTAATGCGTTATATAACGTCCACATTCCTAAACCAAAGGTAACAACTACAGAGAGACTGCTTAGCAAGTTCTGAGTCAAGTTGTTTTTAAATTTACCTAAGTACTCTTTATTAGCGGCAACTACAAACAAAATTGAAATGAATGGCAAAAACACACCACTTGTAGCTTGTGCAAAAACAATAATTGATGTTGGTCTAGCTCCAAACATCGCAAATCCCATACCTATTAAAACAGCAATAGTTGCTACTACTTTTGGCCGATAATCATTTTGCTTATTCCACTTGAACACTCTTCCAAAGATTACACCTGTCATATAAGGTGTAGCAATAGCAGAAGACAATCCCGCAAAAACTAATCCAGTACTTCCAAAAATTCTGGCCCAGCTGCCCAATACCGGTTCAAGCGATTTTGAGTATACTATTGGACTATTAACTATAGTGCCTGAGCCAAAGAGAACTGCAGACGTTGTAATGATTAAGGCCAGTGTCATTAGAACCCCAAGTGACACATTTAGTTTAGTATCGAAGTATGAATCATCAAGATCCTTTTCATCATGCCATTTATCGGCACTCGCGATGGAGTGGAAAACAAGATTAATAGCAATGATTGTCGTACCAATTAAGGCGACTGTATTAACCAATGCTCCATTAGGAACTGAAGGAATAAAACCCTTTAAGATAGCTAAGTAATCAGGTTTTGATACTACTGCAGTGATTACGAAAATGACCCCCATGACACCAACAAACATTTTCATAATTAACTCAATAATTTTGGGAGTCGAGAATATAATTGCTGCTAAAGAAACCAATCCCATTATTAAAGCAGCTAGCCAAACTTCTAAACCGAAAATATCGCTAAAACCTGCCGTAGCACCAATTAGATTTCCTGCTTCAAATCCTAATGCAGTTAACCCAATTGCAGATGCAATAAGAAGAGTAACGAATACTTTCCATGCATTGGATTTGAATAGTTCCAAAGATGCATCTACAATATTTCGTTTACCAACAATTGCTAACCTTGAAGCCATATTCATAATGATAACTAATGAAATCCCCGAAAAAAGAACTGACCATAGTAGGGCATAACCAAAGTTTACTCCGGACAGTGTTGATGTTGTAATCGTGCCTGGACCAATAAAGGCGCTGGTGATTACTGCTGCTGGACCAGCAGCTTTTACTCTTTGCCAAAATGTTTTCTTTTCCACTTTCTTTCCTCCTTGTAGTGGTACATCTTCCCTCTTATTAGGTTCAACTACATTTCATAATACTTTGCAAAATTTTCCAATGCCTTAACGAAACATTCGAGCGGCGCACGGACGATGCCGGCCCCCACCTGACCGATGCCTGGTTTTTTATGCGCCATACCTGTATTGATGACAGGCGTACTGCCTGTTTCAACCACTTTGCGAACATCGATGGCCGTTGCCGTGCCCACGAAGTTCATAGTCGGAATGATATAATGCGGACTCAGTCCGACGCAGATATCCTGCATTTCCTTGGAGTAGGCAATGGCTTCATCCACGGAACTTGCTCCGACAAAACGCACGACCGCCGGTGCGGAACCCATGGCGAAACCACCGATACCGAAAGTTTCGACAATGGCACTGTCGCCGATATCCGGGTTTGCATCATCGGCTGAGTATCCGGGGAAGTACAATCCTTTCGGCTGGTTGACCGGTGCTTCAAACCACTGTTCGCCCAATGCACTGATCTTGATGCCAAAGTTGGTCCCATTTCTGCTTAATGTCGTAACGACCGTGCTGTTTGGAATATTTTTCACCGGATCACAGATGGCTTTCCCGGAGGCCATCGCAATGTTTAGGAAAAACTGATCGTTTCCGGTAATAAATTCAGTAATTTTGTGCAGTTCCTCTTTACTATCAACGACTTGAACCAGATACTTCATGATTTCCCGGACAAACAGAGAACTTGCTCCGGTATTTCGCTGATGCATTTCGTCACCCATGGCCAAAGCTTTTGCAACGATGACTTTCAACGAGATAGGTCCTGACAAGGCCAACGCCTTTTTCATGGCAGGCCCTAATGACGTTTCCAACCACTTTAACCGCTCAATCACTTCAGGTCCGTTAGCGCCAAAGCGCATGACCTTTCCCAATCCTTCATTGAAGGCGCAATATGCTTTATTCCCGTAAGAAGTGTTGGTCACTTCCCACAAAGGCATTGAATAAGTGATCATCCCGGTCATCGGACCGACCGCTCCCATGCTGTGATTGTTTCTGAATTTGATTTTACCGCTCTTTACCAGTTCCTCTGATTCTTCAAGACTGGATGACAATCCTTCATACAGGATAGCCCCAAGAATAGCTCCTTGAAGCGGACCGCACATATCTTCCCAGGCAATTGGCGGTCCGGCATGACCGATGGTGTACTTATCCATACCTTCGAGAACTTCGTGTGCATATTTGATATCTGTCAAAACCGGTTCAGCATTGTTCATAATATCGAATGCCTTTTTGTTTGCTTCTTCAATTTCAGGAATGCTCAGTTTTGATAAAAGTGAAGCAAGTTTTGCATTTCCGCCGGCCGCCGGCCGCCACTCAACATGAACGGCAGACACCTTCTGTTCTACAACCGTTTCATAGAATGTTTCCAAGCCGATGTTAGTTACTCTTAAAGATTGATTAAATAGTTCATTTACTCTTGACATATCTTGCCTCCTAAAGTTTTGCTAAGATACGAGCAGCAAACTGTGCTGCCTGCGCATTGGTTGGAAGTACAATGACTCCGGCATTTTTCAATTTTGCTACCTGATCACTCAGTACTTGCGGGTCTTTTTCTGTACCGCAAACCGAAGCAATATAGGTGATATGCCGATTCCCTTGCTGTGCTTTGGCTTGCTCAACAGCAGAAGCAACAGCACCTGCCGGATCCGGATGACTTCCGTAACCCAAGACACAATCCAACAGAATAACGGCCGTCTGCGGATCAGATGCTTCCTTAATGATACGTTGAGAGCGCAATTTCGGTTCGATCATCGGATGAGGCATGCCATCAGTGAAATAATCATCTCCCATATCCAATATTGAGTTTTCCTGACTAACTTCAACATCAGCCAGACCGAACTCTTTATCAATTGCGATATTCGAGTAGATATTTCCGATCTTTTTGTCAAGAATCAACATACCTTCATAAGCAAGGGTTCCACCTGTGTACAAGCCTCGGATGTATTTTTTCCCGTAAAGTTTCTTCGCTTCAACTTCAACCAAATCATTCAATTGAGCCTCAGTGAATCCATCTAAACTTGAATCCAGAGTACCTTTTGACAAAGTTACTAAGTGCTTCGCTGCTTCTTCAATAGTTTCCGTTGCAATTGTGTCCGTTCCTTTCACAAGACTCGGATCTCCACCCAGGAAACAGGCTACGACTGGTTTTGAAATATTCTTCACTTTTTCTAAGATTTTTACCATGACTTCTTTTGCCGGTGGTTTCGACACAATTCCGATGACATGTGTTTCAGGATCGTTAGCCAATGCATCCAAGCTCAAAAGCATCATTTTACCGCCGATATCTTTCTTCAAGTCGCGACCGCCGGTTCCTAAGGCTTGCGAAATACCGCCGCCGAGCTTGTCAATAATGACCGTCAGCTCTTGTAACCCGGTTCCTGAGGCTGCGACCAGGCCGATATTCCCTTTTCGGACAACGTTGGCAAATCCAAGGGCTACCCCGTTGATAATGGCTGTGCCGCAGTCCGGCCCCATCATCAGCAATTGATTGGCAACCGCATAATCTTTCAATTCATTCTCTTCTTCAACCGTGATGTTATCCGAGAATAATAGTACATGCATCCCATTCTTAAGACATTTCATCGTTTCCGCAGCAGCAAAACGGCCAGGCAGTGATACAATGGCGAAATTGAGTCCGTCCATTTTCTTGACAGCTGCATCAATCGTTTTAACTTTCACTTTCCCAGTGCCTTCATCCGATTTGTTCTTGTTTTCAAATTGTTCATCCAGCGTTTTGATCGCCAAATCGATAACCGCCTGTGATACGGCTTTGATACCAATCACTAAGTCATTACCGGTAACTTTGCTTGCCAGTTCTTCAGACAAAATTCCCGAACTTTTCATCAGTTCCTTATTATGGTCTGTACCCATCATAACCGCTGCTTCCAGCACTCCGGGTATACCGCTCAATTTGCTTGAAAACAGCATCAGAGTCACGGAGTCAAAATAGGCATTGTGCTTAATAACATTATGAATCATCATTCATTTCCTCCCTTTAATAATCCAAAGTAAAGTCCCGTCAGAAAATCGATACCGGAAGTATGCCCCACATCCCTGATTTTCATAATCTCCTGTATCACATCCCGATTATTTTGACTCTTGATGAGAATGTGTTTCACCATCTGACTGAATTTACCTTCACACGCATAAACAAGAAATTCTTTACTGATAATCGTAGTCGTGTTGATCCGGTGACGGATTTGACGAATCAGTTCTTCCCTCAGATCATCAGCATATCGTCTGTCTCGCAAATAGAACAGAGCGGCTAACATGCCACAGTTGAAATCATCCCCGGAAGGTGTTAATCCCTCGCCAACACCGATCAACTGCGCTGCCAAAGAGCTGATTTCCAGAACATCTGAACTATTGCTTAATTTCGTTAAGATACCGGATACATAACTGCCCGCAAATGACAATAGTATTTTTTGGTTGTCTTTCAGTGATTTAGCAATGCGACCGAACTCGCCTTTTTCGATGTAGAGCAGAATTTCATCCGATAACTTCCCAATTTTTGCTTTGTCCAGCGGATATGTTCCGATGGTTAAGTCACAATCGAATACTTCAGTATCTTCGAAAATAAAGCTCGTATTAAATGCAACTAATCCGTCTTTTGTAAACTGCACTTCATCACCTCTGTTTACCCGAATCAGTTCGAAGACCTTTTTGGGGATATCGAGATTGATGCTTAGCGGAGTGATCGGCATTTCCTGATGCTGAAGCGATATGATTCGATCATCGACCAAACAATTGATCGTACTTTTATATACTGAATGTACGACAGCTTGTTTTTCGTCATCAAACAGAACTCTGAAATGCTTACAGTATGATTTTATTCGGTCGATAAACATCACCTCGTATTCGCTTACATTTTCCCATAGGCAAAAGTATGCAACAATGGTCAAAACAAATGAAAAACACCCAACATGGTTGGGCATTTTGCACAAATGATTCAATTTGTTAGCGCTTTCTATGAAATATAAATGATTATATTATCGAGTATTTATAATCTTACTGATATGTAATGCCAATTGACAATTAAAATTGAACTCTGAATCTTTCAAATCATTATTCAATATCTGCTTGATTTTCTCAATTCTATATATAAATGTATTTCTATGGATAAACATTGCTTTTGAGGCAATGCTTAAGTTTCCATTTGCCTTATAGTAGGATTCTAGAGTATTCATCAGGTCAGTTTTATTACTCTTGTCATAATCACGTATACTACCTAATGTTGAATCAAAGAATCCATGCAATTTACTTTTATCAAATGTACTATCTAGTAAATAGTAGCTAATCAAATCATTGAAGTAAAAAATGTTATCATTTGATGGAATTTTTGAGGTTAATCGAAGCACATCCTGAGCGAGCAAACAAGACTTCCCAATAGTGAGAAAATCTGTACAAACATTACTGACACCTATACGATACATGAGATTTTTACACGAGGAATTCACGTTTAGATCCAATCGTTCAAGAAAGCCGCGAACTTCCATGCTTGGTTCATACCGGCTTTCACTCTCTTCTAACTCGATAAACATGAGCACATTGCTCTCCCTGATGATCGAGCGGACACGTCTGCGACATTTCATGGCGACATCCAGACATATATTGATGACTTCATTAAGCGTTTCCTTTGTGGCATCCTGCGTATTTATGATGGCACAGATATGATTTCTCATCGGATTCATGCCATGAATCTCCGCAAGGCTTTTTACCGCATTGACCGAAGCAATTTTTCCTTGAAGAAGATCATCAAAGAAGTCTTCTTTCATCTTATGCTGAGCTTCAATCATCTGCTTGGTTTTGACTCGCTCCATGGCTGCTGTCTGAGCAGCGCTTTCCAACGCGATATAGTCAATACTCTCCAACTTTCTCGTCACTTCCCAAACGATGATATATCCGTAGATGATTTGTGAATAAGCGATCGGAATGACCCGGCAAACGATATTTCCGTTTTCATCCGGAAACTTACGCTTAATACTCAAAGTAAATTTCTTCGTGCTGGTTGGAATTCCGTCGGTAAATTCTTTAGTAAAAACCTTCTCACGCTCAATTAACTGCAGATTTTCTGCCAGTTTATGCGGATTATTCGGACGTTCGAAATAACTCAGCAAATTAAATGAACTGTCGAGCATGATGACCGGATTCTCGACCAAATCCGAAGTAAGTTTTACGATTTCCCATAAGTTACCGCCATCGATCGAACATTTACTGAAAGCATTATGAATATCCCGATATTTCTTAAATACACTGTCCTCCCGTTGGTGAACTTCGGCATTGATGATATTTGAAACTTGAGCCAGACTATACGTAAATGGGATTTCAACGATAGGAAATCCCCGAAGATTCGCTTCATCGATAATGACCTTCGGAACTTCATTCCAATATCTTTTGACTTTGATTCCCAATCCGGCACAATTTTGATCCGCAAGCTCTTTGACAAGTTTTTTTTGCAAGTTAACATCATCCTTAAAAATAAATCCGGTGGTTAAAATAAAATCCCCCGCCGTAAACCATTCGAAGGAATCCGGATTATCAATGATGTTGGCATTAAAAATTTTGTTTGATAATCCCTTCTTGCCGGCTTTCAGTTGAGCGCCGACCGGACCTAAGTGCTGGACAAGCTTCTCGATAGTAAAGGAATGCATTGCATACCTCCGTTCTAAATATTCTTTATCTACTTGGAGTTTACGACAACTGCACCAGAAATGCAAGTGACTCATACACACATTCAATGGTAACGAAAGTTGTGAAAAAAGTAAAAAGATGGATGACAAGATGCGTAAGACATGCTAAAATGACTCCATGCTAAACACCGTATATCCTTGCGAATAAGGCGCAAGAGTCTCTACCCGACCACCGTAAACGGTCGGACTACGATGGAAGATCACTTTTTCAGTGCTTCTGTCGAAACGGAAGCTTTTTCTTTTTTGACGGTGAGTAGCACATGAGAAAGGGGAACATTATGTTCGAAAAGTTATTTAAGTTGTCTTCCAAGGGAACAACCGTAAAAGTCGAATTGTTGGCGGGTTTAACGACCTTCCTCACGATGGCTTACATCTTAGCGGTCAACCCGGGCTTGTTGTCCAATGAATTTGGGGCTGGTATGCCATTCCAATCCGTCTTCCTTGCAACAGCTTTATCCTCTGCTTTGGCATCTATCATCATGGGTTTATACGCTAACTACCCGATCGCATTAGCACCGGGTATGGGCGTAAATGCATTCTTTTCATTCACCGCTGTAAGTATGCTTGGGGGCAGTTGGCAAGCAGGATTGGCGGCTGTTTTTGTGTCCGGATTACTTTTCTTGATCATCTCCGTTACAGGCATCCGTAAAATGGTTATCAATGCCATTCCGAAGAATTTGAAACTGGCTATTGGTGCCGGTATCGGTTTCTTTATTGCTTTTATCGGTTTACAGAATGCCGGCATCGTTGTTAACAATGATGCTGTCTTGGTAGGTTTGGGTGATTTGACCTCTCCGACCGTCTTGTTGGCAGTCTTTGGTATTTTAGTGACATTTGCCATGTTGGCACGCAAAATTTCTGCCGGTGTGTTCTACGGTTTGGTTATTACTGCTGTTGTCGGCGTCATTGCCGGATTGGCCGGTGTCGAAGGCATGCCTTCCTTACCGACAGCCGTTGTATCCTTTAACTTTGATATGCCGACCTTGGGTGCATTCGCTACCGGTTTCAGCGATTTGTTCGCAAGTCCTTCGGCCATCCTGATCATCTTCACCTTCTTGTTCATCGACTTCTTTGATACAGCCGGTACGTTGGTTGCTGTAGCAGGCAAGACAAATCTCATTGATGAAAACGGTGAACTTGAAAATGTAGACAAAGCTTTGATGGCAGATGCTATCGGTACCGTTGCCGGTGCTGTGTTAGGTACTTCAACCGTTACTTCCTATATCGAGTCTGCTGCCGGTGTCGGTGTGGGCGGTCGTACCGGATTAACCGCCGTTACTACCGGTGTATTGTTTATTCTGTCCATCGTCTTCTTCCCGGTATTGGCCGTAGTTAATGGAACCGTTACCGCTCCGGCGCTTATCGTTGTCGGTGTACTGATGGCTCAACAGTTGGGTGGAATTGAGTGGGATGATTTCGTTGCTGCTACCAGCGGATTTGTTGCTATCATCACGATGATCTTGGCATACTCGATCGCAGACGGAATCGCAACCGGCTTTATCACCTACGGCGTTGTGATGGCTGCCAGCGGTAAAGCAAAAGAAGTCAAACCGATCATCTGGGTATTGATTGCTATCTTCGTATTGCACTTCGTGTTTAAATAAGAATTTGCTTTCATAAAGCACAAGGCAGGGTATCCTGCCTTTTTATATGCAACGGTCGTAGTTGAATCCAAATTTCTCCGTGACTGCTTTAATGTGTTTTTGGTTGATGCAAATAAACAAGTTCTTCTGGCTTTCGATCATCTTTGTAAAAATTTTGCAGTAACCTCGGTCTTGTAGTTCAAGCATTCCGACTTCATCGAGAAATATGGATACGATGCTTGGATTTTGAATCGCATCGCTTATGATACCTTCTGCTAAACTCAGTGCTTTCTTAGAGAACCTAAACCGTTCAAGTTCGAAGAAATCCTCATCAGCAATTTCAGATATGGATTTCTCAATGATAAAGTCATTTTCTTCTTGCGTAGACAGTCTTATCAATTTGTATCCTCGAATATCATTTTCAACATTACTGTATTTAACACACGCAAATCCTTCTGCTTCTCCCTTGATTTGCTGCTGAAAGATATCAATCATTCTCGATGTCTTTCCGGAATTAAAATCGCCGCTTATCAGAGTGATCGTTCTCATATACTAAAACATGCCTTGCAGAAGAATGGCTGCAAGAAGCATCCCCCAAGCCAATGCTGTACTTGGTGCCTTGCGCTCCAATTTAACCGGCAGTACCAGATACCCTTTCATCAGAATTGCATTGATTATACTCTCCAAGAATAAAAAGCGGAGGGCAATGGTCCAACCATTGGTCACTAAACCGGCAGGCAAATCAAATCTCGAAAGGATGAGCATATATCCAAGGAGAACCACTCGCCAAATCCATCCCATGAAGAAACAATGATGAAATCGGATGAATGTTTGTTTATGGGTAACATAAGCAAGAATCATTGCAACAGCCAACCCTTCTATCAAAAGTGAAAGCGCTGGGTTGACTACGTAAATCGTTGGCAAACCGCCAAACATCAAATCTGTCAGTTTGATTGATGAAGCAACCAAAGCAATCTGAATAACCGAAAGCAGATCTTGCGTTTGGTCATATACACGATGCATAAAGATAAAGGCTATCGGAAACATGAGCATCCCGGGGAGCCCCGGAATAGCCATTGAAAACAAGTGAAGGACATAACCGAGCGTGGATTCGGTGATACCCCAACATGCACCCCAAAAAAGAATCGTTGTTATTGCTCTTTTCATAAAGTCAACTCCTTTGTCAGAAATGTTTCTACAAGATTACACGCAACTTTTGTGCGATATATACGATTCGATCGCACATCATCTATTGGTTTTAACCTTTCGGTAACACATGACAACACCTCATCAAGGACATTGTCGATTTGTTCGATTCTTAAGCCGCAAAGCAGCTTCTCCGCCTCGATTATACGTACGACCGTCGGACCGCAAGCACCGATGGTCAGTCGTATATCCGCAATTTTGTGATCGATGACATTCGCCAAGGCCAAAACCGAAACTTTTGAAATAGCGTTCGCTTTCCTTGTCCCTACCTTCCTGTAAAAGACATGGCTGAAGTAAACCTTATCGAATGAAATCTGTGTGACGATTTCATCTCGGTTCAATCGGATCTTCCCCGGTCCGTCGATGAAGTCTTTGATAGGAATCATTCTGTGACCCTCTGCGGATGTCAGTGTTATATTCGCATTTAACGCATATAATGACGGTAATACATCTCCGGCAGGAGAGGCATTGCAGATATTTCCTGACAATGTAGCAATATTGCGGACAGCTACTGACCCAATCTGCTCACAAGGTTGTTTTAAATAACCGGGGATCGTGGGATGTCTTAGGATCTGTGCATACGTCACCGCTGAGCCGATGATAAACTCATCCTGCCTTTCAACGATGTTTTTAAGCTCACTCAATTGACCGATATAAAGAACATCCTTAGGAAAATTCACTGCGACAGAGGATCCGCTGCGATATTTGATCATCATGTCACTCCCGCCATTAAAAATCATGACGTCATGATTCTTTCTGACTTCAAGAGCTTCCGTTAATGATGTTGGTCGAAATGCTTTTACCATAGACCTTTACCTATGTCCTTTGCTTTCATAATCCCAGCCACGATCATCTGATAACCGGTACACCGACAAAGATTGCCTTCGATTCCCTTAATGACTTCATCTTCTGTAGGATTCGGATTCATCGAAAGGAGTGCTTCGGTCGCCAAGACAAAGCCAGGTGTACAAAATCCGCACTGTACGCTGCCGCATTGTTCAAAACCTGCCTTAACTGCTTCGAATCGTTTGGTTTGCCGATAGCCTTCCAAAGTAATAATTTCGCTCCCCTCAAGATTGGCAATCGCGATCAGACATGAATTGACCAACAGTCCGTTCAATAATACAGAGCATGATCCGCATTCACCTTCACCGCATCCCTCTTTTACTGAAGTCATATGGCATTGATCCCGTAGCAGGTCCAACAGTCTTGTTGAGTGCTCTGCTTCCACACTGATCGCAGACCCGTTTAGGATAAAATTAACTTTCATCTTGGATCCTCCTCAATATATCTTCCGGTGTTACCGGAATCTTCACTACTCTGGAGCCGATCGCCTGTTGTATGGCACTTACCACTGCCGGAGCAACCCCGACCAAAGGTATCTCTCCGAGTCCGCGAGCACCCAGTGGTCCGATCGTTGACGGATTATCGATGCACATTGCAACAATCTTGGGTATATCGGGTGCTGTCGGAATGATATAGGTTGTCAAAGTATCTTGTGCCAATTTACCGCGATCAGATTCAAGAACTTCCAATAAGCAATATCCCAGTCCTTGAACGATTCCGCCTTCAAGCTGTCCTTGTACGATTTTTTCGTCAATGGGAGTTCCGATATCATATACTGCCCAGATGCCTTTAACATCGACTTGATATGTGTTCGGATCGACTGCGACTTCAGCTACATTGACTCCCCAAGAGAAATCGGGATAAGCATTGCCTTCAAAGATTTCATTATTCCAATGTAAGTGCGGCGGATAAATATAGTTTTGTGTGATATCCACATGTTGTTCATTCCATCGCTCTTTCATTTTTGTGGCACATTCAACCAACAATTTCCCAACGATCAATATCGACCGCGAGGCTACCGTCGGACCGGAGTCCGGACAGTTGAGCGTATCCGGGTAACGATGAGTGACATTTTCAATGGGAATGTTCAATGTTTTTGCGACCAGTTTGCGCATCGTCGTCAATGCACCTTGACCGATTTCTGTGGTCGAAATGAAAATCTCAACGTTTTCCTGATCTTTTTTCAACCTTACCGCCGGCTTGATCAGTTCTGATTCACCGGCACCGGTAAAACCACAACCATGAAAAAATACAGAAAACCCAATCCCTTTCCACGGCGTGCCGGAGTATTCCGTTCTTTTTTGTTGGTAGTCAGAGATTTTCAATACTTCATCCGTCAGCTGATCTAAGATGATTTTATCGTTGAATATCCCTCGGGTTGATGAAGTATCCCCTTGTTTCACATAATACTTGCGCTTAAACTCCACCGGATCTTCACCCAGTTCTCGGGCAATATTCTCCATGTGCATTTCAATCGCGAAAAAGGCTTGAGGTCCGCCAAACCCGCGAAAGGCTCCTGCCACAACATTATTTGTCGCATATGCCGTCCCGCGTACACGCAGATGCTCAATATTGTACACTCCGCTGACAGAGAAAATCATCCTCTGTAGTACGACGCTCGATAGCCCTGCATAAGCACCCCCATCTGCTTTGACATGGATATCATGACCTATAATCGAATGGTCTAAATCCAAATAACTTGCTATCCGAATGATCGAAGGATGACGTTTGGTCGAACTCTGAATATCTTCCTGTCGCTCTAAAATGAGTTGAACAGGTTTCCTTGTTTTTATGCTTGCCAAAGCAGCATGTGCAGCAGGGATAGAAGGATACTCCTCCTTCCCGCCAAAAGCACCGCCGGTCGGCATTTGGATGACCCGAATCCGATCCTGTTGCCATCCCAATACTGATTTTAATGTTTCTACGATATAGTAAGGACATTGCATAGAACCAAGAATCTTAATGGTATCTCCGTCAAAATCGGCAAACATCGAGTGTGTTTCAAGATACGTCTGTTCTTGATACCCCGTCCGATATTCATGCTCGATCGTTTTGACTGATTTCTTGATTGCAACATCTATATTCCCTTTCGTATATTCATAATCGACAAAATATGACTGATTCTTGAATATAAACGGTGCTTTCGCCTGTTCGGCTTGTTCGATTGTGAAAACAGGTTCTAACGCTTCCATATCGATGACAATCCTTTTAATGATTTGCTTTATCATAGCCTTACTTATACCTGCCACCAAAAGAATCGGCTGCCCGATGTAATTCACTTCATCAACAGCTAACAGCGGCTGATCATCAAAAACAACCGGAACAATATTGGAAGCAGGAATGTCACGATGATCAATAATAGCGTAGCCTTCGGGTAACTCCGGTATTTTGATGCCTTTGATCTTACCTCTTGGTATTGGTGAGCGAACCGTCATTACATACAACATGCCATCCGGATGATAGTCTGCGGTATAGATGGCTTCCCCGCGTACTTTATCGTCAAAATCAGAACGTTTGACGGATTCACTGATTCCTTTCAAGATATCCCTCCTTGTTCTTATGAAATTTTAATGCTTGCTGATAATCATCCATCGTATCAATATCGATGAGGATTCCACTACATTCAACTTCAATCCTTTGATGCGGATTATGCTGAATGAAGGCTCGCAATGACTCATGATCTTCTTTCAAGAGTGAATCGATGGCATTTCTGCTTAATCGGACCGGATGACCGGGGTTACCTTGATACAAAGGAACAACGATGTCATCATCAAGGACAGACATTTTCTTGTACACTTGTGGACAAACAAACGGACAATCTGCGGGCAACAAAAAAGTATGTTCACCTCGAGTGGCGGATAATCCTGCAATCACCGATGAATACATGCCTTCCATGTAATTACAATTAAATATTGTTTCGATCCCTTGTATATCTTCAATATGGTGTAAAACTGCATCATGATGATACCCCGTGACTATGATCAGCCGAGAGACAAAAGGCATCATCGAAAATATACTCCTACGTATTACAGATTCATCTTCGATGGTCAGCAAAAGTTTTAAGTCCGGAGACATTCTTTTCGACTGACCGGCAGCAATAATCACACCTTCAGTAGTCATAAATTCTCCTTCAGTTTGAGCAATTGTCGAGTACACAAAACCAAGCATTTCATGCCTGTTTACCAATGATTATTTTTCTCAATTGTTAACTTTATTATAAGCCTAATGCAAGTCAATTACAATGTGCTCAGATAGTGAATCAAATCATAGGTCGATTATGAAAATGCTACGGTCAAATGATAAAATAGCGTTGTTGCATTGAATGTATCCCCTTCATCCAAATCTCCGGCATCAAATCCTTTTCTGAACCAACGCATCCGCTGCTCTGAGGTACCGTGAGTAAAGTTGTCTGGAGTGACTCTTCCTTGTGTCTGCATCTGAATGCGATCATCCCCGACGGCACCTGCCGCATTGATCGCTTCTTGCAAATCCCCCTCTTCCAGATATCCCATGCCTTGAATATGGTGAGCCCAAACGCCTGCCAGATAATCCGCCTGTAATTCCAGTCTCACGGTAAACTGATTGAATTCTGTCTGGCTGACCTGTGAACGGAGATCATAATAGTCGTCTAAAATTCCAAGTTGATACTGAATATGATGTCCCACTTCATGAGCGATGACATAGGCCATCGCAAAATCGCCCGGAGCATTGAACCTGTTTTTCAAATCCTTGTAGAATATTAAGTCGATATAAATTGTCTGATCCGCAGAACAGTAGAAGGGTCCGATATTCGAAGATGCCGTGCCGCACCCTGAGTTCGTTGTGCCCTTATACAAAACCATATTGGCGGGTTGATATACCATGTCATAATCCGAAAAAACCTTTTTCCAAACGACTTCGGTGTCCGCCAAAACAACCGAGACGAACTCTCCCATCTCTTTTTCCTCTGCAGTAAGCGGTTCATTATTACTTCCGATACCACCACTGAAAAGATTACTCAATAACGCTGCCGGATCACCGGTCAATAGTGTATAGATCAGTAATATGGCAATGCCTGCACCGCCGATCGCAGTTTTACTGCCGCCAACCCGACGGTCGGTAACATTTCGGCTTGTCGTTCTTCCTTTCCATTTCATGAAAATTATCTCCTTTGGTATGTATCTGCAACTTTATTATAGCACTTACCAAGGTCCGTATGATTTAATTGTCGAATTACAATCTGAAAATAAACTATACTTTCATAGATATGATTTTTCGAAGAATCTGAAAATCGTACATTCTTTCTTTAAGCGGCTCAACCGTTTGAACCACTATATCTTCTCTGGCAAAGTATTTTTTTATTTTTTTCAGAACTCTTTTATCGGTTGGATTCTTAACTTCAATATCATTGGCGTTGGTCAGTGATTGAAAATAAAGCATGATCAATGTCGGAACAAATTCAAAACATGAAGATTCGATCCAGAAATCTGCTTTCTCAAAAGGCGGAAGATACTGTTGCAGCAGTTTCTCGATAATCATAAAACCATCATCTGAGGATTTCCAAATATCCACAAACACATAATCAAACGTTGCAATGACGTCTTCTTTGAAATAGTCGAAAGCATCTCCCTCAATAATGGTCATTCGACTCCCATGCGGGAACTGAGGTAAAATATACTTTTCAAACATCGATATCACACTGTGTGATTTTTCGATGACAGTAACAGACCGAACATTGGGATTAAGTAAGGCCATATAGGCGAAATAACCAATCCCCAAACCAAAGGTCAGAACATTCCCATGCGCCTTCTTTGCATATGGGTCGATGGTCAGGGACTCTGAAGGAGCATCCAGCATCCATACATCATCCTTCTGCCACAGGACAGCCGATGGATACGGCTGATCGAGAGCACGAAGTTTCATCCAGTCATTAAGTTCACGTTTCTGATCGAAAATAACTCCGGACACATTAAACAGCTGATTTGAAGGAAGAAGTTCCATGGTATACCGGAAGTCTTCGTGTTCGATCCTATCCAGTTGAACGGTTGAAGTATATGGATTTTTACAGATCTCCTCTGAACTCAAAAACAAGGAAGGCCAGGTCTCAACAGGACTCTCAAATTCCTGAAATCCCGATTGACTCATTTCATATTGAACAGATTTTTCATTTTCAAACGTTACTTCCATTCCTAAAAAACGGTTCTTATCCTCATACCGTACATTTTCGATACATCGCTGAAAAAAGCGATCGATTTCAGGTGTCCGACGAATCTTCATAGGTTACTCCTTAGCTAAACGTATTGTACCATAACTGCATGGGCAAATGAGTGGATATTATTTCGAATTCGAAATATAATTTATTCATCAATAAAGGAGAATATGTATGAATCAGCTTAAAGGAATCCACCATGTCACTGCTATCACGAGCAGTGCTGAGAAAAATTATGAATTTTTTACGTATGTATTGGGCATGCGTTTGGTCAAAAAGACTGTCAATCAGGATGATATTGATACATATCACCTGTTTTTCGCCGACGATCGGGGCAGTGCCGGAACCGATGTGACATTCTTTGACTTTAGAGGATCGGCCAAAGCGGTCAAAGGAAACAACGAAATTTCTCGGATCGGCTTGCGAGTCAGAGATAATGCAGCCCTTGAATACTGGGTTAAGCGTTTTGATCATTATCAAGTGAAACACGAAGGCATCAGTACCTTGTTTGAACGTAAGATCCTGAACTTCACAGACTTCGATGATCAGGAGTACGCCCTTTTTTCCGATGAGAACAATGTCGGTGTTGCCTCCGGGACTCCCTGGCTCAACGGGCCGGTCCCGGTTGAATACGGCATTACCGGATTGGGTCCTATCTACTTCAGAATCAATCAGTTAGAGCGGATGGATCTAATCTTAAAAGAAGTCATGATGATGCGGTATACCGGAAATGAAGGAAATCATTATTTATACGAAATGGGTGAAGGCGGTAACGGTGCCAGTGTCATCTTGGATGTTCAGTCATCACTGAAATCCGCATTGCAGGGTTACGGCGGTGTTCATCATGTCGCCTTCAGAATCGAGGATAAAGCTGAGTTGGATCAATGGATCCAACGTCTGAACTCGTTTAAAGCCGGTCATTCCGGGTATGTCGATCGATTCTATTTCAAATCGCTGTATACACGATTATATCCGGGTATCTTGTTTGAATTTGCTACCGAAGGTCCCGGGTTCATTGATGATCAAGAATCATATGAGACTTTGGGTGAGAAATTGGCACTTCCGCCAAGATTCAGAGATCGCAGAGAGTATATCGAGTCAATCGTCCGACCCATCGACACCGTAAGAAGCAATAAGAACTTCACCAAGGAATATTTCTGATGAGCCAAGACCTTAAAACTTTGACGATTTTGTTGCGGGCCGCAAATGCGGTTGAACATCGAATCAAGGAGGATGTGTCAATGTATGGTTTGGGGCTATCCGATTTTGGCGCGTTGGAAGTGCTGTATCACAAAGGACCTTTGCCAGTCCAGTCGATCTGCGAGAAAGTACTGATCGCAAACTCAAGTATGAGCTACGTGATTGATACTCTGATTAAGAAGCAATTGATCAAAAAGCTCAAGAGTCCGGATGACCGGCGTGTTCATATTATTGAGTTAACTGAAGAGGGTCGCAAGCTGATGGATGAGATTTACCCCAAACATCAGGATCACATGCGTTCCATGATTGATGTTTTGGATCAAAACGAAGAAATCGAATTGCAGAGATTATTGAAGAAACTCGGAAAGCAAAGCAAAAAATAAAGGGCAGACGCCCTTTTTTGCTTATTCGATATTAAATTCGCCGAAGGCAAGCACATCGCCGTGTTCGGACATCATTTTCTTTTCGTAACGATATAATCCTTTGGGAAGTTCGTTATAATAGAATGATAAATCCAGCCATCCTTCAATCAGTTCTCCCGGATTAAGGTTGTAGGCAATCATAATGAAAGCCATATCTTCTTTCATTTCAACTTCGACCCACTTAGATCCGTCATACTGGAATATTGTGAATAACAATCCGTATGTGTATATATTCTCCGTATTGTTCTTGATGGTGAACTTCAACGGAACGGTTTGATCGGTAACGATATTGTTTTCAAATTCCAGGTAGACCGGCATTTTCTTTCCATCCTGCGCCAGTTCAGAATTGTTAATGTCGCCTGCGGCAGCCGAACATCCGGCGAGTACAAGCAGTATGGATAACATGGTAATCAATGTTTTGAGTTTCATAGAATCTCTCCTTTGACCCTTATTATAGAGAAAACTTGTGAACATTCCATAATTCTGTGACAAGATGCATATAGGTTAAAATAAGTTGCATTTGATCCCAATGATAAAAATAAAAGCACATAGGTGCCTTAATTTTCATGGTGCGCGTGAAGGGACTCGAACCCCCATGGTTGCCCGCTAGATCCTAAGTCTAGTGCGTCTGCCAATTTCGCCACACGCGCAGTGCCCACTTATTATAACAACATCTGTTGATGAAATCAAGACTGCGTCTGATCTTCCTCCATGACAAAACGAATGGCATCCGCAACGGTTTCAAAACATCTCGAGGCAACGGCTTTCACTGCATCTTCACCGCTGCACATCGCAAACCCATTGAACCCTTTGACCATCGGGATATCATTGAATGAATCACCAATCGTATAAATCGGTCCATCAAACTCAAAGTAATCATGTATATGGAAAATACCGGATTTTTTCGTAACACCGTAAGAAACGATATCAATGCCATCATAAAACGGATATGCCTTGATGATTCCGCGATACTGATCATTCCACAAGTCTGAATAATATTGGGATAACCCCGGCTCATTGAACTTGACAAAAATCCCGACCGCGGTCTTCTCCTTGATAATTTCCTTGATATCAATCAGCGAATCGACGAAATCCTGCATATAGGTCGCATCATGCAAACCGAACTTGTAACCGTCACTGATGCCGTAAAATGCAACTTTCTCCTGAGGCAGACTGTTGACGATTTCCATGCAAATCTCAAAGTCCATCAGCTTATAAAATAATTCTTCGCGATGCTGGTTAAGAACGATACTGCCATTATTTCCAACCAAAAAATCAACCGGTATATCATACTTCTCGATTTCAGATACGATTGAACCGATCGACCGGCCAGTCGCAATACCAAAAAGGTTTCCCTGCTCACGAAACTTATGTATCATATCCAATGTATCTTGTGAGACTTCCCCGTTTAAATGCAAAGTCCCGTCATAATCCGACGCAAACAGTTTCATATCATCACTTCCTTGCCCTCTATTGTACACTAAAAGCCAGAAAACACCAAAAGAAAAGCAGGCGCAACCACCTGCTATAAAACCGAAGCTACTTTATACCCTTTTTCTTCCAAAAGCTTGCGCACCCGGTTTTTATCCAGTTCATCACAACGGAGAACGATCTCACTGATCCCATTGCGATGCGCCGCAAAATGCGTAATATTTATATTCTTCTCAGTGAAAACTTTGGCCAGTTCCATGATCACACCGGGCTTGTCCTCTTTCAGCTCAATTACGACACGAGTACCTTTTTGATGATATCCAAGCAACTCGACAAAAGCTTTCAATATATCATTTCTGGTAATGATACCAAGCAATACGGAATCTTCACCGACAACCGGCAAACACCCGATATCGCGGGTTTCCATAATGTCCGCCGCTTCTTCAAGCAAAGCTTCCGGTGAAATCGTGAATACCTTCTTAATCATGATGTCCTTGACTTTCGTCTTCGATAACAGATAATTGATTTCATGCATCGACAACGAAGTTGCATTCGAAGGGCTGTTCTCTGCTACGACTCCTTCGGTAACCAACCCTACCAGTCGACCGCGATCAATGACCGGTAATCGGTGAATGCTGTGATCGTGCATCAAATCCAAGACTTCGGAAATCGTCTGATCCGGATGAATGCATACCGGATTAACGGTCATTCTGTTTTTAACGTACATACGCTACCCTCCCAAGTAAACTTTCTGAATTTCAGGACTGTTCAACAATTGCTCACCGGTACCGCCCAACACGATTGTCCCGGTTTCCAGTACATAGGCCCAATCCGCAATCTTCAAGGCCTGCATCGCATTTTGTTCAACCAAAAAGATGGTCGTGCCTTGCTCATTGATCTCGCGAATGATATTGAAGATTTCCTTGACCAACAGCGGTGCCAAACCCATGCTCGGCTCATCCAATAACAATAACCTTGGCCTTGCCATCAGTGCCCGAGAGATCGCAAGCATCTGCTGCTCTCCGCCAGACAGTGTAGAGGCATCCTGATTGCGGCGTGAATATAAAATATCAAATCGTTTAAATACTTTCTCCAAGTCTTCTTTGACACCGGCCTTATCTTTTCTCAGATAAGCACCCATCTGAAGATTTTCCATGACGGTAAGACCTGAGAAAATCCTTCTTCCTTCAGGAACATGAACCAATCCTTGAGCAGGCAGCTGTGCAGGAGCTATGGTAATAATGTCATTACCCTCAAAACTGATCGATCCCGAAGTCGGCTTGATCAATCCGCTGATCGTGCGTAACAACGTTGTTTTCCCTGCACCGTTAGAACCGATCAGAGATACGATCTTTCCCTGCGGTACATCAATGCTTACCCCTTTTAAGGCGTGAATGACACCGTAATGCACATTAAGATTTTCAACATGTAACATAGTTTACTCCTCTTCTCCTAAATACGCCTCAATGACCTTTGGATTTTTCTTCACTTCATCCGCAGTTCCGAAAGCGATCAGCTTTCCGTAATCCAACACAAAGATCCGCTCACAGATATTCATGACCAAGGACATATCATGTTCGATCAGAACAATCGTTAGTCCCATTTCTTTTCTGATTTTTGCAATAAACTCTGTCAAAGCATGCGTTTCCTGCGGGTTCATCCCTGCGGCCGGCTCATCGAGAAACAACAGCTTTGCTCCGGTTGCCATGGCACGGGCAATTTCGAGTTGGCGTTGTTTGCCATAGGGAAGATTCTTTGCCAAGTCATATGCCAGATCGTCCAGATTTACTTTCTTCAGAAACTCGTGTGCGCGAGTCTCAATATCCGCCTCAGAAACATAGAACTTTCCTAATCGGGTCAAGGCTCCGAACAATCCATATTGAGCTTGTTGATTCATCGCTATTTTGACATTATCCAATACAGTCAGCTCTTTGAACAGACGAATGTTCTGAAATGTCCTCGCAACGCCCTGATGGGTAATTTTATATGGGGGCATCTTATTGAGTTCGATTTCCTTCCCGTCTTTATTAAGAAGCACCCGACCCTTGGTCGGCTTATAAACTCCGGTCAGCACATTGAACAGCGTCGTCTTGCCGGCTCCGTTAGGACCGATCAGCCCAACCAGTTCTCCTTCATTGACCGAGATGGACACATTGGAGACGGCACTGAGACCACCAAAGTTCTTCGTCAGACGTTCTACAGTTAAGTAACTCATGCTGATTTCTCCTTTCGCGGTTTTTTGCCCAACGACATTTTATAACCCAGAATCTTATCCAAACCAAACTCCTTTGAACCAAGCAATCCTTGAGGTCTGAATATCATGACAACAATCAGAATAAGTGCATAAGTGATCAGCCGGACTTCGGCATATCTCTGTAAAAGAACGTTAATGACACCGATGAACCCGGTCGCAAGTACTGATCCGGTGAGGGAGCCCATACCGCCAAAAACAACAACAATCAAAATATTGATCGAAGTGGCAATCCCAAAGGTCTCTGGCTTAACCACGTAATAAGTCGTTGCATAAAGAGCTCCGGCTACAGATGCCAAGACAGCACCAAATATAAAAGCAATGACCTTATATTTGGTCGTATTGATGCCCATTGCTTCCGAAGCGATTTCATCTTCTTTGATAGAAATACAAGCACGGCCGATGGCTGAATTCTTAAAGTTTGCGGATAAAACGACCGCAATCACCACAAACACAAATAGCAACGGCCAACTGATCAGATTCTTTATATTACTGATTCCGCTGGCACCATTGGTGATTTCCAAATTCAATATCACGATACGGATAATTTCGCCAACACCTAACGTGGCGATGGCCAGATAATCCCCCTTTAATCGCAAAGTCGGTATAGCAACAACTAAGGAGATAAGAATACTGATGGCCATACCAATCAACATACCAAGCAAAAGGCCTGTTAAATCCGGCATGGTTTGCATGACAATGGCTGCACTGTATGCCCCAATGGACATAAACCCAGCGTGCCCTAAAGACAATTGTCCGGTAATACCGATAATGATATTTAAGCTGACGCCCAAAATGATATAAATTCCGATCCAATATACAACTTGTCGATAGTATGGGGTTATGATGCGCGCATCAATCAGAAACTGTATAACAAAAAAGAAAACGACAAGACTTGCGAACCAGATCAGATTTTTCTTGGAGAATAGATTTTTCATCATACTTTCTCCTTCACATTCTTACCTAACAATCCGCTGGGCTTAACCAGCAGGATAAGGATCAAAATAGCAAAAACCACCGCATCTTTATACAACGTACTTCCGTATCCGGCAACATACGTTTCTATCAAACCAATGGCAAAACCGCCGATCATGGCTCCGGGGATAATTCCGATCCCACCGAATACAGCAGCTACGAAGGCTTTCAATCCGGGAGTGAATCCCATAAACGGGAATACTTTGATATAATACAAGCCGACCATGATTCCTGCGGCTGCAGCCAATGCACTGCCGATGGCAAATGTAATCGTTATGACATTATCAACATTGACTCCCATCAGGGTAGCGGCGTCTTTATCGACGGCGACCGATCGCATTGCCCGCCCCAATTTTGTTTTCGAAACAATAAACTGAAGGATCAGCATCAAAGCTATCGATGTAGCAAAGATGACCAACTGCAACATGTTCAGGCGTAAGCCCATAAAAGTAAAAAACCGGTTAGGGATCACTTGCGGGAACGCATAAATATTCGCACCCATAACCATCAGCACACCGTTTTGAATCAGAAATGAAACGCCGATGGCAGTAATCAATGCGGCTGTGCGTGTTGATTTGCGCAAAGGTTTGTAAGCAACCCGTTCGATAATGACACCAAACAGGGCTGTAACGGCCATCGCTAAAATAAAGGCAAGGTAAATCGGCAAGTTCAAATTCATAACAGCTATCATTCCGACATAGGCACCAAACATAAATATTTCTCCATGAGCGAAGTTTATGAGCTTGATGATCCCGTAAACCATGGTATAGCCCAGGGCAATCAATGCATAAACTCCGCCAATGGAGAGACCGTTAATCGTCTGTTGTAAAAATTGTTGCATAGAACCTCCTATATTCAATGAAACAAACAGGTGAAAGGGGAACTTTCACCTGTTTGACAGTACATGTCTTGTCGGATTACGGATTGACGATCGTAGCTTCTACCTGAACTCCGTTTTCAAGTTTTACAACGACAGCAGATTTAACCGGATTGTTTAACGCATCAAACGAAATCGTGCCGGTAACGCCTGCGAAATTTGTCGTTGCCTTTAAAGCGTCACGAACTTTCACCGGATCGGTACCTGCGGATTCGATAGCTGCAAATAACATATAGGCAGCATCATAAGCCAATGCGCTCAATGCACTCGGTGCTTCACCGGTTTCAGCTTTATATGCAGTGATGAAATTCTGAACTTTTGCATCGGTGCTCAAAGTCGAGAAGTGGGTGGAGAAATATACGTTATTGACATTGGCTGCTCCACCGGCCAAATCATTGAGGTCAGGAGATTCAAATCCGTCCGGACCGATAATGGCAACTTCAATACCCATGGCACGAGCCTGACCGATGATCAGACCGGCACGAGCGGCATAATCAGCGACAAACAGAACATCAAATTCCCCTAATCCTTTGATTTTTGTCAGCTGAGCACTAAAATCAGTATCTGTGTCAGTGTAATATTCAACGGTCAGCACTTCACCGCCATTGGATGCAAATTTATCACCAAAGATTTCTGCTAAATCTTTTGCATAATCCGATGAACTTGAACCCATGACAACAGCCTTTTTCGCCTGAAGGGTATTGGATGCAAAGTTTGCTAAGACCAATCCTTGGAACGGATCAATGAAACAGGCTCTGAATACCCATGGATTGACAGCTGTACCATCCATGGTAACTGCTGCGTTGGTACCTGATGGTGTAAATGCCAATACTTCATACTGTTTTGCTACCGGACCGATCGCAAGGGTCGGAGCGGATGTAGCAGAACCAAGCATAGCTACCACGCCATCTTCTGTAGCGAGTTTTGTGGCATTTTCCACTGCTTTCGCCGTATCATATGCATTGTCATAAACAACCAATTCGACTTGTTTGCCGTCAATTCCACCTTTGGCATTGATTTCTTTAACAGCTAATTGAAAGGCAAGTCTTTCAGGAACTCCGTAAACAGATACTTCCCCAGTCAATTCCAAATTGACACCGATTTTGATCGTCTCAGCCTCTTTCGGGCCGCAAGCGGTCAATGCACCCAGGACCATCATCACAACGGCCAGTAATGTGAATAATCTTTTCATGAATACCCTCCTCTAGGTAATATGGTTTGATTATAAATGAAAGCAATGTAAATTACAATGATTATTTTACATTTGACGCTGAAAACGTTCACACAGTTTTCACATTAGCTTTCATCACATTAAAAAACCTCCGAAGAGGTCATACGGCAATATCTTTTTTGGAATAGAAATAAAGTGAAGCACCAATGCCGACGATGAGTGCCACCCCCAGCACAATCAGAGATAATGTGGCAATTCTTTCATCCTCAACGATATCAGCGGCATCAAAGTACTTGAAAGGAGTGAGATATCGAAGATCCTTTGCGTCTTCACTGAGAGTTGAAACGACACTTGCAAAGTATGTCCCTAATACAACGCCGATTGAAATCGGGTATACGGATCTGGCCTTGACCACAAATACGGATATCAGTAAACCGACAGCACCAAATAAAAGATGCATCAGATATGGTCCGATAATCAGCAAGATCAGGATGTTTACATCATACTCACCTCGGGCATATAAATCAAACAAAATTAAATTACATATACCAAAAGCCAGGTTGAAAATCGTGATGTTTGTAAAAGCTGCCAGCGTTTTAGCGATCAGAACATTGCTGCGGGTTACCGGACGAGTCAGTAAAAACTCAGCTGTGTGTTCGCTTTCCTCTCTGGAAAGAACACTGATAAACAGCAACATGGCATAAATACTGCCAAACAAGGTGATGAATATATATACTTGCGTTCCATAAAAACCCATCGGATCAGCCATTTTCAGCCGGTCAAAATTGAACGCTGCCACAAGCTCTTTGGGATATTGTTCCATCAACCGTTGAAGCTCAACTGCCTGATCGCGAATGGTCGGAAAGAAGGTCATCAGAAACACACTGAAAAGTATCATCGTTACCGTCCAGACGATCAGTGCTGTCCGGTTTCGGGCTAGCTCACGAAAATAGATGGCCATGGCTTAATCCTCCTTCTGATAAAAATGCATGAATATATCTTCTAAACTCGGCTCTTCGATCCAGAGATTTTCAATGCTTGTTTCACTCAACTTTTGCGCTAATGTATTCATATCCCCATTATAAATAAACTCCATCTGCCTGTCCTTTATGGTAATGCCCGCACTGCCTTTGATTTCAAAATTAAGCATATCCTTTACATCCGAAAAATTGATACGGATCGTCTTGTACAGACTTCCTCTTAAATTTTCAACCGAATCAATTTTCAAGATCCGCCCTTCTTTGACGATGGCTACCTGATCGCACATTTTCTGAATTTCACTTAAGACATGCGAGGAGAAGAAGATCGTCGTCCCGCGTTTGTTCTCCTCTCGCAAAACATCATAAAGTTTATTTTGGATCAACGGATCCAATCCGGAGGTCGGTTCATCAAGAATTAAGAGCGGCGGTTTATGAAGCAAGGCCTGAACAATGGCTAACTTTTTCTTATTTCCGGAAGAGAGGTCACTTATCGGTCGGGTCGTATCCACATCCAAGCGTTCACATAGCGACTTGATTCTCTCCTTCGCTTCTTTATCATAAAACTTCGCCGAGTACTTAAGGAAATCCCCGACTTTCATGTCGTCATAAAAGTTGACTTCAGCCGGAACGTATCCGACGCTGTGGCGGATTTTGTGTCCCTCTTTCAAGCAGTCCATCCCAAGGATTTCGGCCGATCCGGAGGTAGCATGAATCAGTGATAACAAGGTCCGGATCGTCGTTGACTTCCCCGCTCCGTTAGGACCGATGAACCCGTAAATCGACCCTTGCGGTACACTGAAACTCACATCAATGATCCCTCGGGCTTTACCATAGTATTTCGTTAAGTTCTTTACTTCAATTGCATTCATGTGTTAACCCTTTCTCTTGAATGTTTTATTGAACCAATCGGACATTTTCAGCATTCCTCGTCCCATCGGTGTCGTTTCCAACATCATTTTCGAATCCACATTGACTACCTTCTTGATTTCAGTATATTGTTTTAAATCAGGCAGCATAGCTAATATGACCAAAATATTGACGATGATCGCATATAAGACATACTCCCATCGTGACGTGGTAAACCACAGCCACGGAAGCAACAGCCATAATCCGGCAAGATACGCCGCAAAGAAATCTTTGACAATCGCAAATCCTAAGAACATTCCGGCAGACATAGTGACGATGGCTCCGATCAAATCAATCGCAAACAACCCGCCATAATAAGCGGATATTCCCCGACCGCCTTTGAACTTAAAGAAAATCGGCCAGATATGCCCCGCCATCCCACCGACAGCTGCTGTTAACAGGTAGGTCTGATCAGGAAACAGCCAACGGAACACAAGTACCGGTATCGTCACTTTCAGGATATCTCCCAAACTGATCAGTAAACCGATCCGCGGACCAAACTGCATCGAAGCCGCTGCGGCGCCATAACTGCCGACTTTATAGGTAAGATCCGTTCCTTCTACCTTCACTTCCGGATTCACGAATTGTTCATTGGGTCGTAAAATCTTGGGCACAACCCGGGTAAATGTAACTGAGCCGATCAAATACGTGAGAACAAATGCCATTAGGTGAATCTTCCAGTCCATACTACCCCTCCGCTTTCTTTACGATTTCAATCTTTCCGGTATATCCGTTGACCGTCAGAATCGTTCCGTCTCTGATGCTGCATGCCCCTTTGACGGAAACGATGGCCGGAATGTGATACTCTCTGGCAATGATCGAGCTGTGTGAGAGCATCCCTCCCGACTCGGAGATGACTGCTTTGGCTTTACTGAACAACGGTGTCCATCCGACATCCGAGTATGGAATGATCAGTATATCCCCGTGTTTCAGTTTATCAAATTCATATAACCCCATCAACACACGGGCTGTACCCGTATATACTCCCAGTGATGTCGGTATCCCCTGATAATCCTGCGTTTGCCCCGTTTGGATCGGAGGCTGCTGATCCCCGAATATCAGCTCCGGTAATTGTACCTGTTCAACAAGTTTGATTTGTTTTTTCCGATCCTCAACCAGAAACTGCATCGCTTCCCTTGATTTCTTCTCAACAGTGTTTCGTACTTCATCAAAATACAGATAAAAAATATCTTCTGGACGATCCAGGATACCGTCTTTGACGAAATGTTCGCCTATTTTAAGAAAGCAAATCCTGAACCTTCCGTATCCATAGGTATAGACATAGCTGATGGCTTCTCTGTGAACCGCAAAGCGGCCGGCACGCCTGAAAAGCATGTTTGTATAACTGCGTTTCAACCATGGAATGGACAATTGCTCATAGGGAACTTTGTTATGATTGATTTGACTCTCAGGCTGAAGTGCTGTAATCATCATTTGAATCAGCTGTGGTGATTCACGCCAAGGTTTTGATGAGAAGTCATTCCCGCTGTCACTGAAGTGTCCAAATTCATTCAGGAACTTTTCCGTATCAGATTCTAATTCAATCGAATTTATCTGATCTTGCCCGGAATATTTCTGGTTCAACTCTTTTAAAGCCGTATGCGGGCTGTATTGTTTCGCATTTGTCCGGATGTGGCTCATATCAACATTGAGTATATCGATCTTTGATTTTTTCAACTGACCGGTCAACAGTTTATTGTACATCATGGCAAACAAAGGAAGCACGATGTTGTAATATACGATGGGGCGCATATCATCGAAAATCGCAAGTGTCTGATGAAATAGCTCTTCAACGGATTCTGATTGTTCGATTTTCTTAATACTAGCCTTAAAATCATTCATAATGGTACTCATGTGTTTACTGAAGCGGCTTTCCAACCGGATAAAACTCAAAAAGAATCTCAAAAATCTTGGAATGAGTTTTACGGTATGTGTGCTCATGTGGAACTTAGGCTTATCCTGCCCTTCATTTTCCAATCCCATCATCAACTCGAGTGTTTCATATGGCATGCCAAGTCGCTCGAAAATCTTACCGAAGGTAGCCATATTAAAGTAAGCTCTGAAGTAGAAGTGTCCGGTCAATGACTCCGGAGTGATTGAGTGGTTACCGGCCAATCGGGTCAGGATATTGACCCATTGATGATTAATAAGTGATGTATTAACAGAATATACCAAAGGCTTGATAATGCCCGGCAACATTTCTTTGGAAATCCGATTGGAATAAATGGAAATGTCCGTCGTCGTAATTTTTCTTACCTGTAATAAGTACAATTGAAGTCCGTCATACGCCCATTCGATATCGACCGGTGCCCCATACTTCATTGCGATTTGTTTTGTCTTATATACGACTTCCTGAATCATGTCAAAAGGAAGATTCGGATCCTGAGGTTTCTCGATCCATTCTCCCCACTTATTTACCCATCGGTACGGTGTAGTCTGCCCCATCATATCCGCAAGTCCGGCGGAAGCTTCAACAATAACTTCCGAAAGTCCTGTCAGCGGATTTTTACTGAATGCCACTCCGGAGTAGGTTGCCTGGACCATCTCCTGTATAATGACGCCCATATAGATTTTATCGGTGAAATGATTATCGGAAATATACTTTATTACTGATGGTGATCTGGCAGATTTCCATATCAAAATAATCGTATCGACAATATTTTCGACCCCGGTGATATTCAAATAGCTCTGAAACAAACCGGCAAACGAATAGTACTCTCCATCCTCCGAGCTTGCGGAAGAACGAACGGCATAGGCTTTGCCGGGTTGAATGATCGATGAACATTCTCTGATAAGTTGTTCTCTCGTGCCTTTTTCATCCGCCAGAAAAGACTCCTGAGCTCTCCATTCGCATGCCCAGGATTGAGGTGCCTGAAATTGATTTCTCATAAGGAAGATGAGGTTTTTCGCCTTATTGCCGATGGTTTTGCTTTTACAGGATTCGTTCAGTGAGACAATATATTTTCCCATAGCCAAACCTCCAAACGGTTGTACTATTTGCGAGAAATAAAAAATGAATCCCAAAATTCTTTGACTTCATTTTATCATTAATAGTATATCTTCACAATAACCCTGAACTAAGCTGAGCGAAAGTATTTTTTAATTAGTTCAGCATTTTGACTTCTAATGGCTAATCGAGGTTCAGATCGCGCATTCAGGTTTGAAAGTATAAAATAGGAAAAAGTTCGTGTCATGCTGCGCTGTGCATCCGTTACATGTCTGCGCAGATAATCATAATAGCTTTCAAGTGTATCTGTCTGGAAATTCAGGATCTTGTTTAGTTCATCCCCATCTGCATAATAACCGCAATGAAAATTCCTTTGGGCAAATGCTTTTTCATCAAGATATTTATATTGCAGTCCGTAAATATCAAAACATTGCTTAAGCAGATCGCGGTATGAACACCGGCATGATGCTCCTCCGCCCAGATTGAATATCCTGCTCTTCAACTCTGATATATTATCAAGCCCCGACACGAAAGCTCTGGCGGTATCTCTTGCACTGGCAATTTCGATTTTGGTGTTTAATGGCATGTGGAACATCAGAGGATCGATCTTAGGCCGGTCCATGATGGCAGTCAGCCGGAAGATCGTGTAATCAATTGAGCCGGCAACGATCATATCCTCAGTCATTTTTTTTACCTGAGCGTAATAGTCATCCTGGCTGAACTTGATTGGATCGGTAACTCTGATCTGATAATCATCCACCCTGTCACCATAAACACTGATGGAAGATGCGAAAAACAAAAATCCTTTTCCTTCTGCCTTGATAGCATCCACGATATTTTTAGTGCCTTCATAGTTTACTTTGTATGTCAGCTTTGGATCTCTGTCTGCCAGTGGCGGTATCACTCCGGCCAGATGAATGACCGCATCCTGATTTTTGCATACTTCAAATACAAGCTGACGATCGGTGATGTTTCCGTAAACGATGGTTGCTTTATCCTTATATATATTAAGCTGACTGATGTTTTTTCTTTTTTTCAGTTCAAATACAGTCACATCGTGACCTTGTTCAATCAGCATAGGTAATGCATGATGGCCGACGGCACCGCAGGCCCCGGTCAGAAGAACTCTCACAGGACCACCCCTAATCAAATTATACATCAAAGCAGAAAATAAAAAAGATTGCATGTGCAATCTTGTTTTATCCATGGTGTCCCCTGGGGGGCTCGAACCCTCGACCCACTGATTAAGAGTCAGTTGCTCTACCAACTGAGCTAAGGAGACATTGTGCTTTTTGATTATACCCTCAAAACAAGCAAAAATCAACCGTTAACATTAAAACTTCAAATAAATCCTATCGATAAATCATTATTCACACTTCAGATGCATCCGGTAATCTTGTTGAATATGCAACCACCAACTTAAAGATAAACACACCATAAAGCCAATAAAGTGAGCTGATGATTGGCAAAAACCATGATATCACAAAAATCAGCAAAGCTAATGCAGAAGCAATCATGAAGGAGCTTCTGTGTTTGATTGATGAGACAAATATCACAGCCAGAATAATCATTCCGGTTATGTATAATGAGCCGTCCAGTTTTCCGGGATCAATCAATGCATGGATGATAATCAGGTGCAGATGAAGTGATGCAAAAATTAATGGATGACGCAACCATGAATGAACTTTCCCACGAACTTCTTCAGTCTGATAAAACCGTTTTGTACTTTCAAAAAGATTGCTTATTGCACCGCCGCCGATATCCAACACAAACTCGATGAGTATTAACCACGTAAACCAATGATAGGTCTTATTTGCATTTGACACCACCAGTACAAGCACACACAATAAAGCCGATGCAAAGGTCAACAGTATTTGATATGAAGTTGGAGAGTATCCAAAGAGATAGTATTGCATGTTTTTCATAAACCGATTATATCACAAATAAAAATCACCCGTGAAGGTGATTTATATCTCAGATGGTGACCCGTACGGGATTCGAACCCGTGAATGCATGCGTGAAAGGCATGTGAGTTAACCGTTTCTCCAACGGGCCAACTGGCGCCTGAAACAGGACTCGAACCTGTGACCAACCGGTTAACAGCCGGTTGCTCTACCTACTGAGCTATTCAGGCAAGTGCTTATAAAATATAACATAAACACTCTGTTTTTTCAATACTATTTATTCAAAAAGTCTCCACGGCTCTACAGAGCAGTTTCTTTCTGAAGCGTCAGATTTACGACCCATTTTTCCTTTTTAACCAACCAGTAAGAGAAGGTAAGTTTCAAAAAATCCGTACTCTGACCGGCAATATATACGATAAATATCGGAAAATCCGTCCAGTAAGCGAAAGCAAACACGACCGGAATATTAACCAGCCACATAAACCCCGAATCCATCAGGAAAGTTGATTTTGTATCCCCGCCTGCCCGTAGGATGAAGTAACATTGGGCTGTCCCCATGTAAATCCAAAACATGACCGACATGATACGCAAGATCGTCTGGGCGATCATTCGCGCTTCACCGGAAACATTGTAGAAATTCGGCACGATAAATGAAGCCCCAAACATCATGAATGCAAAACACATGGCCAGAAACACACTGAACCCCAGCATCCGATAGCCATTGGCTCTGCCGGTATCAAGATCATTGGCACCTAAGGGCTGAGAAATCATAACTGTCGATGCAACCGCCATACCGCCAAATAATGTAAAGAATAAGTCAGCCGTAGTTCCGGCAATCGACATTCCGGATATCACTTCCGGACCACGGGTTGCATAAAACTTAAATAATGTGGCCATACCGCTTGCCCAAAAAAACTCATTGAGTGCCAAGGGAGCAGCTTTGACAGATACATTTCTGACGATCAACTTAGAAATATGGAAAAGTTCGGTGATTTTCGTTGAAAACGCGAAGGATTTAACTTTCATGACCGCCAATAATATCGTCACTTCAACCAACCGCGCAATGACTGTAGCATAGGCAGCTCCGGCAACACCCATGGCCGGAAAGCCAAAGTGGCCGAAAATCAATATATAATTGAAGAAGGCATTGGTCAAAACCGATATGATTCCGGCATACAAGGGGATCTTGGTTTCGCCGATAGAACGCATTGCACTCGTCATGGCTAAGATCGGACCTAAAGGCAGTAATGAAAAAGATGCGATCGTCATATAACGGATGCCTTCAGCAACGATGCCGGCATCTGAAGTAAAATACTGAATCCCCCATTGAGGTCTTAATAAGCCAAGAAAGAAGAATGGCAAGATAACCAGGTAAGCACTAAGGATCGAGAAACGGAAGGACTGTTTCATGTGTTCCTGATCTTTTGCGCCAAAGTACTGAGCGATGAAAATTCCGGCAGCAGCCAAAATTCCAAATGTTGCGAAGAAGGCTATCATATAAAACCGGTTAGTTGCAGCAACTCCTCCCAATGAAGCATCTCCCAACTGCCCAACCATAAGATTATCAACCAAGTTTACCGAACTGGTGATCAGTTGTTGCAACATCAAAGGTACTGCGATTTTCAGTACATCCTTATAAAACTGTTTCGGACCGATAAATTTACTGTATCTCATAGTACCCTCTTTAATAAAAATGCGATGGAAGCCCATCGCAT
Source organism: Erysipelotrichaceae bacterium (assembly GCA_036677505.1). GTDB lineage: Bacteria > Bacillota_I > Bacilli_A > Erysipelotrichales > Erysipelotrichaceae > UBA2227. The sequence continues at coordinate 131,857 of JAVBWK010000021.1, forward strand.
GTCTGTGTAAATGGTGGAGCTTATCGGGCTCGAACCGATGACCCCCTGCGTGCAAGGCAGGTGCTCTCCCAACTGAGCTAAAACCCCATGGTTATCAATCCGGTAAATGGTGGGCCTGAATGGACTCGAACCAACGACCTCACCCTTATCAGGGGTGCGCTCTAACCACCTGAGCTACAGGCCCAATACTCACCGAATGCCATATAAATATACCATTTACTAGGGGTGTTGTCAACATTTATAGAGTAATTTATACCTTTAAAAAATACTTGTAACAAAGGGCTTTTGCAATTGTTGTCTCTTACATTTTTACTGTCAGGCTTTGGAAAAATTCATTCAAGAAGCAAACAAAAACCCTCCATAAAGAGGGCTTTTGACGTAATGACCAAGTATTGATTAACGTTTTGAGAATTGAGGCGCGCGTCGAGCTCCCTTTAGACCGTATTTCTTACGTTCTTTAGAACGCGGATCACGAGTTAAGAAGCCGGCAGCTTTCAGCTTCGGACGATAGTCCGCAGAAGCTTCCAACAATGCACGTGAAATACCGTGACGGATCGCACCGGACTGACCGGTATAACCGCCACCGTAAACATTTACGTTAACATCCCAAGTACCTAAAGTACCAGTCACTTCCATTGGTGAGCGAACCACCATACGGAGTGTTTCTAACGGAAGGTATTCATCCAATGTCTTGTCGTTAACGGTAACGATACCGGTTCCCGGCGTCAGATAGACGCGAGCGACAGAAGACTTACGACGCCCTGTTCCTAGATAGACAACAGCTTGTTTCTTTTTTGCAGCCATAGTTCTTCTCCCTTCTAACCTTTGATCTTCAATTCGATCGGTTGTTGTGCAACATGAGGATGTTCGCTTCCTTTGTAGACAAACAAATGTCTGCGTTGCTTATCACCCAGTTTTGTGTGCGGGATCATACCGTGAACTGCCTTTTCAACCCACTCGACAGTATACTGAGTCCGCATCGTACGAGTGGTACGAACTCTTAACCCACCGGGGTATTGAGAGTGATTGTAATATTTTTTGGTTTCGTCCTTGTTACCGGTAACTACGATCTTGTCAGCATTAACAATGATGACATAATCACCCGTGTCCACATTGGGTGTGTATGTCGGTTTGTGTTTGCCTCTTAAGACAGTAGCGACTTCGGTAGCCAGACGACCTAGTGTAAGACCTGTTCCATCAACAATATACCATTGACGAACAACTTCGCTTGGTTTGGCCATAGTAGTTTGGCGCATAAATAAATTCCTCCTAACCAAATGTAGTTTTCCGGGGCTACGTTTGGCATAAAGTGCCAACTACAATTTTATTATGAACCCCATCAAGTGTCAAGTAAAATCTCTTAACAGTTGGCAAAACTGTGAAATATGTTAAAATGAAAACGAAGGTGATCATATGCATAAAGAACATATCTTAATACCTCATTATCATCGTCGGATTCCGGTGACTTACTGCTATCCCGATCAGATCGTCCCGCCACTCGACAGTGTGCTGATTTTGATCGATTCATTCGACTGTGAGAGCGATTTTATCAATGAAATGACTGAATCTTTCTGTGATTTGGGACATTTGGTCTGTCTCTATGATATCCGGATGCAAGATGATATAACTGTTGTGAAGAACGATTTGCCCAAAGAGATTAAAACAATTTTAACCGATATGATGATCCAACCGGACTGCAATCATCATTCGATATCACTGATAGCCTGTGATCAGCCGGCCGGATGGATGCTTCTCGATGTATTCGATAATTCTTCCGTCAGAAAAATAACGCTGTTTAATCCTTCGGTTTGTGATACGGATGCTCCCATCTGGCTCAATACCTGGAAGCTGCCTTTGCTTCTTATTCACGAAAATCCGGCTTGGGTTACTGCCTTGCAGCTTCGACCCAATCCAAATCATATCATAGCCATCGACCCCAAAGATCCCTTACAAATGATTCTTGATTGGCATAAAACGGACTAGCTCGCTAGTCCGTTATTATTTCTGTCACCGTTATATTTAAGTCTTTTAATATCTTCCGTGCTTCATCGATCGATCGAACATCCGATAAGTCTGAGGGAGTATGAGCGTCGATGCCAATGATGACGGGTGCTTTTTCTTGTGCAACCACTTTCCAAAAAGGAAGAAACGGATACCCGGCTCGAGATCTCATCCCGCCCAAGTTGAACTCCAAATAGACACCGAACTCTTTTGAACACCGAATGATTTCCCTGGACATATCCTCCGCTTTGTGATCCCAATGGCGAAGTGACCGTGCAAATATATCCGGATGAGCAAAAATTAAGTATAGACCGGTTCTTAATCCGTCAATTGAATCTTTTCGATAGTGATTCAATACTTGATCAGGATCGTTATAGAAAGCATAATAGGTGCCATAGGATATCGTCCGATGGAAATGATTGCCAAATACCAGCAAGTCCATTTCGAACAGCTCTTTCATTCGCTTCAGCCAATCAATCCGATCTTCGAAATATTCCGCCTCCAAACCGAGTTTGATATCAATCTGATCTTTGTACTTTTTCTTCAGAGATTGAATCGAATCGACATACTCAGCCAACTCAGCAATATCCATCCGGATCGAAGCGGCTTCAAAAGGATGAAGCGGCCATGGAGAGTGGTCGGTAAAAGCCAACACTTTGTATCCATGTTTGATAGCTTCTAAAACATACTCCTCATCGGTACCAAAGGCATGCTTGCAGCGCATGGTATGGGTGTGATAGTTAGCGATCATAGCGAACCTCAACCAACGTAAGCCCTTGTGCCGGAGCATTGAGTTTACATGCTTCTTTGCTATTGAGTTCAAACATTCTGAGAATATCCTGCTTATCCAAACGGTTTAAACCGACTTCAATCAGAACTTGCGAAATCATTCTTACCATATATCGAAGAAATCCTTTGCCCTCAAAGATTAATCGCACTTGATCACCTTCATCCACAATGCTCAGCCGTTGAATCGTCCGGACCTGATAAGATATGGTTTCCAACGGTGTAGCATTGAACGACGTAAAATCATGCTCTCCTGTAAATAACAAAGCGCATTCCCGCATTTTCTCAACATCCAACGGTTTATTAAGCTGATATACAAAAGGATAACTGAATACATCATACTCGCCTGTCCGGACGCAATAATCATATCGTTTGGATGTGACGGAAAAGCGCGCATGAAAATCATCGCTCACTGAGGTTACATCTTTAATATATATATCATCCGGTAATAAGTCATTCAATGCTTTTTGCCATTGCTCTTGAAGTAAATTCAGCTGACTGTCAAAATGAAAAACCTGGCCCATGGCAGATACACCGGAATCTGTCCGTCCGGCTCCCGTGATTTCAACAGGTCTTTTCTCTATGATGGAAATGACATCTTCGATGGTCTTTTGTATGGATTTTCCTTTGTTCTGACGTTGCCAACCGACGAAATTTGCTCCGTTATACGCGACAGTTACTTTGAATCTCATATCGCGACAGCTAAAGCGATCATCAGGGCAATCACAGCCAACACAATGATCAGCATCAGATGATCTTTCCAAGTCCTTTTGAGTTGTTTGTAACGTGTTCTTGGGGCCTGAGGTATATAACCGCGTGCTTCCATAGCATCCGCCAAATCTTCAGCCCGTTGGAAACTCGACACAAACAAAGGAACGATCAAAGATAAGATTGCAAGTATTTTTTCCTTAAATTTGCCCTCAGCTAAGTCCACGCCCCGGCTCGCCTGTGCTTTCATGATCCGATCCGTTTCTTCAATCAGAGTGGGAATAAAACGCAGTGCAATGGAAATCATCATGGCAATCTCATGAGCAGGAACTTTAAATCGTTTAAATGGCGCTAGTAAATCCTCGATACCTAAGGTCAGATCTAACGGTTTGGTTGTAGCTGTCAAGATAGTTGTAATCATGATCATCAGCATCAGCCGGATTGATATGTAAAGCGTTTGAAAAACGGCATCACTGTAAATTTTGAATCCGAGAATATCAACGATGACATAACCGGTTTTCAGCACGAAAATATTGATGATCATCAAGAAGAAAAGCATAAACATCATCGGTTTCATCGCGCGAATCAAGAAGTTCAGTTTCAGCTTGGATAAAAATACGACAGTAACGATGATGATCGCTAAAATCCCGTAACCGATAAATCCGGTCGGTATAAAAATCGCGGTCAGCATACCGAGCATTGCAAGAATCTTCGCTCGCGGATCCATGCGATGCATGACGGAGTTCAAAGGCATATAACGTCCCAATGCGATGTTATTCATGGCCGTTGACCTCCTTTGCAATGGCTTTTGCCAAAGTTTCGATATCAAAAATATCGTCAGAGAGATTCATTCCGGCCCGTTGGAGCTGGCGTCGCATATCGACGACTTTCGGAGGGCAGATATTCAGTTCATCCAATAACTGCTGATCCTTGAAGAAGGTTTTCACATCGGATTTCAATAATATTTTCCCTTTATCCACGACGATCACTTCATCACAATAGGTCAGCACATGTTCCATGTCATGAGTAACGATCAAAACAGTCTTACCATACTTTCGATTCATAGTCATAAAAAGATTCATCATAGACTTCGATCCTTGAGGGTCAAGTCCCGCAGTAGGTTCATCAAGCACTAAGACATATGGATCGATGGCCAGTATCCCGGCAATGGCAACACGCCGTTTTTGACCACCGGACAAATCCAATGGTGATTTATCTGCATAAGTCTCATCCAAACCTACCACTTTCAAAGCATGGTACGACCGCAACTCAGCTTCCTGAGCATCTACCCCGAAATTAATGGGTCCAAAGACAATATCTTTGAGAATGGTTTCTTCAAATAACTGATATTCCGGAAACTGAAAAACCAAACCGACATTCTGACGCAGACTTTTCAGTTGTTTTGGTTTTATACCTGCAACGATCGAACGGTCAAGGACTTCAACCTCGCCTTTAGAAGGCAACAGCAGTGCATTAAGATGTTGGATCAAAGTTGATTTCCCGCTGCCGGTCGCTCCGATGATGGCTGTAACCTTACCTTCAGTGATTTCAACATTCACCTCGTTGAGCGCACCATAAGCAAAAGGCGTTCCGGGGGAATACTCGTAGCTTACTTGCTTAAACGCAATTGGCATAACTGTTCCACCATCCTTTTCATGTTCATCGGTTCGTTAATATTGATACCGTATTTCTTAAGAGCAAGTGACATTTTTACTGTAAAAGGTACATCCAAGTCGATATCAATGAGCGTTTGTGCATGCAACAGGACATCCTCAGGTTTTCCCTGCATAACAAACTCACCTTCGTTCATAACGAATACATAATCGCTCTTTACGACTTCCTCAATGTCATGAGTGATGGAAATGATCGTCATGTTATGCTCGCGATGAATTTCATCGACCAGAGCATTGACCTCTTCTTTTCCTTTGGGATCCAACATGCTGGTGGCTTCGTCCAATATCAGAATATCCGGTTTCATGGCAAGCACGCCCGCAATAGCTACCCGTTGTTTCTGACCGCCGCTCAAACGGGTCGGTTCATTCTCCAGATAATCGGACATACCGACTTCACTGGCGAAGTGATTAATGATCTCATCCATGTCTTGTTGAGCAACCTGATGATTTTCCAATCCAAAAGCGATATCATCCCGCACGGTCGAGCCGATGAACTGATTGTCAGGGTTCTGAAAAACGATGCCGACTTTACCGCGCACCTGATTGACAGTCTGTTCACTGAGTGGGATCCCATCGATAATGATTTCACCCTCACTCTTTTCCAGCAGTCCGATGATCAGCTTGGCAATTGTCGATTTCCCACTGCCGTTATGGCCGATGATACTTGTATAGCTTCCTTTTTCCACACGAAAACTGACGTTTTTTACAACGTCGGTTTGTTGATCGTAGGTAAAGCGTAAATTCTTAATTTCTAAATGTTCCACGTAAATACCTCATAACTACATCATTATACATACTAATGATATAAAAGACAATGTATGCGTTTATTCAATTTCAAACCCTAAATACTCTCCGCCGTTGCTCTCTAGGATCACAGCCATTTCAAGGATGCTGGCATACAGAACGTCAAAATCATTTGACAGTACTTTAGCCAATTTCACTTTGAAATCAGGGGTAACTTCTTCAAGGGTATATTCCCTGCGCTTGGCTTCCTTGACAGCGACAAACAGAGGATTCTGATCGGTGAATACACAGGAATGGAATATCTTGATATTCGCTTTTCCGAACTTATCTCTCAAATCGTTGGCTAACTTCTGATCCAGACGCAATGGAACTTCAGGTTCAGGTGTTTCTTCAATCTCTTCTATAAGTTTATCCTCATCCTGCTCAGATTCTTCATCAATCCTATCCAAATCTTCTAATTCAGCGATCTCATCATCATCTTGAGGTTCCTCAAGTTCTTCTTCAATGTCATCCACTGTTTCCGTGATTTCCTCAATGACATCTACGGTAGCTTCACTGACATCTTCACCAATTTCTTCGACAGTATCATCGATAACTTCTTGTGATTCTTCCACGGTATCCTCAATCGATTCCTCAACGGATTCAACCGTTTCTTCCAACGGTTCACCGACGAGTTCTTCAACTGTATCAGATACTTCATCGATCTTCTCCTCGAATTTCTCAGAAAGATCTTCGACGGCTTCTTCAGCAATATCTGCCGGACGTTGCTTGTCAGCAGCTTCCTCGATCACCTTTTCGACATGCTCAACGATCTCACTTACTTTTTCAGTGACTTTCTCTACAGCTTCTTCGACTTTTGATATGACATCGCTGACCACTTCTTCCACATGGGCAGTACCTTTTGATGTATGAACAGGTTTTGAGGCTTCCTCATCGATTTCAATGAACTGCGGTTTCTCAGAGGCTTTTTCTTGTTTTTTCAGTAAAAGTGCTACAACAGCAGCGGCTGCGGCTGCAATAACGATTCCCACTAGTTTTTTCATGCAAACTCCACCCTTTCGTTGGTAATTATAGGACCCAAGCAATCAAATATAAAACAGAATAAATGAAAATCGAGATATGCATGACCTTGGCAATGTCAACATTCAGTTTCACCAGAAGTTGCGGATTCATTTTGTCGTACATGTAGATGCATGCTAATATCGGAGCTAAGAAGAAGAAATACAAGACAACCGATTCCAATAACACTAAGTTGAAGGTTAACGGGAGTTCCATGATATTATTCTCCTTTTCTTTTCTATATTAAGTATAGCATACTACTCATTAAAATTAAAAGAATGACCGATGCGCCGGATCAACATCATGCCATCGCCGATCAAAACCCGCTCAACGGATAAATCATCGCGAGATGAGATATATGATTCAAAACTTTTGATTTTACTGACCATCTGACGCAAATTACGTCTGTGACCAAGATTGTCAATATTTTCGCTGTGTCCGTGAAAATCAAGGTTGTCCACGATAACGATGCCCCTTGGTTTGACAAAAGGGAAAAACCGATCGAAAAAAGCTTTATTCTGTGCTTTCGCGGCATCGATGATCAACGCATCGACCATCTCTGTACACGTATAGGTCAAGGCATCGGTACATATCGCAAAAATCCTGTCTTCAGCATTTAGTCTGCATATATTCTCTTTGGCTTTGTTGTATCTCTGCTCATCACGCTCAAGCGTCGTTATTTTGATATCAGTGATTTCATGGGCAATGGCAAGTGATGAAATTCCGACAGCCGTGCCGATTTCCAACAGTGATTTACATCGGTAGGTAAGCAAGGATGACACTATAAAAGCAATCGATTCATCGCTCATGATAGGCATATGTTCTGCCAATGCCTCTTGCTTTATCTCTTGTAATAGTTCTTTCATAGGAAAAAAGCGGATTTCTCCGCTTTACACTAACTCAATGATCGCCATCGGAGCAGCATCCCCACGGCGTTGAGTTGTTTTCAACACGCGGGTATAACCGCCTTGACGACTTTGATATTTCGGCCCAAGCTCATCAAATAATTTCTGAAGGGCTAACTGACCGGTTTTTTCATCAGCAACGACATTAAACATAAGTCTTGCGGCTTGGCGGCGAGCATGCAAATCCCCACGCTTGGCAAGTGTGATTAACTCATCAACGACTGAACGAAGTTCCATCGCTTTCTTTTCGGTAGTTTCGATCTTTCCGTGTACGATAACGCTGGTAGCCATGTTACGTAGTAACGCTTTACGGTGATCAGCCGTACGTCCTAATTTACGATTCCACATAAGGTTCTTCCTCCTTTACTGTTACTCAAAAGATTTGAAGCCAAGACCCAATTCATACAATTTGTCTTTAACTTCCTTAAGCGACTTTTTACCCAGATTGCGTACACGCATCATTTCATCTTCCGTGCGAGTCGTCAATTCTTCAACCGTTTGGATACCGGCGCGTTTTAAGCAGTTGTACGAGCGGACTGATAAATCGAGATCTTCGATCATCATGATCAAGCCCTTATTAACGACTTCGCCATTGGCATCTTTCATCACGGAATCCAACTGTGATACAGTATCTTGAATGTTCATGAACAATTGTAAATGATCATCCAGGATTTTCGCAGCCAAAGCCAGTGACATTTGCGGAGTAATGGAACCATTGGTCCATACTTCCATGATCAGACGGTCATACTTTGTATCTTGACCGACGCGGGTCGGTTCGACGGCATACGAGACTTTTTCAATCGGGGTATAAATCGAATCGGTATAAATGGTACCGATGCCTTGCGATGAACCTTGATAGAGACCTTTGTTCGTATCTGCGCTGACATATCCGCGACCTACACGAGCTTTCATTTCCATTTCCAGAACGCCGCCTTCTTCCAATGTAGCGATCACATGATTCTTGTTCAGGATCTCTACGTTGGTCGGACAAATTATGTCATTGGCAGTGACGACTTTCGGACCTTTTTCAGCAATCCGCAAGGTGTATACTTCGTCATCCGCAATGGTCATAACCAAATCTTTAATATTTAAAATAATTGTAGTAACATCTTCTTCCACACCGGGAATCGACGTAAATTCATGATAAACTTTGTCGATCTTGATGGAATAGACCGCGGCTCCGGGTAAAGAGGAGAGTAAAACACGTCTAAGTGCATTTCCAATCGTTGTCCCAAAACCTCTTTCGAAGGGTTCAACGACAAATTTACCGTAGTGATCAGATTCTAAGTATTCTCTCACGTCAATTTTCGCACGTTCGAATTTTTGCATTTACCAGTTCCTCCTTGTTTCGGGTTGATTAACCACGTGGCCGTTTCGGCGGACGGCAACCGTTATGCGGGATCGGGGTTACGTCGTTGATGACATTGATTTCCAATCCTGCGGTTTGCAATGCGCGTACTGCAGCTTCACGTCCAGGTCCCGGACCTTTAACATTGACTTCAACAACTTTCATGCCATGATCCATCGCTGCTTTTGCGGCAGCTTCGGAAGCCAGCTGAGCCGCAAACGGTGTGGATTTACGAGAACCCTTATAACCCAATGCTCCAGCGGATGACCATGCCAATACGTTACCTTTTTCGTCCGTAATAGTAACGATAGTGTTGTTAAATGTGGAGTGAATATGCGCAACTCCACGAGCTATATTCTTGCGAACGCGACGCTTACGCGATGCGCTGGCCTTAGTTTGAGCTTTTGCCATTTTATTTCCTCCTATCGCCTATTTCTTCTTATTAGCTACTGTACGGCGCGGACCTTTGCGTGTACGAGCATTTGTTTTTGTGCGCTGACCGCGAACCGGCAATCCTTTACGATGCCGCATACCGCGGTAACTGCCGATTTCCATCAAACGTTTGATGTTCAATGAAATTTCACGGCGTAAATCACCTTCGAGTTTGTACTGTTCAATTTCCTTACGGATACTGTTTACTTGTTCTTCGGTTAAATTCTTGACCCGGATATCTTCGCTGATCCCGGTAGCAGCTAAAACTTTCTCTGCCAACGGACGACCGATACCGAAGATATAGGTTAATGATACGACTACGCGCTTATCGCGCGGAATATCAACTCCTGCAATACGTGCCATGTGTGTGTTTCCTCCTAGTTTCCTTGACGTTGTTTGTGTTTAGGGTTTTCACAAATAATCATTACGCGTCCGTTACGCTTAATGACACGGCATTT
>JAVBWK010000022.1:0-40406 GCA_036677505.1 Erysipelotrichaceae bacterium
TCAAACTCTTCGATCTCATCTCTGTTTCATCACCTCTGCCGCTTGTTTTCCCAAAGAAAAACGGAGTTAGAAATTCATATGAATTTTTAACCCCGTATTTGTCTACAGTCTGAACCAACGTGAGTTGGTTTTCATTTACGATTGCTTTGAATCATCTGATTTTTTAAATCCCATAATTTCTGAGATAAGTCGACGTAATAATTGTGAGGGAAGGTCAGGCGTTTGACTTCATCCCACATCGAATCCATCTGTTTTTTACAGTAATCTCTTGTTTCAGCAACGGACGGAACTTTGTAAACCAGTTGGCCATTGACAAAAATCGGGACCTGTAATACGACATAATCATAGTCTTTGATCGTTTTTCGTTTCCAGGGAGCAATAGGGTCAAACAGGGTGTATTCATCGGTATCAACGACCTCATCTGCCAGCATGATGCAGTCACCCAGCGCTTTCTGCGTAGCTTTATCGATGAAACGGATGACTTTCTTAAAACCCGGATTTGTGATCTTTTCCAGATTGTCACTGATTTTGATTTTCGGTATGATTTCGTCTTCGATCTCCTGAGCCACAAGTTTGTATACACCGCCAAGAACCGGTGTCGATCGCGAAGTGATCAGATTCTCGCCGACGCCGAAGATATCGATCTGAGCTTCCTGGATAAGCAGGTCGTCGATCAGGTTTTCATCCAGTGAGTTGGATGCAATGATCTTGCAATCTGTCAGACCGGCTTCATCCAGCATTTTACGCGCTTTTTTTGAAAGGTATGATAAATCTCCAGAGTCCAGTCGGATGGCTTTGAGCCGGTACCCGTTAGGTATCAGATAATCGTTGGCGACTTTAATGGCGTTCACAACTCCTGATTTTAACGTATCGTAGGTATCCACCAGAAGGATGCAGTTATCCGGATTGATTTTCGCATAACTCAGAAAAGCATCATACTCACTATCGTGCATCTGAATATAGCTGTGGGCAATCGTTCCGGAGATATTGAGTTGGTGCTGATAACCGGCCAGGGTGTTGGAGGTTGCTGTGGCACCGGCTATGACTGCACAGCGGGCCCCTTCGATGGCTGCATCAAAGCCCTGGGCTCTTCTTGCCCCAAACTCGATGACGGCGCGACCTTTGGCAGCATTGACAATCCGGCTGGCCTTTGTGGTCACCAGTGTCGGGTAGTTAACACATAACAGTAAGATCGTTTCAATCAGCTGGGCTTCAATCACGTTGCCACGAACAGTGATCAGCGGTTGGTTATTGAATACGACGGTTCCATCCGGAACCGACCAGATATCGATATTTAGTTTCAGATTCCTCAGATAATCCAGAAAGGCTTCGTCAAAGGTTTTTTTACTGCGAAGATAATCGATTTGCTCATCATTGAATGAGAAGTGCTGAATGATTTCAACCAATCGGTGAAGTCCGTTGAAGATCAGATATCCGCCCTGATCCGGCAGTCTTCGTACAAACATATCAAAATAGGCTATCTGCTCATGACGGTTTTCCTTAAAATAGGCGTAAGCCATCGAAAATTCATAAAAATCAGTAAGCATCGACAGTTCATTGATTTTTAACATACATACTCCTCGACCACACGGATCCCATATTGTTTCATCAAAGTCAAAGCAAAATCGTGATATAGTTCTTTGGGATGGCCTGGGGCTTCAAAGGTTGCAACGGCATTGGCAACGACTGTAATTATGGAGTCAAGATTGTGCTGATGGATATAGGCCTGAAGCGTGGAAGCAAACTGCAGGACACATATATCGGTCACACAGCCGGTGATGACATATTCTTTAAAATAACCGGAGTCTGAAAACCACTTCTGAAAGGCAGGTGCCAAAAATCCGTTGACACTGTTTTTCTCAATAAAGCACACATCCTGCGCATATGGCTTAAGTTCATCGACCCATTCACTCTCTGATGTACCGCTGACACAATGAGAAGGATAAGCCAAAAATTCCTTGGCATCTTGAGGATGACGGTCTAAAAAAGCAATGATCGGTTCATTGGCTTGTTTAAAACACTTGATTAATTCAATGATATTACCGATAATGTCTTTGATGCTCGCATCCGCCATCGGTCCTTCAACCATAAACCCGTTGACCATATCAATGATGACCAAACAGGAAGATTCATTTCGTATATCGTTCATGTTTCTACCTCTGCTTTCATTTAATTATAGGACCTTTTTGATGCTTTGTATAGTGTTGTTACCCACCAAGGAGGTCATATGAAAACCATAGTCCTTAATGAAAATCTTTCACTGAATATCATTCGAACCGGGAAATTCAAAGATATTTCCTTTTCATTTCGATTTCTTTCGAAGATATCGCAGCGTAATGCGACCATAGCTGCCCTGGTTGCTCAAATGGCGTCTGATCGTAATGAAAAGGCTGAAACAAAAGTCGAAATGACCCGACTTTCTGATCTTTTTTATGGCAGTTATATCGATGTCAGAAATACCGGCTACGGAGAAGCTTTATGTACGGAATTCAGAACCAAAGTCATCGACGGCCGCTATGTCGGTCAGTCTGTATTGCTTGACGGTTTCTTTGAGTGGTTCACTGACATGATCCGATATCCGCTGATCAGTGATGAGACGCTGAAAGAAGCTAAGAAAAATGTCGAGAGCATGCTGATCCGTTCAATGGATAATCCCATGCAGTTTGCTGTCAAAAAAGCATTTGAAACCGCAGGGAAGGGCTATCCTTTGTCGGTTAATATCATGGGATCGCTCGATATGCTCAATGATATAAGCATTGATGAATGTAAAGATTTCCTCCGTGATCTGCATGCACATGCACGACTGGATGTTTTCGTTATCGGTGATATCGAAGAAACTGAGATCTCTGACAAGATCAGGGACAGTTTTCTTTTTAAAGCCAAAAGAAATGTAGCTGCCATGTACCGTTTAGAGAAGAATACCCTTGAATCAATCGTTTGGCCGAAAAATATGCGACAGTCTAATCTGGTGATCATTTACAATCCGCAAATTTTACCAATTGATAAAGACTATTGGCCGTATAGAGTCGCTTTGACGGCATTCGGTCAAATCCCGGCATCGCTGTGCTTCACGGAAATCAGGGAAAAGCGCAGTCTGTGTTACTCCATCGGTGCTCAGGCCATCACCTTTGACGGGGTTGCCTTTGTTTATGCCGGTATTGATGCACTCAAGGCACAGGATGTTGAAGATCTTATCGATATTCAGCTCGATGCGGTCAGACACGGATCAATTAGCGACACGCTGATTGATGCCAGCAAAAAAATGATGATCAATTCGATCCGACAGATCGAAGATGATCCCTCAATGCTGATCAATTATTACTATCAGATGCTGCTGATCGGCCGCTATAAGAGTAAAGATGAAATCATTGATGACATCATGACTGTAAGAACACAGGATATCAGTGATGTGTTTAATAAGATGTCAAAGACATTGCGGTTTTTGTTGAAAGGAGACGGAAATCATGAAGAAGATATCGAATCAACGGTTTAAAGAGACGATCTATGAGCAAGTAATCAGCAGCGGTCTTCATGTAGCCGTCATTCACAAACCGGGTTATATTGGCTCAAGTGCACTAATAGCGACACCTTTCGGTGGTATGCATACCCAACTGATCGATGAATCGAGAAATATCTATGAGATATTGCCGGGCAGTGCTCACTTTTTAGAGCATAAGCTGTTTGAAAGCGAAGAGGGGGACATCCTCACCGCATTTACCGAAATCGGTGCCTCAGTGAATGCATTTACTTCATATGAAGAAACCGTGTATTATTTCTCTACATCCGAAGATATTGAACAGCCGCTGAATATGCTGCTTGATTTTGTCAGTGACTTGCGGATCAGTGATGCTTCTGTCGAAAAAGAAAAGGGGATCATCATTCAGGAATTGCGTATGTATGATCAGATGCCGGATGCACGGCTGGTGCATGAAACTTACCGGTCATTGTTTGTCGATCATCCGTTTCAATATGATATCGGCGGCAGCGAACAAACCGTACAAGCCATAACCAAAGAGCATCTGACGATGTGTTATCAACTCAATTATCACCCGCAGCGGATGCTGCTTGTGATTGCTACAGGAGATGATCCTCAGCGGATGATCAGTATTGCCGAAAGGAATCACGCGTCAAAAGTATTTGAACCGATCAGGAAAGTAAAGTCGCTAAACATTACGGAACCTCCGTTTGTTCACAGAAAGCATTATGAGTTTTCACTGGACGTTCAGTCTTTGAAGTCAACGGTCACATATAAAATCAACCATACTTATATGGTTGAGCGAGAACGGAAAATCGCAGAATGGTCTTTGCGTCTGTTACTTGAGTCAACATTCAGTTCTTTGAATCCTAGCTATCAGCAATGGATGGATGCAGGCATCATTTCTGATTTTTTCGGTTATGAAATCGATCTTGGGGACGGTTACGGATTGCTGATGTTTTACAATGAAACCGACGATGTCAAATCATTTGAGACATTTTTGGACAGACAGCTCAAAGATATGAGCATTCAGACAGAAACGCTCGAGCAGCTAAAACGCCGTTTTCTGGGTCAGGCATTGCGAAGCCTCAATGACCTTGAAGATATGGCCATATCATTTATCCGGTCACGGTTTGCAGGGGCCGACTATTTTGAAAGCCTGACTTGGGTCGAGGAAATCACCTTAGATGAAGTTGAGAATGTTCGCGGCTTGCTTGATTTAGGTAACAAATGCACGGTGTCGATAAAAAGCAAAAAAAGTGTCTAAACTGCATTTATTGTAAGATACAAGCTAGATAATGCCCTTTTTTGGCAAAAAATTGCATTATAGGCGATTTGAAAGTTTATCTTGATTCTGCGATAATCCTTTTTGCAACAAAGGAGGATTCATATGTTGAATCAAATCGTTTTAGTAGGTCGTGTCGTTCAGTTGCCGGAAATCAGGGAAACTCCTTCCGGTACCAAAGTAGCTACGCTGCAATTGGAAGTGGATCGCAATTTCCGTAACAGTCATGGGGAGTTTGAAAGAGATGTATTCAATATCACACTTTGGCGAGGGGTAGCGGAAACGACGATCAGCGTCTGTGAAATCGGCAGTCTGGTTGGGATCAAAGGCAGGATCCAGGCAAACTCCTACGAAAACAAAGAACAGAAGCAGATTCACAGTTTTGAAGTGATTGCCGAGAAAGTTTCCTTTCTGCATCCGAAATCCTGATTTGCTTAAAAACGGTTCATGACCGTTTTTTTTAACGCTCATTTTGTGTATAATGAAATCACAGGTGATGATATGAAACAATACTTAGAATTATGCAGACACATACTTGAACACGGAACACCCCGAAGCGATCGGACATCGACCGGAACCATCGGAACCTTCGGGTATCAGATGCGATTTAATCTGGAAGAAGGATTTCCCTTGCTTACAACGAAGAAAACCCATTTCAAATCCGTTGCCGAAGAGCTGTTTTGGTTTTTGACCGGAAACACCAACATTCGACCGCTGGTACTCAAAGGAGTCCGTATCTGGAATGAATGGCCCTATGCCGAATATGTCAAACATCCGAATTTTCAAGGGGAGACCTTAAGCGAATTCATCGATAAGATCAGGGCGGATGAGGATTTTGCGAATCAACACGGCAATCTCGGTCCGGTGTACGGTAAGCAATGGCGTGACTTTTTCGGAGTCGATCAGATCGTCGATCTGATTGAAAATCTAAAGAACAATCCTTTTTCACGACGTCATATCGTCAGTGCCTGGAATCCTGCTCAGATTGAAGCCATGGCTTTGCCGCCGTGTCATGCGTTTATGCAGTTTTATGTCAGCGGTGACGGTAAAAAACTGTCCTTGCAGCTCTATCAGCGGTCTGCAGACGTATTTCTCGGTGTCCCGTTTAATATTGCATCATATTCATTGCTGCTGATGATGGTAGCTGATGTCTGCGGCTATCAGCCCTATGAGTTCGTGCATACATTTGGGGACGTTCATATTTACAATGACCATATCGATCTGGTAAAACTGCAGTTGCAAAGAGAACCAAGACCTCTGCCGAAGTTAAGCATTCTTAATCACCATGACTCGATTTTTGATTACAGCTGGGTGGATTTTGAGCTGACCGGCTATGATCCGCACCCGCATATCGCCGGAAAGGTCAGTGTCTGATGATTACGATCATCGTTGCCATCGGTAACAATTATGTCATCGGCAAAGATGGCTGGATGCCATGGAACCTGCCGGAAGACCTGAAGCAGTTTAAACACAAAACGCTGCATCATACGGTGGTCATGGGCAGAAAAACTTTTGAATCGATTGGCAAACCGTTACCCAACCGTAAGAATCTGGTGGTTACCCGTGATCCGCGCTGGCATGTACAAGGGGTTGACGTTATCTCGGACTTTGAAGATTTTCTCAGACATAATCATCAAATCGATGATGAAATATTTATTGCCGGGGGAGCACAGATTTATCGAGCAGCGCTGCCTTACGCCGATAAACTGATCATCAGTCATATCGATACGGATATCGAAGGGGACACTTATTTTCCTAAGTGGGATCGTGCGAAGTTTGAATTGACTGAGTCTGAAGAATATGAGGGCTTTACGGTCAAGACCTATATGAAGAAGGTGAATTTATGAAGAAGTTCTGGTTATGGATGAAAATGGGCTTATACTTACCCGCAGTGTATATTTCCGCTCTTCAAAGCCGAAAGCAGCCGTTTACCGTCCGATTCGAACTGGCAAAGGCCTGGTCGGCTATGATCATCCGAATGACAAACAGTAAGCTTGCCGTTGAGGGAGCGAATAATATCCCCTTAAAGGACGGGATGCTTTTTGTCGTCAACCACCAGGGATCGGTCGATGGATTTGTCCTTTTGGCAGCTTCTCCGGTTCCCATCAGTGCAGTCAGTAAAATCGAAAGCAAGAAGATACCGTTTATGAATGTCTGGTACAGCAACATGGATGTGATCATGTTCGATCGCAACTCCGTAAAAGATTCCGTTGCCATGGTACAGAAACTGACAGATAGATTAAAACGCGGTCATAATATGGTCATTTTCCCGGAAGGGACACGTTCTTACGGTAATACGATGGGAGAGTTTAAGGCCGGTGCTCTAAAAGCCGCAATCAATGCTCAGGTACCGATCGTACCGGTTGCGCTGATAGATTCGTACAAAGCACTGGATGATCCCAAAGCAAAAAAAGTCACGATCAGAGTCCGCTATTTACAGCCGATTCATTATGAAGAATATCAGCCGCTGACCATTCAGCAGCTGGCTGATGATGTGCGTTTCCGTATACAGTCGGAACTTGAGAAAGAGTGAAGATATGAGAATGATTGAAATCATCGCAAACAAACGCGATGGCAATGAGTTGAAACAAGAGGAAATTCAATATTGGATCAATGGTTTGACCAGCGGTGAAATCCCTGATTATCAAAGCAGTGCGATGCTGATGGCCATCGTTTTAAACGGCATGACGGATGTGGAAACCACGCATCTGACCATGGCTATGATGCACAGCGGAGACGTGTTTGATTTATCATCGATCCAGGGTATTAAAGCCGATAAGCATTCCACCGGCGGGGTTGGTGACAAGACATCGCTGGTATTGGGCCCAATCGTTGCTTCGTGCGGTGTAAAAGTGGCCAAGATGTCGGGCCGGGGTTTAGGTCATACCGGCGGAACCATTGATAAACTTGAGTCGATTCCCGGCTTCTCCGTATCGCTGACGCAAAATGAGTTTATCGAACAAGTCAATCGGATATCACTTTCGATCGTCGGTCAGACCGGATCTTTGGTTCCTGCAGATAAAAAACTGTATGCATTGCGTGATGTGACGGCAACCGTACCGTCGATTCCGCTGATTGCTTCTTCGATCATGTCTAAGAAGCTGGCTGCCGGCGCCAATACGATCTTGTTGGATGTTAAATATGGTGACGGTGCATTTATGCATACACCGCAAAAGGCGCAAGAACTGGCTGAAGCCATGATTGCGATAGGCAAACTGTCGGGTAGGGATACCCGTGCCATGATTACGGATATGAATCAGCCTTTGGGATTGGCCATCGGTAATGCACTGGAAGTTAAAGAAGCAATTGAAACATTGAAAGGACATGGTCCGGCAGATTTTACCGAACTTTGTTATCAGGCAGCAACAATCATGCTGCTTCAAGCCAAGGTCAGTGGCGATCCACATCAAGCCCGTCTGATGGCTGAAAATGCGGTTATAAGCGGCGCTGCTTTTGCGAAATTTAAAGAGTTCGTCGCTGCTCAGGGCGGAGACGTCCGTTGCATCGACGATCCGGGCTTATTGGCACAGGCCAGATTTGTGACTCCACTGAAAAGTAACCGAAATGGCAATATAACGGCGATTCAGGCAGCGCAGCTGGGTATCAGCGCCATGAAACTGGGTGCAGGACGTGCTACCAAAGAAGATACCATCAATCCTGCTGTCGGTCTGATCGTATATAAGAAAATCGGTGATCCGATCGCATTGAACGACATACTTGCTGATATTCATCATGATCAGCCGTTAAGTGAAGAATTCATGCTTGAACTCGCATCAAGTTTCGTGATCGAAGATAAAGCCGTAAAACCGGTCGCGCTTATCGCAAAGATTTTGTGAGAAACAAAGATATTGTCCGCAATATCTTTTTTTCTAAGGTACTTGTTTGCATGTTATAATATTCAAGGTGATAAAATGTTTGAAGTAACGATTGATCAGTTTCACGGACCATTGGATTTGATGCTTTATCTGATCAAGGAAAAGAAACTTGATTTGTTTAATTTGGATATTGCCGAATTGACCGGTCAGTATCAGAATTATATATTTTCGATGCAGCAGCTCAATCTGGAAATTGCCAGTGAGTATCTGAGCGAACTCGCCGGACTTATCGAATATAAAAGTAAGAAGCTCTTGCCCAGAGATAAATCGGTTCTGGATGTTCAGATTGAGGAAGATCCGAAAGAATCATTAGTCAGACGCCTGCTCGAATATCAGCAGTTTAAAGATATCACCAGCGAACTTCAAACCCGCTATCAGCTCAGACAACAGGTGTATGGAAAATCGCTCAGCCGCAATGAGATGGAAGATGCGATGCCGGATCAACTGGTTGAAAGCAGCGTATATGATTTAATGCGTGCAATGAAGAAGGTCATGGTGCGTGTGTCTTTGCAGCAGCCCTTTGAAACAAAGATTGCTGCAAGGGAGTTATCGGTTGATCAGCGGATTGACATGTTGCGAAGAATGATCACGCGCTTTCCATCTTCCTTTGCGTTGGAAGAGTGTTTTGCGGATTGCCCGGATATACATTTGGTGTTGATTACATTTTTGGCAGTTTTGGATATGATACGAATGGGTGAACTGCTGTTTACCGTCGAAGGTGAGCAGATTTATCTGATAAGGAGTGCAACGGATGATGGATTTAACGGTAATTATTGAAGGTTTGCTGTTTATCGTCGGAGAAGAGGGACTGTCGATCGAACAGCTGGCAGCAACTTTACAGTGCGATGAGGCTTCGGTAATCAAGGCAGTAGATGAGCTTTCGGTGTTTTATAAAGGGTTTAATCGCGGTATCCAATGTGTGAATTACGGCGGAAATGTCAAGCTGTTGTCTGCACCGTTTATTCATCCGTATGCCCAGCAAATGCTGTCGATTCAAAAGACACGTCAGTTATCGCAGTCTGCGCTTGAGACCTTGGCCATCATCGCTTATAAACAACCGATCACACGGGTTGAGATCGAAGAAATCCGGGGTGTCGGATGTGATGTCATGCTGAGAAAACTTCAGGCGATGGATCTGATTCGTGAAAAAGGACGTTCGGAAGCACCGGGCAGACCGATCCTGTATGAAGTCACTCAGGATTTTATGGATGTATTTCAACTGATGTCTTTGGATGAATTGCCGAAACTGGAGCAGATCACAAGCAGCAGTTCGCAGGAATTGTTTGATTAGAAAGAAGGATACTAATGGACCGATTACAGAAAGTGATTGCTCAGGCCGGAGTTACTTCCCGTCGTAAAGCAGAAGAATATATCAGTCAGGGACGGGTAAGCGTCGATGGTGTCGTAATCACCGAGCAAGGTTTTAAAGTACGCAAAGGAGCTGTGATTACCGTTGACGGGAAACCGATCATCCGTGAAAACAAAGTGTATTTTGTTATCAATAAACCGCGCAAAGTGATTTGTTCTCTCAATGATGAAAAAGACCGTCAGACTGTGGTTTCATTGATCGAAACTCCGTATCGTATATTCCCGGTCGGTCGTCTGGATTATGATACGACCGGATGTCTGATTTTAACAAATGACGGTGATTTTGCCAACAGTCTGATTCATCCCCGGTTCCATATCCCCAAAAAATATGAAGTCAGAATCAAGGGCATCCTGTCCACAAAAGACATCAAAGCACTTGAGTCCGGTGTGAAACTCGACGACGGTACTGTAACGATTCCGGCAAAAGTCTGGGTAACCAACAAGGACTTTGAGAAAGAAATGACCGATTTTGAGCTTACGATCGTGGAGGGTAGAAACCGCCAGATCAAACGAATGATGGAATCCTTGGGATATCAGGTCCGCAAACTGCATCGTGTTTCCATCGGATTTTTAACTGTGGAAGGATTGGGTCAAGGAGAATATCGGATCCTTAAGCCGTTTGAGGTTAAAAAACTCCGCCAGCTAAGTGAAGAGGGCACAATGATTTAGTATGCAACAGTATTTTGTCAATCAGAAACTGTCGGAAGGG
The DNA here is from genome assembly GCA_036677505.1 of Erysipelotrichaceae bacterium. Taxonomy (GTDB): domain Bacteria; phylum Bacillota_I; class Bacilli_A; order Erysipelotrichales; family Erysipelotrichaceae; genus UBA2227. The sequence goes on from JAVBWK010000022.1 coordinate 10,713, forward strand.
ATGCAATTCGAACTGACTCAGGAACAATCACATCACATTGCTACGGTACTTCGCATGAAGCAAGGGAAGACGATCCGCTTAGTCGATATAACGGGTGTGCCTTTTTATGCGAGCGTTTCGATCAAAGATAAAATCGTTTATGCAAGTGTTACAGAAATGATCGTTGAAGAGCGTGAACCAGCTGTCAAAATCACTTTAGCTATTGCACTGATTAAAAATGACCGGTTTGAGTGGTTGCTTGAGAAGGTTACGGAGTGCGGAGTTTCTCGTATCATTCCTTTTATCAGCAGCCGTTGTGTCGTTAAGGGCCGACCGGGTCAGAATCAGCGGAAAATGCAACGTTTTCATAAAATCATAACTGAAGCTGCCGAACAGTCATACCGGCATCATATTCCGGAAATCTTTGAGCCGGTTTCTATCAAACAACTGCAACGATTCAAGTCCGATATAAATGTCGTTGCCTATGAAAAAGAAAACGTTCACCAACTGGGTGATCTTTCCGAACCGTTGTGTAACGTGACTGTGATCATCGGACCGGAAGGCGGGTTTGAAAGCAGTGAAATCGACATTTTGAATCAAATGGGATTTGAATGTGTCAGTCTTGGGAAACGCATCCTGCGGTCTGAGACTGCGGCCATCGCTGCCTGCATCACACTAACGAATTTAGGAGAAAATGATGAGTAAAACTATCACTTTGGACCGTTTCTTACGAAAATATCACCGTCAGCAATGGCTTAAATCAGATATGATTAAGAAAAACATCCGTCGTCTGAAAGAAACGCTGACCAAAGAAGGTTTGCTTTTCGTCTGTAATAACGCAGCTGATTATTTGAAGATGCAGGTTTTGGCCAAAGCTTTGAGTAACAAAGGACGACTTGAGACTGCCTATGATGAAGCGCGAAACCGGCTGATCGAGATTTGGCCGACTATCGATTATCAGCAGCGCAATCACCTGATCAATCTGGAACTGTTTTCGCTGAAAGAATCATTGCCGAAGTTTGAATCTGAGTCCGGCGTCATGATCATGATTCCGTTTTTCAATGAGCTGCTAAACTCACTCTATCATAAAGAAATGGTCGTTTTCGAGTTGCCTCAGTTTTACAAACTTTATAAGCAGTTTTCCAAGGAGTGTGTCGATCCGATGATTTACGGAATCAAGCCTTACCGATCCGGTTTTGTTGATGTTGAATTCATCATTGAAGATCATAATCGATTCGTACTGTATGATAAATCTGAGAAAATTTTTCTCTTGTGTGATTTAATAACTTGCATTGAGTATCCGCTATATGAAAAGACACATCCGGATGAGTTAGCGGTTAAACAATTAGGCGAGTATCTGATCCATAAGGATGCATCCGGCTTTATGGATCTGTGCTTACAGCAGGATCTGCTTTCGGTAAAGTGTGCAAAAAAATATGCGAAAGTGAAGTTTCCTTTGATTTTTACAAATGTCCGGGATTAATGTATAATACACAAAGGTGATACAATGAAGTCCTTCGCAATCGCAACATTGGGTTGTAAAGTTAATGCCTTTGAATCAGAAAGTTATACGGAAAGTCTTCAGGCTTTAGGGTATAAAGAGGTTGATTTCAAAGAATCCGCGGATATCTACATTATCAATACGTGTTCCGTTACCAATACGGCTGCATCCAAGAGCCGACAGAAAATTCATCAGGCAATCAGGCAGAATGAACAAGCAATGATTTGTGTGATTGGTTGTTATGTCCAGACGAACCAGCAGGATTTACATGAAATCGAGCGGATCGATTTACTGATCGGTGCAAAAGGGAAAGACAAACTTGCTCAATATATTGAACAGGGCAGTGGTGTACCTTCAATCAGCGATCAAAGAAACATGCAGTTTGAGTCTTTGCCATTGAAAAGCTACATGCATCAGACCAGAGCATTTCTTAAAATTCAGGATGGCTGTGATCAGTTTTGTTCTTATTGCATCATCCCGTATGCCCGCGGAAATGAACGGTGGGCGCAAAGTGATGAACTGATCGACATGGCTAAAAGCCTGGTTGCCGGCGGGCACAAAGAAATCGTTCTTTCCGGGATCCATATCGGCCGATACGGAAAAGGAACCTCAACTGATTTGGGTCATCTTATGCACCGATTGGATCAGCAGGTCGAAGGCCTGATCCGGATTCGGTTATCTTCGATAGAGATTACTGAGATAACCGATGAGATTTTAGCGCTGATGAAGTCATCAGACCGGATTGCCCGGCATCTGCATATTCCGCTTCAATCAGGCTGTGATACCGTTTTACAACGAATGAATCGACCGTATACCACGGCAGATTATCTTAGTCGTATCCGGGAAATACGCCGGCAGTTACCGGATATATCCATTAGCAGTGATATCATCGTCGGATTCCCGGGTGAAACAGATGAAGAATTCAAACTGACAACTGCATTTATTGAACAATGCCGGTTTAGTTTCCTCCATGTTTTTCCTTATTCGATGCGGTTGAATACGCCGGCAGCCCAAATGAATGATCAAATCGATGCTCAGACGAAAAAAGCCAGGGCAAAACTGCTGATTGACAAGTCAGTGCAGCTCAAAGCCCGATATGATATGCAGTTTGTCAATAAAACAGTTCAAGTGCTTTTCGAAAGCTATCAGCACGGTTATGCAATCGGACACACCAGTGAGTATGTTACAGTCAGAACAGAAAGTACCATACCACTGAATAATCAATTGCACAATGTACTGATTACCCATCATAAAGCCGGCAATAATTACGGTATCCTCGATTCAAAGGCGGTGAACCCATGAAATTAAGTCAGTTATTTACCAATGCTCCGGATATTCTCATCGATTCGCTCTCAGTCGACTCTCGTCAGAAACATGAGAATTCATTATTTTTCTGTCTCAAAGGCATGGTATTCGATGGTCATCAGTTTGTCGACCAGGCCATCGAAAACGGCGCTGTAGCCATCGTGCACAGTGATCCTTTGCCATCCGTATCGAAAAATATTGCCTATATCCGGGTAGATGATGTATTGAAAACACTCAATGTAATTGCATCCCGTTTTTACGGAAATCCTAGTCAGGCGCTCAAAGTTTTCGGTGTGACCGGTACCAACGGTAAAAGTACGACTGCAAAACTGTTGCAGTACTTTATCAGTGATACGCTGCCATGCGGATATATGGGTACAATTTCGACAGAGTTTGGCAATGTCAAGGAAGCGCCTTTTCTTACGACTCCGGATGTGATCCCGATGCATCAGACACTTCGCAGAATGGCGGATGCTTCCATGAAGGCTGTCGCTCTGGAAGTTTCATCACACGGCCTTGAACAAGGCAGAGTGATGAGTGTAGATTTCGATGTGGCGATCTTTACCAATCTGACCCACGACCATCTCGATTTTCACGGGAACATGGAAAACTACTTTCAGGCGAAGAAAAAACTGTTTACTTTACTGAAAAAGACCGGATTGGCCGTTGTGAATATGGACGACCCATATGGTAAGCGAATCATAGCCACCCATGAGGGAACTTTGGTCACTTACGGGCTGGATCGAAATGCCGACTTCTTCGCTGATCATATCGAACTTTATCCGGATAAGACCGTGTTCGATCTTTTTATCCGCAGCGAAAAGAAAACGGTTAAAATTCAAACCAATCTCGTTGCATTGTTTAATGTGTATAATCTGCTGGGCGTCATCGCGGCATTGGTAAGCAGCGGATTTGATTTATTACGGATCATTGAGATGAGCAAGACGGTCCCGCAAGTGGACGGTCGCATGGAAGTGATCAGTCTTGGCCAAAATTTCAATGTCATCATCGATTATGCTCATACACCGGATGGATTCGAGAAAATATTTACTTATGCCCGTTCGATCACACCGCATAAAAAGAGAGTCATCGTCGTTTTTGGCTCTGCCGGGCAAAGGGATTCCAAGAAACGAAAAGTTTTGGGTGAATTGGCAGACCATTATTGTGATATGATCATTGTAACCGAAGAAGATAACCGCAGTGAGAAAGTACTGGATATCTGCAATGAAATTGCCAAAGGGATCACTAAGAACAACTATATAATTATCGAAGACCGGTATGATGCCATCCGGCAGGCACTGGAAATCGCGTGCAAACAGGATACGGTATTGATCTTGGGAAAAGGCGATGAAACGTATATGTACCGTGAATTTGGTAAGGAATACTGGATGGGCGATCATCAGGCAGCGAAAGAAATACTGGACACAGTCATATTGAACAAGGAGGGTTAAACATGAATAAATATATCGATCATACATTATTAAAACAAAATGCTACAAAAGAACAGATCATCACTTTATGTGCAGAGGCGAAATCATATGATTTTGCTTCGGTCTGCGTAAATCCTACCTGGGTCTCAACTTGTGCCCAACAGCTTGCCGGTAGCAATGTCAAAGTATGCACTGTCATCGGATTTCCGTTAGGAGCGACGACCAGTGATGTCAAAGCGTTTGAAACAAAGAATGCAATTGAAAACGGTGCTGAAGAAATCGATATGGTCATCAACATCGGTGCATTGAAAGACAGGCATATGTCGCTGGTTACTTCGGACATTCGGGCAGTAAAACAAGCGGCCGGCCATCATATCGTAAAGGTAATCATTGAGACTTGTCTGCTGACTGATGATGAAAAAGTTCTGGCATGCAAAGCAGCTGTGGATGCCGGGGCTGACTTCGTCAAAACATCGACAGGTTTCTCTATTTCCGGTGCTATGGTAGAGGATGTGCGTCTGATGAAATCCGTCGTCGGTAACTCTGCATTGGTCAAAGCGGCCGGCGGTGTCCGTACGTATGAGGACTTGGTTGCCATGATTGATGCCGGTGCCGACCGTATCGGCACTTCGGCAGGTGTGGCTTTGTTAAGCAGGCAGACCCATACGCAATCGTACTAAGTAATGCTTGCATTTTATCTTATGGTTTTGTATAATAATACTGCTTGCATCAGAGGGGAGGTTGATTATGCCTAGAGTCGTACTCAAAGAGAATGAAGTTTTGGATGATGCCCTGCGTCGTTTTAAACGTCAAGTCTCTCGTAACGGAACCCTTGCTGAGGCTCGCAAAAGAGAGTTTTATGTAAAACCGGGCGTTCGTCGCAAATTAAAATCCGAAGCCGCCAGAAAAGCTCGCAGAAGCAAATAAGTACTTGAAAAAGTACTTTTTTTATTTGCTTCATAACGATATACTGTTAATAGAACGGAGTGGATGCTTTTGAGTACCGAAGTAACGATTGAACTGGAACAATTATCCATGGATGATATCGCCAATCTTTTGGGAGTGAACGACCGTCATCTGTCAATCATACAGAAACAATATCATGCTGATTGCGTGATCCGAGGTAATCACTTGGTGATTCGCGCACAACAGAGTAAGGACCTTGATGAATGCAGGCGTGCCTTAATATCCGCAATCGGTCTTATCAGAAACGGACAGCAACTCAGTGAGCGCGATTTCTACTATATTTTCAGACTGGTTTCGCTAAATCAGGAAAAACGTCTGGAGGCACTGACATCGTCCCCGATAGCCAGAAATTTTTCAGGAAAACTCATTTATCCGAAGACCTGGGGTCAGAAGATCTTCATCGATTCGATCAGCCGCAATGATATAACCTTTGCCATCGGACCGGCCGGTACCGGGAAAACATATCTGGCAGTCGTATATGCCGTTGCCTGTCTGAAGAATCAGGAGTTTAAAAAAATAATCCTGACCCGTCCGGCAGTGGAGGCAGGTGAAAATCTCGGTTTTCTTCCCGGTGATTTAAAAGAAAAGGTCGATCCGTATCTGAGGCCCTTGTATGACGCTCTGCACGATATGCTGGGAGCGGAGCAGACTTCCAAGATGTTGGAGAAAGGGCAAATTGAAATCGCTCCTCTGGCTTATATGCGTGGCCGTACACTGGACAATGCTTTCGTGATATTAGACGAGGCTCAAAATACGCTGCCTTCGCAGATGAAAATGTTTCTGACCCGTATGGGCTTTAAGTCAAAAATCATCGTTACCGGAGACATTACCCAAATCGATTTACGCAAAGATCAGCAGTCCGGTCTTATACAGGCAGTCAGTCTGCTAAAATCGATAGATGAGATCGCATTTGTAGAAATGACTGTCGCAGATGTCGTTCGTCATCCATTGGTGGCCAAGATTTTGGAGAAATATGAGATGAAGGAGTAATTATGGCTAAAATCTTACTTATCGAAGATGAAGAAAGCATACGTAAACTGGTTGCTTATGATTTGAAACAAGCGAAACATGAGGTTGTCAGCTGTCAAAACGGTCAGGAAGGAAAATTTGAAGGGCTAAATCAGACGTTTGACTGTATGATTATCGATTGGATGTTACCGGGAATTTCTGGAATTGAACTTGTCCGGCTGTTTAGAAAAAGCAATAAACATTCTATCATGATTATGCTGACCGCCAAAGATGACGAAGAAGACATACTGGAAGCTTTTGAGGCCGGTGTGGATGATTATCTGACTAAGCCATTTTCACCCAGGGAGCTCTTGGCACGCATTACAGCTCATCTAAAGCGCAGTCTGTCAAAAAACGATGCAGTATTTTCCTATGAAGACATCCGACTGGATATGACCCGCAGAGAAGCTTTCATATCCGATAAAATGATTGAACTGACAAAAAAAGAGTTTGATTTACTTGATTATATGATTCGAAACCGACGTGTCGTGTTATCTCGGGATGATATCCTCAATGAGATATGGAACTTTGATTATGACGGTGATACACGAATCGTCGATGTGCATATTTTCAAACTTAGGGCAAAACTGAAAAATTCCAAAGTAACGATCCGATCTGTACGGGGTGTTGGTTATATCCTGGAGAAAGTCAATGAATAAAAATTGGATCATGGGATGGCTCATCTCGTTTACTGTTGCTTTCATTACTGTCTTTTTCGTCCCGGGCCTGGTTGTAATTATATTTCTGTTTATTTTTAACTCCATCTGGCTTTTTCTTTTCTGGCAGAATGTTCAGTCCCGTATCAGACAATCAGAATCCTTTCTGACGACGCAACTGACGGCTTCGGCCAAAGATAATGTTCTAAAATCACAACAGCTTGCTACATTGATTTCTAATATTCCTTCACCGTTGGCCTTGGTTGATATGCAAGGGGAGTTGGTCATTATCAATGAACGGTTTAAGAACCTGCTTTTAAGAAATGAGCCTGTCATCAACTTTCAAAGTGAAAGTCTGCCGGTTGATATCCGTTTCTTTATCCGAGAGTCTTATCTCAACGAAATATCAAATTACAAAACGATTCATATGGAGGGCATCGATTATCAGGCGTTATCGATACCTGTCAGAAACAATAAACGTTATGGCGGATGTCTGATCATACTGCAGGATATCACGAGGGTCATGGAGGGGGAACGTTTGCAAAAACGCTTTATAGCGGATGCATCTCATGAACTGAAAACGCCGATAGCATCGATCAAGGGAATGGTTGAGATTTTGAATCGTCCGACATTCGATGATCCTGATACACTGAAAGATTTTCTGCTTCAGATCAGTAAAGAAGCTAACCGCCTGGAAACCGTAGTGGCAGATTTATTGTATATTTCCAAAATGAGTTCCGGAAAAATGTATCTGGATATCGACCGCATCGATCTGTCCGTCATCATCCGGCAGGCATATGATTCGCTGAAATCAGAGTTTTTAAGAAAAAACGTGCTCTTTGAGTGCAGTTTCAGTGATGTGTACGTCAATGCAGACTCTAAACAGATGTATCAGGTATTTTCGAATCTGCTGAGCAATGCGATTCAAAACACTGATTCAGGAAAAGTTACGGTCGACATGCTAATAACAGACAACCTTCTGAAAGTGTTCGTAAGTGACACCGGAATCGGCATTTCCAAACACGATCTGCCATTTGTGTTTGAGCGGTTTTATCGCTCTGACAGTGACCGCAGCCGTCAAAGCGGTGGAAGCGGATTAGGACTAGCAATCGTTAAGTCGATCGTGATGGCTCATAATGGCCAGCTTTCAGTAAACAGTGAACTGAATCAAGGATCCACCTTTACTGTCGAGCTGCCGATTATTAACACAAAATTAACGAATCGTTAATTGAAAGTTTTCATCCGTTTGTTATAAATATACAGAGGCAGGGACAATTATGAAAATTGAAGAGCGCTTGAATCAGATTGATGAAACAGTTTTGGAAATGGGATACCGTGTCAAACGTATGTTTGAGCTTTCTTTGGCAGTCCTTGAGTCGGGCGATAAAGAAAAAGCTCTCTACGTCGTCGAGAGTGATGAGTATATCAATAATTACAATGAAGAAATAAATAATTTATGTATCAATGTGTTATCATTGCTGCAACCTGTCGCAACTGATTTGCGTGCGGTCGTGTCTGCGATAAAGACTGCCAATGACATGGAACGCATCGGTGATTATGCTAAAAGCATTGCAAGGTTTGTCATTCGCAATGACCGTTTGGACGATGAATTGCTGCCTGTGGCTCTCAATGTCGGTCAGTTGTTTGTCAGTCTGTATGATCAGACGTTGAAGGCATTGAAAACTTCAGATATCAAAGCAGCGTATGATATTCCGGCACTCGACGAACAGATCGATCAGACCTTTAAAGATATGGCCGTTTATATCGAGGATCTGATCAATCAAGGAAACCGGCTTGAACACCCCTTTGCGACGATAAGCATGATGCGTAACATTGAACGGGCAGGGGATCATGCCAAAAATATATGCGAACATCTGATTTATCGGATCAAAGGTCAGTATATCGATTTCGGCTAAGAGGCGATGCCTCTTTTTTCATGAAAAAAGACACGATTGTGTCTTAAATCTGGGTTGGTTCAATTTCGTGAGTGACGTGGATATTGACGGAGTTTTTAGATATGTTACAGGCGTGGTCACCGATTCGCTCGATAGTTCCCAGGATGTCAACAAATACACTGCCACCGACATCAGCGAGACATGTCTGATTGGCCATCCGGTCAAAATGTTTCTGTCGCGATTTATACTCGAGCAAGTCCAGGTAGTTTTCATCTTCAAGAACAGAAGTATGCAAGTTATAATCTTTCTCGTGGAATATACGTAATGCGCGAGACAGCATGTGATTGACCAGATCGTACATTTGATTGATATCTTCGATTGCCTGATCAGATAGTTTTTCATTGGCTTCCTGAATCATCTCGTAAAACTCAGTGAGATTGACCGAAAGGTCCCCGATCCGCTCAAGGTTCTTGATGATCTGAAGATTGGTCGTATATTCTTCCAGATCATTCTCGCTTAAGCCTTCTCTTGCGATCAGCAACAGATAATCCGTAATCTTCGAGTCCAGAGAGTTAATGATCGTTTCTAGTTGTAATACCGCTTCAAGGTCGTTTTTATTGCCTTTAAGCAGGTACTTTCTCGTATCTTCAAATGCTTCCAAGGCTATTTCGCCCATTTTCAAGGTAACATTCTTTGCAATTTGCAGCGCTGCAGAGGGCAGACGGCTGATGATTTCCGTATCCATTGAAGAGACATCCACTTCACGGCGATCCGGTTCATCCCCGGGCAGAATTTTCCTGATAATGGCAACCAGCCAGGTAATGATCGGATAAAAAGCAAGGGTTGCAACGACATTGAATATAATATGAGCAACAGCAATCTGCATCATCGAGTTTAATTCGAAATAGCTGCCCAGAAATCTGTCGAGCTGTATGAACTGCCGCAAAAAGATCATGGCAATGATCGTCCCCAAAACATTAAATAGAGTATGTATGCCTGCAGCTCTTCGTGAAGCGAGTGAACCGCCCAAAGCAGCCATGATTGCAGTGACAGTCGTACCGATATTGGAACCAAAGATAAAAGGCAGGGCAGCTTCCAGAGTCATACCGCCGGCCTCATATATTTTCTGTATGATACCGATCATCGCTGAGGAAGACTGGATGATTGAAGTCATGATGACACCACTGAATAAAGCTAAAAAGGGATGAGTCGACATTTCTTTGGTCAAATCGGTAAACATTGCGACTTCTTTTAACAGTTTGAGTTCATCGCCCATGGTTTTAAGACCGAAAAACATGATCCCGAATCCCAGAATCGTCTGTCCGATATACGATGTCTTTTTTCTTTTTGCAAATAAAACCATCATCGCTCCGATAAAAATAATGTGTAGGGCGAAATTTTCAATTTTCAGACCGATCAGAAAGGCTGTGACAGTCGTGCCGACATTGGCTCCCATAATGATACCCACGGCTTGTTCCAGCCGCATCAATCCTGCGCGGATAAAGCCAATCGTGATCGCTGTGGTTGCTGAAGAAGACTGGATTAAGATCGTGACGACGGTGCCTACCAAAATACCCATCCATGCTTTGGAAGTATAACGATCAATATAATCTCGCAACTTATCTCCGGCGACATTTTTTAATCCGTCACCGAGAAATTTGATCCCAAAAAGAAACAAACCGAACCCGCCGAGGACTACTTCGATCCGGATTCCGCCTAAGTCTGGAATAAATCCAAATATTCCCATCCGACTTACCTCCCTATTCCTAAGACATTTTAACAGAAAACGATACATTTGGGTATGTCAATTTCGCCAGAATACCAAACATTCATGAAAATCAACTTAATTATGATATAATACCGTCGGAGGGATCGTTCTGAACATTACTATCGTCAACCAATCAAATCAGTCAGTCAGTTATTATCAGAGATTTGTCTGTCCTGTATTTAGAAAAACCCTCGAATTACTGAAAAAGAGCGAAACATTGGAATGTTCGCTTATTTTACTTGATGACAAACAGATTCAGACAATCAATCTCACGTATCGAGACAAGGATGTTGTGACCGATGTCATCAGTTTCGTTGCATCTGAAGGTGACAACATCAGTAATGATGACAATTACATCGGTGACATTTTTATTAACATGGATGCAGTGAAGCGACAGGCAAATGCTTACGGTCATACAAGGAAACGGGAGTTTTGCTTTTTGTTGGCACACGGATTGTTGCACTGTCTCGGGTATGACCATCAGTCAGAAAAAGAAGAAGAAATCATGTTCGATTTACAGGAGCGGATCTTATATGAAATTGCCCCAAGAAGTACTGTACCGACTCGCAAACAAATTTAAGGCTGCTTTTGACGGAATCGTCATCGGGCTGAAAACCGATCGGAGCATCCGCTATCAGTGGTTGATCGCAATAACGGTCGTATGTATATTTCTTTTGATCGACATAGACACTGCGGACTGGCTCTGGGTCATTTTATGCACCGCATTGGTCGTAACCGTTGAGCATCTGAACAGCTCAATCGAAGAACTTGCGGATTTCGTTGAGCCGCAGTACAGTGAGCATATTAAGCGTATCAAAGACTTTTCAGCCGCTGCCGTATTGATCATATCTTTGGCCAGTGCGATGATCGGCATACTTATATTACTTAAATATATCTAAAGGAGAGCACTATGAAATACCAGTTTTTATTTGATGAGGCGTTTAAAGCCATGAACAATGCCTATGCGCCGTACTCGAATTATCATGTCGGCAGTTGTGTACTTATGAAAGACGGCACGACCTTTATCGGGGCAAATATAGAGAATGCTTCTTTCGGAGCAACCAACTGCGGTGAGCGCAGTGCGATTTTTGCGGCTTATTCACATGGTTACCGTCAGGCAGACATCGAAGCGATCGCTATCGTCTCCGATGGTGATAAGCTGGCCGGTCCTTGCGGTATTTGCCGGCAGGTTCTCTCAGAACTGCTCAATAACGATACACAGATCCTTTTATCAAACGGAAAGCAGTCAGCAACTTATACCATCGATGATTTACTGCCGTTGCGCTTTACTCAAGAGGATTTAAAATGACCTTTAAGTCTGGCTTTGTAGCCCTGATCGGCCGTCCCAATGCCGGCAAATCAACTTTACTCAATGCCCTGATGAAACAGAAGATTGCCATCGTTTCCGATAAGCCGCAAACCACTCGAAATGTCATTCGCGGCATCCGTACAGACGATGATTCACAAATCGTTTATCTGGATACGCCCGGTATCCATAAACCGAAACATGAACTCGGACGTCAGATGAACAAAGAATCCTTCGGAAGCCTGCATGAAGTGGATTTGATTTATTATCTGGCGGATGCTAACGAAGAGTTTGGTCCGGGAGATCAGTTTGTAATCGATTTGCTCAAACCTTTGACGACACCGGTATTTCTGATTCTTAACAAAATAGACCGGCTGAAGAAACAGGCACTGATCGAGTTGTTGAGCCGTTGGAATCAGCGTTTTGATTTTGCTGAAATCATTCCGGTATCCGCTCTTACTGAGGATAACACCAGTCATTTGATCGAGGTGACCAAACGGTATTTGTCTGATTCAGTCAGATATTATCCGGATGATCAGGTCAAAGATTATCCTGAGGCGTTTCTGATGGCTGAAGTCATACGTGAGAAAGTGTTACAGCTGACCCATCAGGAGATTCCCCATTCCGTTGCTGTGATGATCGAAGATCTTGATTACGGTGAAAAGTCGGTCGATATCCGAGCCGTAATTTTAGTCGAGCGAGCATCGCAAAAAGGTATCATCATCGGAAAAAACGGGAGCATGAAAAATGAAATCAATAAAAGAGCATCCATCGAACTACGCCATTTGCTCAATATGAAAGTCCAGTTGGAATTATTCGTTAAAGTTGAAGACGATTGGCGTAACCGCAGCCGTCAGCTGATTGACTTAGGCTATAAACAGGATCCCAGAGATGAATGATCGAGTTGAAGCATTAATTTTGCGCATAGATTCGTACAAGGAATCTGACGGACTGTTACAGATACTTTCGAAAGAATATGGAAAAATGACGGTGCTGGCCAAAGGTATCATGAAGGGCAGCAGTAAAAACGCGCATGCGGTCCAGCCGGTCACACATTGCAATATGATCGTCGATGTTAAAGAATCGATTTCTTTATTGCATACAGCTACAATTATAGATTATTTCCGGCCCATCAAAGAAGATATCCATAAACTGGCGGTTGCCTCGCTGATTGGTGAGATCGCTTCGCAAATCGCGGTGTCCGGCCAGCCGGATGACTTCCTTTTTGAAACGACCAGGGAGAGCTATGTTGCGTTGGCTTTGTATCCGCATTTGCTGATCGGATGTATGTACATTTCCCTGATTTTGAGGGAAATGGGTATTTCACCGATGGTTGACGGGTGCGTCGTGTGTGATGATCCGAAAGTCAGCGGCATCTCTGTTTCTGAAGGGGGATTCGTCTGCCAGCGATGCAGTAAAAATGTATCGGTTCATATTTATGATTCGACATTTTACCGATTGTTTCGATATATCATCAAAGCAGATCTTAAACATCTCAAAACGTTGTCCGAACATGGGGAGTGTTCAATGAAAATGCTTTCTGTGTTTGTTGATTTTTTCAAGGAATATACATCAATTCCGTTGAAAAGCTGGGAATTTTTGCGCAAATTGTAATATAATAGATTAGTTAAATGAGAAAATGTGAGGTAATTATGTCCAAGCAAGAATTTGAAAAAATTGTAAATCATATCAAAGGTTCCGGTTTCGTCTTTCAGGGATCCGAAATTTACGGCGGATTAGCCAATACCTGGGATTACGGACCTTTAGGTGTAGAGCTGAAAGAAAACATCAAAAAAGCGTGGTGGAACAAATTTATTCAGTCCCATCCCAATAATGTCGGTATCCAATCGGCAATACTGATGAATCCTCAGGTATGGCAGGCCAGCGGGCACTTAAGTACATTCAGCGATCCGCTGATGGATTGTAAATCTTGTAAAACGCGTCATCGTGCCGATAAACTGATCGAGGAGTTTACCAAGGGTGAAGTCCATGCATCCGTGCTCAACAATCAGCAAATGAAAGAAGTGATTATCGAACGGAAGATCCCATGTCCCAATTGCGGAAGTCACGATTTTACGGATATTCGTCAGTTCAACCTGATGTTCAAGACTTTTCAGGGAGTATTGGAGGATGCCAGTTCGACGATTTATCTGCGACCCGAAACTGCACAGGGCATGTTCGTCAATTTCAAAAATGTTCAGCGTTCCATGCGAAAGAAAATTCCCTTCGGAATCGGACAGATCGGTAAGTCTTTCAGAAATGAAATCACGCCGGGAAATTTTATCTTCAGGACCCGGGAGTTTGAACAGATGGAGTTAGAGTTTTTCTGTAAACCCGGCGAAGATTTGACTTGGTATGCATACTGGCAAAAATTTTGTATGGACTGGCTGATTGCTTTGGGGTTAAAAGCTGAGAATCTGCGTATCCGTGAGCACGATGCCGAAGAACTTTCGCACTATTCGGTGGCCACCTCGGATATTGAATATCTGTATCCATGGGGATGGGACGAACTTTGGGGAATTGCTGACCGTACAGATTTCGACCTTACCCAACATATGAATCATTCAAAGCAGAGCATGGAATACTTTGATCCCAATACCAATGAAAAATATATTCCTTTCTGTGTCGAGCCGGCTGTAGGAGTCGAGCGGTTGCTTCTCGCTTTTGTTTGCGACAGTTATAAAGAAGAGAACATCAATGAAAACGACATTCGGCTTGTGCTTTCATTAAGTCCGGCTTTAGCACCGGTCAAAATCGCGATACTGCCTTTGTCCAACAAACTGTCAGCTAAAGCAACCGAGGTTTATCAGAAGCTGGCTTCTAAGTTTGTATGTGATTATGATGAATCCGGCAGTATCGGTAAGCGATATCGCCGTCAGGACGCCATTGGCACGCCTTTCTGTGTCACGATCGATTTTGATACATTGCAGGATGAAAGTGTCACGATCCGTTATCGGGATTCCATGGAACAAAAGCGGGTATTGATTGCGGATATAGAAAAGGAAGTTACTCCTTATCTTGAATTTTAAGCAGGTGATTGCATGCGCCGTCTGAGCGATCAGGAAATTACAGATATTCGTTCGAAAGCAGATATTGGTGAAGTTATCAGTCAGTATCTGCCTTTGACGCGACGCGGAAGAAATCTCTGGGCAGTCTGTCCCTTTCATGATGACCACGATCCATCTTTGTCTATCTCAAAAGACAAGCAGATTTACAAGTGTTTCGTCTGTGGAGCGGGTGGCAATGTTTTTACTTTCGTGCAGAATATCGAGAAAATCAGTTTTTTGCAGGCTGTAGTAAAAGTTGCCAAGAGCGTTGGCATCGAAATTGAGGATGCGCTTGCTCCTGCAGCAGTCGTCGATCCTCACAGGCAGGCACTGATGCAAGTCTTGAAGGAATCGATTAATTTTTTTAAGTATCAGCTAAATGCTGCAGATGGGCTGATGATCAAAGATTACCTTTCAAAACGGGGAATAAGTGATTCGCTGATCGATAAGTTTGAAATCGGATATAATCCGGGCGGAGATCAGTGCAGCCGGTTTCTGATGGCTAAAGGCTATATGCCGGCAGACATCGTTGCGGCCAATGTTGCACGTGTCAGCGGCAGCCAGCTTAATGATGTTTTTACCAATCGCATCGTTTTCCCGATTCATGATGAACAGGGAAGTCCGCTTGGTTTTACGGCAAGGACCGTTCTTGCTGATGAATCAGCGAAATATATCAACACCACTGAGACAGAGTTGTATACCAAAGGCTTGGTTTTGTACAATTATCATCGGGCTCTTTCTGAAGTCAAGAAATCAGAATTCGTCATCATTGCCGAAGGGGTAACCGATGTTATAGCTTTTTATCGGGCTAATATAAAGAATGTCATTGCAACATTAGGTACCGCCGCAACCCCAGAGCAGGTACGGAAAATCCGGCAGATGCATTGGCACATCGTCATTGGTTATGATGGTGACTCGGCCGGTCAGAAAGCCGCTTTCAGACTGGGAGATATGCTGATTAAGGCCAATTGCACGGTCGAGGTACTCAACTATAAAGTTCCAATGGATCCTGATGACATCATCAATACTTATGGTGAACAGCACCTGATGCAAATCGTTGAAAACCGAATTTCGTGGATGGATTTTCTACTGGAATATTCTCAATCCCTATACCAACTAGATAATTACAATCAGAAGAAGCAATATGTTCTGGCCATGGGATCACAAATCAAAAATTTGCGTGATGAACTCGATAAGAAGCATTTCACGGAGCGTCTGGCCTCGATCTCAGGTTATAAGTTTGAGGATCTCTGGTCGATCGTTACTCAAAATGCCAAACCGGAGAAGAAATTCGATGTGATTTCGGATAGTAAGCCAAAGGCGGAATGTTCAAAAGCAGAGTGTGAAATCTGTGCTCAGATGATGATATCAAAGGAAGCAGCCATTCGGTTTCGGGATGAATTGGGATACTTATCTTCGCCTATGGCCAATCGTTGTGCTATATTAATCATAGATACCTATCGAACCCAAGACGAAATCATCTTGGCGGATTTACTGACAAAAGCATCAGATCCGCTTCTCGCTGATTTTATCTTATGGCTGTCGGATTGGCCACTTTTTCCAAAAGAGGCGAATCCCGATTCTTTGACTGAAGCGATGATCAAAGTTCGGATCGATGTATATGAATCCAAAATCAAGAAGTTTAAACAAGAATCAGCTCAATTGATCGATGCAACTAAGAAAGCTGAGTTAGCCAATAAGATCATTGAAGCACAAAGGGAAATAACCGCCTTGAAAAGGGGCAAGAAGGAGGATTGACATGGCTGTGATAAAATCGTTGGATGATCTGAAAAAGGAATTTGTTGAGAAAAATCAGAAAGGTCTTAAGATTTATGAGAGTGAAGTCATGGATTCGATCGATCATCTGGAAATGGACGACGACGAGATAACGGCTCTGAGGGAGTGGTTTGATACGGCATCGATCCCTCTGTTTGCTGATGAGGACTTTGATGAACCGACCGACATGACGGTTGAAAACTCCGAATCATCGATTTTAGAGGATGATTTGGATTTTCTGACTGACGACTCGGTTGAAGTCGAGGAAATTAATATCGTTGACTTGGAACAATATGACGCTCAGTTCGGTAACGGTCCGAATATTAAGATCAATGATCCGGTAAAAATGTATCTGAAAGAAATCGGGCGTGTCAATTTGCTGAATCCCGACGACGAACCGGAGATCGCTCGGCGGATCAAAGACGGTATGGATGCTGCCCGGCAGCTTGAAAAGATGTATCATGAGTATTATCCGCGAGTACGCAAACCGGATGGTGAGTATGAGCGAGTGGATATTGATAAAATCAAGAATACATTGCTGACGACGACAAAAGATGAAGAGTTGGCGAAAGTACGTCACTATATCGGTATTCAGCTAGATGGTGATGATTCTAAGCGAGTACTGATTTCAGCGAACTTGCGTCTGGTCGTCAGCATAGCCAAAAAATATGTCGGACGCGGCATGCTGTTTCTGGACCTGATTCAGGAAGGCAACATGGGGTTGGTAAAGGCAGTAGAGAAATTCGATCACACCAAGGGTTTCAAATTCTCAACTTATGCGACATGGTGGATCCGTCAGGCAATCACCAGAGCCATTGCCGATCAGGCAAGGACGATCCGTATCCCTGTACATATGGTTGAAACGATCAACAAATTGACCCGCGTGCAAAGACAGTTGGTTCAGGATTTGGGCCGTGATCCCTCAGCCGAGGAAATTGCTGCTAAAATGGATAATATAACACCGGAGAAAGTACGTGAAATCCAGAAAATCGCACTTGAACCTGTCTCTTTGGAAACACCGATCGGTGAAGAAGATGATTCGCATCTGGGTGATTTTATTGAAGACAAAGATGCATTGTCACCGGATGAGTTTGCGAATAATCAACTGCTGAAAGATGAAATCAATCTGGTTTTACAAGGTCTGACCGAGCGGGAAGAGAAGGTTCTGCGCTTGCGCTTTGGATTATATGACGGTCGTACCCGTACGTTGGAAGAAGTAGGAAAAGAGTTCAATGTCACGCGTGAGCGTATCCGTCAGATCGAAGCTAAAGCATTACGGAAACTCAAACATCCTACCCGTTCGAAACGTCTGAAAGACTTCGTTGACAAAGGCTGATATGCTTTCGTTGCGACTGCGTTCGATACAGTCTTTGGTTGAACCGGATAAGATCGTGGCTGATATCGGTACCGATCATGCCTTACTGCCGGTTGAATTGGTGGTGAGTAAACAGATAAAAAAGGCATATGCCATTGATAACAAAACCGGTCCTTTTCAAAGGGCACAACAATATGTCATAGAGAAAAATCTTGAGCACTGCGTAACCGTCTTGCTTGGTGACGGCTTGTCGGTAGTACCGGTTGATGCTGACTGTTGGATCATTGCCGGAATGGGATATGACACGGCAGCTTTGATTTTGAGTCAGAGAAGTTTGATCCCGGTCGGTCAGCAGGTCATCATTCAAGTCAACCACGGTGTTGACAGAATGAGAAAATATCTAAGTGACCACGGATGGCAGATCATCGATGAGATGATCATATATGAAGATCATTTCTATCAGATCATCAAGGCTGAAAAGATAAAAACTGTTACACGGTTGAAACCTGAGGATATTACTTTCGGTCCGATTTTGCGAAAAGAAAAAAATCCCGTGTTTGTGGAATATTGGTTGGTTCAAAAAGAAAAACTTCAGAAAATCGTTGTTCAGCTTGATCGAAAAAATAAAAGAGCATTGGAACTTTCAAAACAAATCAGTGCGATACAGCACATAATAAACGGGTGAAACGCCCGTTTATTCATCCAAGCAAGTGAATATGTCAACTTTCGGTAATTCAGTCGGATTCTGAAAATCATATGACTTTAAGTAACTGATAACCTGCTGAGTCAGTTTTGCAGGGGTAGAAGCTCCGGCAGTCACAGCAACGCGCATGTCCTCTCTTAATATGGATGTATCGAGTTCTTCGATGCTTTGGATTTGGCACACAGTTTTTATTCCATGTTGATCAGCGATTTTTGCTAACATGCGGGTGTTGTTGGAACTGGGGTCACCAACGACGATCAGTGCATCGGCATGCTTGATTTTTTCAATGGCTTGCTGACGCAAACGGGTTGCCGAGCAAATTTCGTTGGCAATCTGAGCATCAGGATATTGTTTTAGTATCTCATTTATGATATGCTCAATGTCGTTTTTGCTCATAGTTGTCTGATTGGTAACAAAGATTTCCTTCTCTTGATATAGAGTGGGAATATCCTGTGCGCTTTCAATCAGAAAGATATTTGTGAAGCTGTCAATGACTGCCTGAGATTCCGGATGTCCGGCTTTACCAATGTAAAATATGGTTTGATTCATGGCATGTGCTGATTCAATCAGTGACTGTGTGTTCATTACGTCTTCACATGTCGCATCTGCAATTATCAGATTGCGTCGGGCGGCTTCTTCACGTATTTTAGCGCTGACACCGTGGGCTGTGAATATCACGATGCCTTCATCGATGGTGTCAAGCAGTTCAAGGCGGGACGCTTTCGGATCATCTGCCGTATGGATTCCCATTGCATAAAGGGCATCACGGACAAACCGGTTATGAACCAATTGTCCCAGTATCGTAACTTTTACCCCCGGATTTTCTTTAGCTGTCTTCTTTGCCAGCCGGATTGCCTGATAGACACCTTTACAAAATCCTCTGGGAGCAATCGGGATTACTTCCATTTATTCACCTCCTGACTGTAGTTTATCATATTTTTTGTATTAAGAGCGTATTCAGATTATAATTGAAATGAGGTATTAATTATGAAACTTGAAGATTCCATGAAAAATTTACGATCAATGATGGATGTAAACGGATTTACAAAGTTAACTGATATACAGGCAGCCGTCATCCCATTAGTCAATAAAAGCAGGGATGTCATTGCTACATCTAAGACAGGAACAGGAAAAACCCATGCGTATCTTTTTCCGATTTTTGAGCGGTTAAATCCGGAGTATCCGCAGGTACAGGCTGTGATTACGGCACCTACCCGAGAACTTGCAACGCAGATCTATCAGTTTGCATTGAAAATCAGCGAGCTGTTTCCTTCCATCCGAATTGAACTGTATACCGGAGGAAAAGACAGGGCCAGGGCTATTGCCAAACTGCATACCCAACCGCATCTGGTCATTGGTACTCCCGGCCGGCTAAAGGATCTTTTTTTGGATCAGACAGCATTGCGATTGGATACCGCCGGAATTTTTGTGGTTGATGAAGCCGATATGACCTTAGAATATGGTTTTCTTGATGATATCGACATGATGGTGTCGCGTATGGGTAAAAAGGTTCAAATGCTGGTTTTCAGTGCAACGATTCCGCAGGCACTGCGTCCCTTTTTGCGCAAATATCTTGTGCGACCGCAAACGGTTGCTATTGAGAGTGACGAAACTTTCAAACCGCGAGTGAATCATGTTTTGATTCCTGCCAGACATCATGAATATGGGGATATGCTTCTGAAAATCATGCCTTTGTTTCAGCCGTATATCTGTCTGATTTTTGCCAATACGCGTGTAGAAGCAGCGCAAGTGGCTCAATTACTCAGGCAGAATGATGTTTCGGTCATCGAACTGCACGGTGATCTGACTCCGCGTCAGCGACGTCAGGCAATGACTCAGATTGAAAGTAAAGAATACAAGTACATCGTTGCTACAGATATTGCATCGCGCGGTTTGGATATTTCGGAAGTGACTCACGTCGTTTCTTTAGGATTTCCAAAGGAACTGGACTTCTTTGTCCATCGCAGCGGCCGTACCGGCAGAGCGGGTAAAGAGGGGACTTGTTTTACGATTTATAAGGATAGTGATGATGCGGCCATCCGACACTTTCAGAAACAGGGTATTTCATTCAGGCATATGTCGGTCAGAGGTGCTAAATGGAGTGAGTTAAAACCCTATGGTTTTAAACATTCGTTTAAGCGTTCTGAAACCGAGATTGCCATTGCTAAGATCGTCAGGCGTAAAGATGTAAAAGTCAAGCCGGGTTATAAGAAGAAAATGAGTGCCGAAATTGAAATGATCAAACGTAAGAAAAGACGTGAATTCATTCAGGGTGAGATCAAAAAACAGAAGAAGGAGAGAGCAAAAGCGAAGTCTTTGGCTCAAAAGGATCCGTTATGATCATCGGTTGTCATGTTTCTCTAAGCGCTCCCGAATATTATCTGGGATCTGTGAAAGAAGCATTATCATATGAAGCTAATGCTTTTATGATTTACACGGGAGCTCCGCAGAATACGATCAGAAAAGATACTTCTTTTATGCTGATCGGTCAGGCGAATGAATTATTGAATAAGGCCGGGATACCCAGAGAGCATGTGATTATACACGCACCGTACATCATCAATTTAGCGAATACCGTTAAGCCTGAAACCTTTGAACTGGCGGTTGATTTTTTAAAGAAAGAAATCGAACGGACACGAAGTATCGGAGCAAAAGTCATTGTTTTGCATCCGGGTTCACATGTCAATGCCGGTGAAGATGTCGGTTTAAATCGGATTATTGAAGGTCTTAACTTAGCATTGAAAGACAATGATGACATTGAAATCGCTTTAGAAACCATGGCAGGAAAAGGAAGTGAACTCGGCTATTCTTTTGAGCAGCTTGCGACGATTATGCGGTCGGTTGAAAAACCGCACCTGATTAAGATATGTATGGATACTTGTCATATGAGTGATGCGGGTTATGATGTTTTCGAGTTTGACCAGCTGTTGGATCACTTTGATGAAGTCATCGGCTTACAGCATCTTCGGGTCGTTCATCTCAATGATTCAAAAAATGAGAATGGTGCGAGAAAAGACCGTCATGCCAATCTCGGTTATGGGCATTTGGGATTTGACTTCTTACATAAGGTTGCCACGCATTCGCGGTTGGCACATATACCCAAAATTCTTGAGACTCCTTATGTGGATGATAATCCACCCTATAAAACTGAGATTCAAATGCTTCGCAGCGGTAAATTCACCGACTGGATTTCTTCAACATAAAAGAGTAATCAATATCATGATTACTCTTTTTTTGTCAGTTCCAGTATCATTTTTTTCAAAGATTCGCTTAAATCTTCCTGAGGAACCTTTTTGATCAGCTGTCCTTTTCTAAACAGAAGAGCTTCTTCTTTACCGCCGGCAATGCCGATATCGGCTCGGGAAGCTTCTTGCGGACCATTGACGGCACATCCCATGATGGCTACGGTGATGTTGCTTTGAATGTCCTGCAAAAACAGTTCAATTTCTTTAACGATCGGGATCATATCATATTGGATTCTTCCGCAAGTCGGACAGCTGATGAGATTGGGGACCTGATCGATCAGATCGAAACTGCGTAAGAGTCCCTTGGCAATCTTAATTTCCTCGATCGGATCGTCGCTGACTGAAATACGGATCGTGTCACCGATGTCATCTGCAAATAGTGCACCTAACGCTGCCGATGATTTTATAGCACTTCCCAGTACGGTCCCGGCTTCAGTAACTCCGAGATGAAGAGGGTAGAAAAATGTATCCGATGCTAAACGATATGCATCGATCGTCATTTTAACATCAGATGACTTGAATGAGAGTGCAATATCATCAAAGCCGAGATCATTGAGGATATCTATGTGACCTTTGGCAGATTCGATCATGGCCAATGGGCAGGGGACTTTGTATTTTTCAAGGAGCCGTTTCTCAAGTGACCCGCTGTTGATTCCGATACGAATAGGGACACGTGCGGATTTACATGCGCCAACCACTTGACGTACATGTTCTTTATTTGAAATGTTACCGGGATTCAGACGGATTTTGGCAGCTCCGTTTTCAATCGATGCCAAAGCCAGACGGTAATCGAAATGAATGTCTGCAACCAGGGGAATAGTGATTTCCTTTGTAATTTCCTTAATGGCTAAAGCATCATCAATGTCAAGTACCGCCACACGAATGATCTGACACCCTGCTTTCTCAAGTTGCTGTATCTGACTGACTGTTGAGCGGACATCTTTGGTTTTGGTGTTGGTCATGGATTGAATGATGACCTTATTTTGCCCGCCGATTTGTACATCTCGAAGATAAATTGGGCGGGTTTTATAACGTGGCAGCATAGGATCACCTCAGCGCAAATTATATCATAGAATACCATTTTCAAGTGAAATAGTTTATAATAGCGAGGAAAGGAACGTGAGTATGAATCAGACACCATGGTTTTTCAAAAAAAAGAATCAACGCAAATCATCGATCCGTTATGGTGAAATCGATCGGCTTACGCGTCCGTCAGATATAGCGAAGTCTGTTACTTTCAGGCTACAGATATTCGGTTTAGTCATCATTTTGCTGATGGCTGCAATTTTGATCCGTTTATATCAGGTTCAGGTGATCGATCAGCAGGTTTACTTACGTAAACTGGAAGTATATACGCGCCGATATCAGACGGTAACGACTCCTCGAGGGGAAATCAAAGACCGATACGGAGAAATTCTGGTGACCAACAGTGAGCAGCTGGCCATTACATATTTACCTCCCCAACGGGTAACTGATAAAGAAAAATGGGAGTTGGCCTACTTATTTGCGGATAATTTTGAAGTTTTGACCGATAATTTACGGGACAGGGACTTGAAAGACCTTTTTATCATGTTGCATAATGATGAAGCCAATCAATTGATCACCAGCTCGGAGTGGAGTCAGTATCGGGATGGACAATTATCGGACAACGATATATATCAGCTGAAAATCAACCGCATCGATGCTTCTTTGCTTAATCGTTTCGATGATCGGACTAAGAGGGCTTTCGTGGTCAAGCAAGCCATGGATATGCCGACGGGCGGAAGAGAGAAAACGATCAAACTCAATGCTTCTAAAGCTGAGATTGCGTATCTGATCGAAAACAGTAATCTTTACCGCGGGTTTAATGTTACGGTGAACTGGAATCGTGATTATCCTCAGGGAGCAACGTTGAGAACGGTCATGGGCAGTGTTTCAACCACTCAGCAAGGATTACCGGCAGAACGTCTTCTTTCCTATCTGGCACTGGATTATGCCAGAAATGAAAATGTCGGCCGTTCCGGATTAGAATTGAGTTATGAAGATATATTACGAGGCACAAGAACGGTTTACAGTCTGAGTTACGATGCTGAAGGTGTCGGCAAACTGGATACTGTAATTGAGGGCTCAAAGGGTTATGATGTGATTACGACCTTCGATTTAGGATGGCAGTTGTATGCTGAGGAAGCGGTTAAACGGATACTCGATTCCAATGCCAATAATCCGTATCGAAAGTATATGGATAAAATATATTTTGTTGTCACCCAACCGGATACCGGAGATGTTTTGGTCGCAGTAGGGATACGGAAAACTGAGAATGGGTACATAACAGATTCGACGATGACATATACCAATGCTTTGGCACCGGGTTCGAGTATCAAAGGGGCTACGGTCTATATGGGACTGACTGAAAATGTGATTCGTCCGGGAGAGATCATTCGGGATGAGCCTATCAAAATCAAGGATACAGAACTTAAAAAATCTCATCGAAACTTGGGATTAATCAATGATCTGACTGCACTATCGATGTCTTCCAATGTTTATATGTTTCACATTGCCATGCGTCTGGGTGGTGCGGTGTACGAATATGACGGTCCGCTTCGAATCAATCTTGACGCATTCAATACCATGAGGAACTATTACAGCCAGTTTGGTTTAGGCACTAACACGCAAATCGATTTACCCAATGAGCAGACCGGATATAAGGGGGCCGCTAACCTTGGCGGTCATTTGCTCGATTTCTCAATAGGTCAGTATGATACGTACACAACGATGCAGCTGGCTCAGTACGCAGCTACAGTGGCAAATAATGGAATTCGGATGAGATTGCGCACAGTTAAAGAAGCTTATCAATCATCAACAGACTTTATGGTTTATCAGAACACTCCGGAGATTTTATCAGTATTAACCAATGATTCGGCAATCCGCAGAGTTCAGCAGGGATTCCGTTTATGTGTAACCGACGGATTATGCCGATCTCAGTTAAGCAGTTTAAAAGTTGCGGTCGCAGCTAAAACAGGTACCGCTGAATCTGTTACATCCACCGGATTATCATCACCCAATAACACGTTGGTCGGTTATGCACCCTACAATCGTCCTGAGGTTTCTTTTGCCTGTGCTGTTCCTAATGCGTGGAATGACCTTCAACAAGCCAATATCTGCTTGCAGATTACGGCAGAAATTCTCAAATATAAGTATGAATAACTAGTAATTTAAAATTTAGTATGATATACTAACGTAGCATAAACAGGAGGTCGACTCATGAGAGATAACATCACTTACAAGTGTTCGGTATGTGGCGAAGAAAACTACATCGGTACTCGTAACAAACGTAAACATCCGGAGCGTATGACAGTAAACAAATATTGCCCGCGTTGTAATAAAAAGACAGCTCATAAGGAGAAAAAATAAAGCCTAAGGGCTTTTTTTCGTAAATGATAATGAGAACAGAAACATTACCTTTGGGAGTATATCAGGCCAACTGTTATCTGGTTTGCGATAATAATCAGTATCTGATCATTGATCCGGGCAGTAAGCCGGAACTGATTATCAGCCGGATATCTCAACAGGCTACAGTAGTAGCCGTTTTGCTTACACACGGTCATTTCGATCATTTTGCTGCCGCTCAAACAATTGCAGGGCATTATAACTGTGATATTTATGTTCATGCAGAAGATGAGGAACTGCTCGCTGATCCGATGAAAAACTACAGCGAGCATCGAAATATCACTTGCACAAAACATATCAAATCATTTGATCTGTCTTATCTCTCGTTAGGGCCCTTTAAGATCAATGTTTTTCATACCCCGGGTCACAGTGAAGGATCAGTATGCTATATGATTGATCATCATCTCTATTGCGGGGATTTGATATTTAAAAACAGTATCGGACGTACGGATCTTTATCGTGGAAATATGAAGAAAATGATGGAATCACTTCGTTATATCTGTTCACTGGATGGGCATATTGAAGTATATCCGGGACACGGCCCAAAAACGACTTTGGCTGCTGAAAAGGCGTTTAATCCATATTTGATTCCCTTGAGTAAGAATTTCCGTTGATTGTGATTAAAATATAATACATTTTGACACAACATGACAAACTATTGTATAATCTGCGTAGTAATGACGATTGGGGGTTGTATGTTCACATGACTGATCCTCGCTTAGATGTCCGATTATTTGGAGAGCTTACAATTTCTGTTAATGGTGAAACGACTCAGCCGCTGCTTACTTTAGGTAAAAATCTTAAGCAGTTTTTTGAGGTTTTACTCTTTTATCGTCGTACACCGCTTTCTAAGGAGCAACTGATCGACTTATTATGGAATGACAGTGACAATCCGGCCAGTGCACTTAAGTTTGCTGTTCATAAATTGAGACAGCTCTTGAATGCGCAGCCGCAGTTCAGTGAACTCGATCTCGTTATTACGACTAAAAACGGATACGGTATCAATCCGGATATTGAGATGTTTATTGATACTGAAGAGGTTGATCGGCTTTGGAGACTTGCCAGTGAAAAATCTGTTTCAATCGTTGATAAGCGAACATATTTAGATCGGCTGACATCATTGATAAATCAACCCTTCTTAGCTAACAGCACCCATCTGATGTGGACGGTTCCGATCAGAGAGTATTATACAGGCATTTATGATCGCAGCATGTCATTTCTGATGAATGAGTATGAGTTGGAGAAAGATTATGATAAGGTCATGAACTTGGCTCAAATAGCATTGAAGTTAGAACCGTATAATGAGGATTTCCATTACTATTATCTCAACGCTCTTGTCTTGAGCGGTCAGTATCGCAAAGCCATTGAATATTATGAGAATTTGAGCAAGCAGTTTTACAAAGAATTCAATGTACAGCTTTCTTTAAGGACGAAGAACCTTTACAATTTCATTATTGCCAAGGAAGAACTTGAAACTCTTGATATTAACGAGCTTGTAAAAAACCTAAATGACAGTTCTGAATTTCCCGGCGCACTTTATTGTGAGTATGAAGTATTCAAACGTCTGTATCAGATCGCTTTACGGAACAGTGAGCGTACGGATGAGCAGACTTTTGTACTTCTCTTTGATTTGACTTGTGCGGAAAATGATTTTATCGTATCGAAGATGTTGGAACGGTTGAAAACAGCCATTGGTGTTTCCTTGCGTAAGGGTGATGTTTTTGCCCGGATGAATGTTTCTCAGTTTATTTTACTGTTGCCATGCAAAACTGAAGAGAATGCTCATATGATTTCAAATCGGATTCAGCAGGCTTTTTATAAAAATACGGATAGGAAATTGGCGCGGATCCACTATCACATCTCGCAGTTAAGCCGCAACAAATAAATTGCAATTAACACGATTTTATGTTTTTCATGATTTTCTAACCGGTTTCTAACCGGTTTTTTTGATAATTAAACCAGGAAGTAACTTTGCGAAGGGGGTATATATGACGAATTCAATAATTGTTCTATCCCTTGTAATCGCTGATTATGTCCTCACTCAGCTGCAGTTATCGAGATTCGATGACTTGTGGACTTGGATTTTCGGCACTTTGGTACTGGTATTGGCTGCGTGGCTGCTGCTGAATATCCGTAAGGAAGTATTTGCCACTATAGAGAGCGTCGAGCAGAGTGAAGATGGAACTTATTGCATCACTTGGGGATACGTTAACCCAACCTCGTCTGTGATTCGGCTGCATCCTCAGGAAAGCAGTTTGCGAGTTAAAAAAGGAACTGCTCTTATCATCGGCCGGTCATTACCAAATGTATTTGAGAAAGGACATCACTCGGCAGCTTTTAAAACCATTGTAAAGAGTGGTGCTGAAGTTGAGTGGATCATTGGGAATCGACACACAACTTACTCAGGCACATCCTAGAATACCACTGTTCACAACTTTTGAAAGGAGAAATTTATGAACAAATTCATTAGACGAACGCTTATCATCCTCACATTGTTAGTATTTGCGTTTGGAATTTCGTTTAAACCGGCAAGTTTCGGCGTGTTTGCTAAACCCGGAGACGGAGCTGCTGTTGAACTGTCTGTTGACAAATTCACGGTTACACCCGATTACAGCATCGTGTATGAGTGGACGCTGGATAAATCGGCATCCCCGACATTGCTCGAACTGTCTGCCGGCGGTTCAGGTCAGGTTACATATACGGTCAGTGCCGTAAAAACCCAGACCTCTACGTTCAGTCTGACTTATAATGTCACAGTTTACAACAAAGGGCCCGGATCGATTCAGACGGATATCGTTACTAGTATTCAAAGTCCCAGCGGCTCTTTAGTCTATGTAACAGAAACCGTCGAAAATGACAAAATCATCGCAGACGGTGCCACATTTACTCAGGAGTATACGACCAGCTTCGCAGTTCCCGGCAATGTAGCCGATATCACACCGTTAAAGGTCGAAGTTGCTTTATCCGAAACGGTTAATGTCGGCTCTATCAAAATATCCGGAACTCAGGCAGCTATTAACTTTAAAGATACACCGACCAGTGTATTCAATGAGTCGCTTATTGTTACCGATTCTTGGGAAGGTGCAGGTCCATGGACATTTACAGCCACAGGTTCCTATCAATATACCCGTACTTTCAATGCCGGAGCTATCGGTGATGTGTACGTAGACAATACGGTTACTTCCGATGCTTTAATGCATCATGACCCGGCAGTCTTGACGGATACAGCCCGAGTTACGGTTCGTACGATCAATACAGCTCCGACAGCTGATCCTGATTCATTTAATGTAGATGAAGGGGCAACCCACAACGGAACACTCACTGGCAGTGATCCGGATGGCCAAGACATCTCATTCTTTGAAGTTAGCGGACCTGCACACGGTATGCTGACAATCAATGAAAACGGAACATTCAGTTATGTCCATGACGGCTCTGAAACAACATCTGACAGCTTTACTTTCAGAGTTTATGATGGAATTGCTTATTCATCAGCAGCAACCGTGACGATCACGATCAATCCGGTCAATGATGCTCCGACCGCTGATCCGGGTTCTTTCACTGTCGATGAAGGCGGAACATACAATGGCACATTGACAGGAAGTGATCCTGAAAATGATGAATTGACATTCTCTGTCGTCACAGAGCCGTTGCATGGAATGCTAACATTAAATCCTGATGGTACTTTCACTTATGTCCATGACGGTACTGAAACGTTAGCTGACAGCTTTACATTCAGAGTATTTGACGGACAATTATATTCATCCGGTGCTTTGGTTACCGTAACGATTAATTCGGTCAACGATGCTCCGGTGGCAGATCCTGATACATTTACCGTCGATGAAGGTGCTACTTATGACGGCACATTGACAGGCAGTGATCCGGAAGATGATGAATTATCGTTCTTCGTGGTCGGCGAACCTGTTAACGGATTACTGATCATCGATGAAGACGGAACATTCAGTTATGTCCATGACGGTTCGGAAACCGTATCTGACAGCTTTACCTTCCGCGTATTCGATGGCCTTGCATATTCAGCTCCGGCAACCGTGACGATCACGATCAATCCGGTCAATGAAGCTCCGGTGGCAGATCCTGATGCATTTACCGTCGATGAAGGTGCTACTTATGACGGCACATTGACAGGCAGTGATCCGGAAGATGATGAATTATCGTTCTTCGTGGTTGGTGAACCTGTTAACGGATTACTGATCATCGATGAAGACGGAACATTCTCATATGTCCATGACGGTTCGGAAACCGTATCCGACAGCTTTACCTTCCGCGTATTCGATGGTGAATTCTACTCAGAACCGGCAACCGTGACGATCACGATCAATCCGGTCAATGATGCTCCGGTTGCTGATGACG
>JAVBWK010000023.1:0-29562 GCA_036677505.1 Erysipelotrichaceae bacterium
TCCCAATAAGCAGATCGAGGTCGCCAATCGCTTGGATCAAATGAATAAACCAGATAGTCCAATTGAATAATTACAAAAGGACCTGTAGTACGCTTTTAGTACGGTCACCAAAAAGTAAACCCTGAAACCACGTTATATCAATGGTCTCAGGGTTTTTAACTGCTATTCCCACTCAATAGTATTTTTCGTTATGCCAATGAGAAACTCGATTATGCTAAGCTTCGCAATCTCAATCTCGCTACATCGATATACCGAACGGAACAAGGGACTGAGGGCACGGATATTTTCGAAGGTATTGATTCCGATCTGCTT
The DNA here is from genome assembly GCA_036677505.1 of Erysipelotrichaceae bacterium. Lineage (GTDB taxonomy): Bacteria > Bacillota_I > Bacilli_A > Erysipelotrichales > Erysipelotrichaceae > UBA2227. The sequence goes on from JAVBWK010000023.1 coordinate 313, forward strand.
CGAATGAATAAACTGGTTGATGAAGGGTATCTCGAAGAAATCCTGATTCCCAATCTGATCGAACATGAATTTATCTGGAATATTGGTGAGCAACTGTGGGAGATTAAAATCAATGAGTAGTATCCGATCAAAACATAAAGAAATCATTGAACAGATGACTGCACATGAAAAGGCATCTCTGGGCAGCGGCTCCGATTTTTGGCATACCCAACCCATTGAACGATTGAATATCCCTTCAATCACGATGACTGACGGACCCCACGGATTACGCAAGCAAAAAGAGAAAGGCGATCACATCGGTATTAATCAAAGTGTTCCGGCTACCTGCTTCCCTACCGCCGCAACCACCGCCAACAGTTGGGACCGCGATTTGATGAAACTAATGGGTGAAGCCTTAGCGAATGAATGTCACAGTCAAGGCGTGTCCATTCTGTTGGGTCCGGGCATCAATATCAAACGCTCACCCTTATGCGGACGCAATTTTGAATATTTTTCCGAAGATCCGTTTCTGACCGGTGAGATGGCGAGTGCCATGGTTTCCGAAATTGAAAAGCACGGCATCGGTACCTCACTGAAACACTTCGCCGTCAACAATCAGGAGTACCACCGGATGATCAGTGACTCCATCGTTGATCCACGCGCTTTACGGGAAATTTATCTGAGTGCTTTTGAAACTGTCATTAAAAATGCCAAACCAGCCACGGTCATGGCCGCCTACAATAAGGTCAACGGGACGTACTGTTGTGAAAACTCATTTTTGCTCAACGAAATATTACGAAAACAGTGGGGTTTTGAAGGTGTCGTGGTATCCGATTGGGGAGCAACCAATGATCGGATCGAAAGCCATATCGCCGGAATGGATTTGGAAATGCCGGGAAAATCGGATAACAATGATAAACTTGTCGCTACCGCATTGAACCAGGGACGACTCAATCCCAAAGTCATCGATGCATCGGCAGAGAGACTGTTGACTCTGATCGAATCACATCCGACCACCGGTGAGCCTTACAATGAAGAAAAACATCATCAACTCGCCCGACATATCGCCGCATCGTCGTTTGTTCTGTTAAAAAACGACCAGGTATTGCCCTTGAACCTGAACGATAAGGTGCTTGTGGTCGGAAGCATGGCCGAAAAACCCCGTTATCAAGGCTCCGGCTCTTCCCTGATCACACCGACCAAACTTCCCTCACTGATCGAAGCACTTAAGAAAGAGAGCCTTTCTTATGCCTATGTGAAAGGATATGACTCTGATTATATCAATCCTGCGTTGACCGAAGAAGCCGTAACTAAGGCGAAATCAGCTTCCACTGTGATTATGATGGTCGGACTTCCCGAAACATACGAGTCCGAAGGGTTTGACCGAGAGCATCTGAATATGCCCGAAAGCCATAATCATCTGATTCAACAGATCAGTGCTGTCAATCCTCGTACGGTCGTCGTTCTTTCGGCCGGATCACCGGTGACCATGCCATGGCTGGATAAGGTCTGTGCTGTCTTACACACGTATCTGGCCGGTCAGGCAGGCAGTGAAGCCATCATCGATGTGTTATTTGGCAAAATCAATCCCAGCGGAAAACTGGCCGAAAGTTATCCCTTATCCATCGAGGACACCCCTTGTTATACGACCTTCGCTCAGCCCGGACGTAACGCCCTCTATAAAGAGAGCATCTATGTCGGCTATCGGTATTATGATACTTTCAAAGTCAAAACACTCTTTCCATTTGGCTATGGCTTAAGCTACACGACATTCAGTTACCATGACTTACGCATCGAAGGAGAATTCCCAAATCTCGAAGTCACTTTCACCGTAGAAAATACCGGAAGGGTTTTCGGAAGCGAAGTCGTACAGTGCTATGTTCATCATAAAAATCCCGGCATCTTTAAGGCCAACCGGCAACTCAAAGGATTCGATAAAATTCATCTGAAACCTGATCAGAAAATGAAAGTAACCATGTTCCTCGATGCACGCAGTTTCAGCTATTTCAACACCGACATCAACGACTGGGTCATTGAAAACGGCGAATATGAAATCCAAATCGGAGCCTCGATTGAAGACATCCGTCTGAGAAAATCCGTAGTTTCCAAAGGAAATACCGTGGAGGTACCCGTAAACTGTCTGCCACAGTTTATTACTGATTACTATGACCGAACCTATCCGATTCAGATCAGCGACGGGACTTTCACACAACTCACCGGCATTGCGATTCCTTATGCCTTCAGAAAGGAAAACGAACCGTTCACTATCAACTCAACGCTTACCGAGCTGTCAGAAACATGGATCGGCCGAACATATGCATCCATAGCACTCAAGCAGTCAATGAAAGTTCTTCCTTCTGCCCAAAGTGATGAGAAAATCATGAAAATGGTCGAGCGAGGTGTTATGGAATCCCCCTTGCGCTCTCTGATAGCTTTAAGTAATGGGGCACTGCCTTCATTTCTGGTAAGACTTCTGCTTAAAATCGCCAACCTCTCAATAAAAAACACTCGATGAGTGTTTTTTTACAGATCGTCTTGGGTGTTATCGCCCGCAACCTTCACTTTGACCGTTCCTTCCATAGAACTGAGTTTCGTCAGCAACCGATAGTACTTCTCCATGTTTTTCTGCCTTGGACTGACCATCAGTAAGATATAATGAATCTTCTCATTATCCACAACATCACTGCCCACATACTGAACATCTTCAACAAAAATGTCCTGTTGAAGGGCCAGGCTTCGATAAATATCCAAATCCGGATTTTTGGTTTGAATAAACAACCGCTTGGTCTCCACCCGGTTGACCCACTCACTTTCCAAACGGGTCGCAAAGCGAAGCAAGACATATACCAAAATCGTAGCTAATACGGCTCCATAGTAAAATCCGATACCACAGGCAATACCGATCGTGCCGACACCCCACAGACTGGCCGCCGTCGTCAGACCTTTGACCGAACCCCGACCCTGAATGATCGTACCGGCCCCAAGAAAACCAATCCCGCTGATGATCTGAGCACCCAATCGCGCTGGATCCGGTACGGCACCCAAAGGCAAGTAATGAAAGAATATATATTCCGACGTCAGCATGACCAGTGCTGAAGCCGTACCGACCAAAGCATGGGTCCGTAATCCGGCCGCCCGGCTTTTACTGGCACGCTCAAAACCGATCAGCCCGGATAACATCATGGCCAACACTAATCGAGCGGCTTGTTCTAAATAAATCTCCATGATTTCACTCTACTTTCTGATATCTCTGACTTTAAACACGGTTTTATCTAATGGTAAACGCATCGTCTCATGACGATCGGGACTCTTGAGAGCAACATTGGGCTTTCCAATGGCCAACACATGATAAGGATGCCAGGATGACGGCAGATGAAACATCTCTTTCAGACGATCCGGTTTGAAGTAATCCACCCAAACAGCACCCAATCCGACATCGGCACAAGCGAGCATCATGTGCGTCATAACGACTGCCGTATCGATCGGACCGGTATCATACCCGTCAAACGAACGCTTCCACGTTGCACTGTGATCGGCACAGATCACCAGCGCTATCGGTGCACCGTAAATCTGTGCTATTTCACTGAGTTTACGCAAATCCTCTTTATCATCCACGATGATGATGCGCTGGCTCTGTGAATTCGCGGCGGTCGGTGCGGCCCGCCCTGCCTCCAAAATGACTGACAGCAGCTGCGGATCGACCGCATCTTTGGTAAAAGAACGGATCGAGCAGCGCTTTTTTGCAAGTTCAAGAAATGTCATGATCTTCACTCCTCACTAAGAATATCTACTTTGAGTTTATCATATTTACACGCAAATTGCACAAGAACCTCAAACGAACTCAGACACACTTGCATTTGACCGCTGTTTTCTATATGATAGAAAAACGGAGGCGGTATCCATGAACAAAAAACTCAGTTTAACCAGTCTGGCCTGGCCGATCTTCATCGAAATCGCCTTATTTATGATCATGGGAAACATCGATGTGATCATGCTTTCAAGATACAGTCAGCTTGCCGTGGCAGCGGTCGGAAATGCCAATCAGATTCTCTCGCTGACCGGGCTGATTTTCAGTGTGATCACTGCGGCAACCGGTATCCTGTTTGCCCAGTATCTCGGCGCAAAGAATCATGATCAGCTCAATGTCATTGCTTCGACATCGTTGGCCGGTAATCTGATTTTCTCCGTGATTATCAGCACAGTGATCCTGATTTTCTCGCGCCCGCTGTTGTTGTTGATCAATGTGCCTTTGGATCTGATCGATCTGGCCGTTGAGTATATGAATATCGTCGGCGGACTGATTTTCATTTTCTCCTTGAGCATGACCCTCACTTCCGTCATCAAAAGTTCCGGTAATACCAAACCGGTCATGTTTATGGCCTTACTGATGAACATACTGAATGTCATCGGTAATTATATCTTCCTGTTTGGACCGTTTGGACTTCCCATCCTTGGAGTCAAAGGGGTTGCGATTTCAACGGCATTCGCCCGAACCGTTGCTTTCGTGTTTTATTTCTACTACGTAAAAAAAGTATTGAATATCCATATCTCGTTTCGATATCTTATCCCATTTCCAAAAGAACTCATCAAAAAGATGTTGCATATCGGCATTCCCAGCGCCTTGGAACCCGTCTCTTACCAACTGTCTCAAGTCGTGATTTTCAGCATCATCAACACCCTGGGCATTTACGTCATCAATACGCGCATGTATGTTCAGACCATGGTCATGTTTGTTTATCTCGCGGTACTTGCCATTTCTCAGGCATCGCAAATCATGGTCGGACATATGGTCGGTGCCAATCAGGAGGATCAAGTAAAAAGTGTGGTCTTTCGTAATCTGCGGATTTCATTATATATCACACTGTTTATGTCCGTGATGCTTGCTTTGTTTAATCGGTATATCATCACGATATTTACCGATGACCCCAAAATCATCGAACTTGCGGCAACGGTCTTCATCATCGACATCTTCGTTGAAATCGGCCGGGTGTTCAATCTGGTGCTGATCAGCAGTGCAAAAGCCGCCGGGGATGTCCGCTATCCGGCCTATATCGGAATTGCTTCAATGTGGGCCGTCAGTGTCGGACTTTCCTTTTTGCTGGTCCGCTGGATGGGACTTGGTCTGGCGGGCATATGGATCGCTTTAGCCGCAGATGAAGCCGTTCGGTCATTACTGATGGTCCGGCGCTGGCAAAGCGACCGTTGGAAAGGACGCAAATTCGTATAGAAAAGTCGCTCGCGCGACTTTTTTAAAACTGAAATTTATCTTTGGTAAACAGCTCGATCGTCGCATTGACGACTTCGGTGTCATAGAGAACGCCCTGCTTCTCTTTGATTTCAAACAAAGCGGAATCCAAGCCCAAGGCCGGACGGTACGGACGGTGTGAGGAAATTGATTCTACGACATCCGCAACACACAGAATTTTAGCTTCGATCATGATGTCATTACCGCGGATCCCATACGGATAGCCGCTGCCATTGATCTTCTCGTGATGCTGAAGCACGATATCCGCAATCGGCCAGGGAAAATCGATTTTCTTTAATATCTGATATCCTAAGGACGGATGCGTCTTGATCAGCGAATACTCAATTTCCGTCAGACGGCCCGGCTTATTGAGGATTTGAGCCGGAATATAGAACTTGCCCAAATCATGCAGTAAGGATGCCAGGTATACCGAATGCTCAACATCATAGCCCAGATTCAGCTTTCTTGCGATGGCCTTTGCCAGTTCTCCGGTGCGACTCTGATGCCCGGAGGTATACGGATCTGAAATCTCAACGATCGAAGAAAATGCTTCAACCGTCTGCATAAAGATTTTTTCCATTTGATGAATGTCACTTAGTGCCCGGTCTTCCTTTACTTTACGCGCTAATACCAACGCAAAAGTCTGACACATCTGAAGGATCTGATCGAACACTTCCTTTACCATCTTATTCTCAGCGGTCCAATAGAATCCTGCCATCCCAAGCAGTTCACCTTCGTTTCGCAATCCAACGACCAGCTGATAGATGATGTCTTCAGAAAAACCTTCGGCCGGCTGATCGTTGATATACAGGTATTCATCCAGATCGGCAATGCTTACACGTTCAAAAACCGGATAAGGTCGCTTACCCTCGGTCCGCATCCAAAGATATTTGGATTTCTCTTGATCAAGAAAATCGACATTGATCTGAGTCGCATTGAGATGTTGACCCAATGTATCCAGACTGTCCTGCATGATACGATCAAGCTCCACATAGGATGCACCTAACAAATCATTTTTGATCCGTTCGCAGATCTGGTTCATATTTTCACCCTTTTCACAACTTCTTGCTCTTACCTATCATTGTAATAGGTAACCTCATTTTGTGCAATAACAAAGGGGCAGTGCCCCCTATGTTAAGATATTTAAATTATCCAATACAAAGCCGTCTTTTTCAAAGAGATCCAGACAGGCCTGTACAACTCGACTGTCATAAAGGACTCCTTTGTTTCTGCGTATCTCATACAACGCAGCATTTATACCCAAGGCTGCCCGATACGGACGATGCGAAGACATCGATTCCACTACATCCACAACTGCCAATATACGTGCTTCCAGATGAATTTCATTGCCAATCAATCCATATGGATACCCCGAGCCGTCGATGCGCTCATGATGCTGAATAACTATATCCGCAATCGGCCATGGGAAATCGATTTTCTTAAGCACCTGATAACCGAGTGTCGGATGTGTTTTGATCAAAGAAAACTCAATTTCCGAAAGTTTCCCTGGTTTATTCAGGATTTGCGATGGAATATAGAATTTCCCAAGATCATGAAGATATGCCGCATACTCCAAAGATCTCTCAACATCCTGACTACACCCCAGTTTCCTTGCAATTGCAGAAGCAAGTCGGGCTGTACGTTGCTGATGTCCTGATGTATAAGGATCATTGATCTCGACGATCGAAGCAAATGCCTCAATTGTCTGATTCAGAATCGTTTGATTCCGATGGATGCTCTCCATCAGAAGCTTCTCACTTTTCATTCTCACAAGCGCAGAGGAATAGATTTCAGCCAATACTGATATCATATTGATTTCATCTTTCCAATGCTTATGAGAGTCCACAGAGTTAAATCCTAAAAATCCGATCAGGTCTCCTTCATAAATCAAAGGTACGATCAGTAAGGACAATATGCCCTGCATTTGCAAAATATCACGTTCAGCTTTTTGTACTTCTGTCATCGCATTGACATCATAAATATTGATGATCTGATCTTTACGCATAAGGTCGATCGACCACTCGAAAACCGAACTGTCTAGATTCTGTAACATTTCGATTGCGGGTTTAATGCCCTCGTTGCACCACTCATAGATATTGCTCAGCAATGTACGATCCTCGTTAAAAATGAAAATGTAGGAACGGTCCACTTGTGTTGTCTGACCGATCAACGCTAAACTCTCATTGATTTTATCAGAAAGATTGTCAATTTTCGCACGAAGAAAAGACCGGGCAATCGAGGACACAACATGCTGAACACGGGTCATTTGCATGACAGTTGAGCTGAGCTGATGAAACGTCCCTTTGACAGATTTTATGATGTGTTCGACAGAGTTTGGATCAGCTGAGAAATCCATTTTAGCCACCATCATGGGTGTGAGGTTGTGGTTGGTTACCCGATATCCCATAAACTCGCCGTTTTGTGTAAACAAAGGAACCCCATTGGAGATAAAGGTATGCGATTTACCATCTTTTGAACGTACGATATTCTGCAATCCAAAGAATTTTGTGCGATTATTATAAAAGAGCAAAAAGCGTTCCATCATGGATTTAGCATTTTCTTCATTCATAAAAGCCACACGCTTATGTCCGATCATTTCTGACAACGAATAGCCCAATAATTTTGATGTTCCCGGAGAAATATACTGGAAATAGCCGTTGCGATCCGTAACGACCATAAAATCAAAACCTTCCCCTAAATCCCTGATCTCATCTGTATAAGCATCATTCTCCAAATCTTCCTGAGTGAACTCATGTTCATCCAGGAATATCCGAGTCATGACACCTTTGATCTTATCCTTCTCAGTCTTTAAAAATCGTTTAAACAAGTAATGATCCCTTTGAGTGCCAATGGTTACTTCATGCCGAACGAAGGAAGGTTTCTTACTGCTTAAAACGATGTGATGATACTGCGTCATCTCATCTGTACATTCATCACCAAATAAATCACAAACAGTAAATCCTTTTTCTAATCTGACGTCAAACATTCTAAAAAATGCTTGGTTTGCTTCCGTGATAAACCCTTCAGTGTCGCACAAGAAACTGAGAACTCGATTCATATTTTCATCGTTTCTATGCATAACTCTCCCCTTTTCTAAAAAACGTATTGAAAGTATTTTAGCACTTTATGTGCAAATAACAATACTTATTATCTGCAAAAAAAACATTTCAATCTTTGCCATGAAATACTATATTTCTGATGACAACCTATGACAAAAAAAGGGCTATTGCCCTTTCTCCTGTATGACCACGGATAACCGCGGGATGATTTGTTTTTTACGTGAAACGACATGCTCAATCAGGATGTCCTCCCCATTGATCAGCGTCGGATACGCTTCTTCCACGATCCACTTATGCTTACCGGCATAGTACATGACTGAACCGTTTTTCTCTATGCTCGTAAAGATCATCAGCAACAGATCAAGTTTTTTCTCGACACAATAATTCTCCATCGTTCGAAGCAGCTGCTCTTTGATATCTTTGACCTCATCCAAGAAATACAGATTCATCTGCCCAAGCATCAGCTTCATATTGGAAATCGAATATTCCTTCAAGTCATGCTCAATGATCGAAGTCAGATCACGATCCTTCAGACTCGAACCCATCGAGAACAGTTCTTGCGCAAACGCTTCTGTATCGATATTCGCCTTTTCAGCTAAGCGCTTTGCCAAAGCCTTATCGATCGCCGTCGTCGTCGGTGAGTTGAAGTTCAGAGTGTCGGAGATAATGGCCCCAAGCAACAGACCCGCCATCTTCGGATCAATATCCACATCGTTTTCCTCATACATCAGACCGACAATCGTCGAGGTCGAACCGACCAGCTGATTACGGAACATAATCGGCTTACTGGTCTGAATACCGCCGATACGGTGATGATCGATGATTTCAATGATATCCGCCATCTCGACATTTTCAACGCTTTGCGAAGACTCATTATGATCCAATAATATTAAACTCTTATTTTTACTGTTAAGCAAGTGATACCGCGATACCAAACCGAACACCCGTTTCTTATCATCCACCACCGGATACGAACGGAACCGCGACTTCACGATTTTCTTGCTCACATTATCCACATATTCCAGTTTATTAAACGAAATCGGATCGACCGTCATGATGTACTTGATCGGCGAAGAATAAAACAGATAACGCGATGTATTCAATGTGCCGTGACCGGAAATAATGACTGCACAGCCCTTTTCCCTGGCTTTCATCACCACGACACTTGCCACAGTATTGGCCCAAACCACGATCAGACAACCGGCTCCTTTTTCGATGGCCTCAATCTGAGCAGCCGTATCATTTCCGACAATGACGATGCGGTCATTGAGCTCATAATTATCCAGTTTATTAGCCGCAATCGCAACGATTGACACCTTCCCATTCACCCGTAACTGATCAGGAGTATATATCAGTTTCCCTTTAATGGTTTTCGCCATATATTCGATAGGCGTGTTCTGTAAAAGATCGATGCTCTTGGCCGTATCTCCCATCGCAACCCGGGAAATATTGGAATTAGTGATCATCCCCAGCAACTGACCTTTATCATTTACAACGGTTAACGCCTGTTTGTGCTGCTGTTCCAAAAGATTATACGCTTCCAAAATCGTAGTCTCCGGCGAAACCGAAACCGCCTCATCCATCTCAATTTCATGAAGCTGGCTGCGCGCATCATCGAGATACATCGGTTTGTTAAAGCCAAATTTCCTCAGTAAATACTCCGTTTCTAAATTAATGTCCCCCAAACGGCAGGCTATGGCATTGACGCCCAGTTTCTGTTTTAAAGCCGCATACCCGATTGCCGAACAGATAGAATCGGAATCCGGATGCTTGTGCCCGGTTACATAAACGACATCATAAGTCTCCATCATTCTTGACATAACATCACACCTCACCTTTGACTCTATTGTAAGCGATAGACCAAAATTTTTCATCAACAAAAACATGAATGTCTCCATTCATGCTTGATTGATCCCAGGTTCGATAAATAAATCTTTCATCCGCTTATCCAAAGTCAGCCAGAGCATCGGTATGGCCGCCAATGATAAACCGATAATTGCCAATACGGTCATAGGAACAAATTCCGCAAAGAATCCGTACATCAAAGAAGATATCGCAACACCGCCGGTAGATGCAGTCATAACAAATCCGATGATCATTCCGCGTTTATCCGCAGGAATCGCCAGAATCAAAACTGAGTTCAACACGGCATTAGCCATGGTATTAAGCGCATTGGCCACAAAGAACAAAAATGCCAGCAAATAGAAATCGGTCATCAGATATCCGGCAATAAAGAAAACATTGCCAAATATAAACCCGGCAGCCATGATGCGATATCGCTGCTTATAGGAGAACTGCACGATTCCGGTAACCGTCATGCTTACAACGCCGGCCAAAGAAAAGACTGACATCAGATATCCATACTGAACGATATCAAATCCTTTGGAATAGACAAAGGGCAGCATGATTGAAAACATCCCGGAAACAAGGAAATTCAGTAACAAAGCCCCCGACATTAAAAATCGCAAAGACTTATCCTGATAAGCCGCTTTTGCACCCTCTTTAATATCAGCTGCGATTTGTCTGACATGAATCGGTGTCCCCGCCTTTTTCGTTGCCGGAATATCAATGAACAATTCCGAAAAAGCCGAAATCACAAACGACACCCCATTGAGCAAAATCATCAGCGGAACACCAAATACAGTCAGCAGCAAACCGCTGAACGCCCGACCTGTCAGCCCCAGCAAACTCATTAATCCGCCATTGAGCGACTGTCCGCGCATCAGATCTTTATTGGGAATAATATCGACCAGTACTGTCTGAATGGCCGGAGCAAAAAACAGATGACAAAACGCTGCTACAAACGCGGTAAGCATGACCATGATCACACTCAGATTCTCTTGAAAAGCGAAATAGGCAACCAAAAACATGACCAGACCGCGAATGAAGTCCATCATGACGATAATCGACTTACGATGTGAACGGTCAACGATGGCCCCGGCAATCGGAGAACCAAACATAGTCACAAACATACTGATTGAAGCCATGATTCCCATAATGGCCGTCGATCCGGTACGGTCATACACCCAAAAGGAGATCGCAATGCTATAAAGAATATCACCGAAAACTGAAAATCCGTTTCCCTGTAAAAGCAAAATAAAATTCTTATTCCACATTTTTTTCGCAGTATCACTCATACATTCACCTTCTTACAAAGATATTTAAGCATGAAAACATTAAAAAATCAATTTATTTTATCAACTTATTAATTATATTTATTTATATATTAATTTATAACATATACAAATGAATTATATTAATTAAATTTCTCTCCCAGCCAAATCTCGCAACGTATTCACCTGTGTCTGCTGCCCAGCACGATCATCGTATCTCCTTGTAACAAAACTTCATCTGAAGAAGGGTTGAATTTCATGATCGCAGAATCCTTCTTTTTAATGGCCATAATCATCAATCCGGTTTTCTCCGGAATTCGGGCCTCTCTCAATGTGAGATTGATAAGCGAGGAGTTTGGCTGAATCATAACTTCTTCAAGGTCAAACTCAACTCCCCCGGCTAAAGTGATCGCATCGAGAAAGGAAATGATCGAAGGTCGTACCAAAGCCGCAGCTAAACGGCGTCCCCCGATTTCATTGGGAGAAATCGTATTATTGGCCCCGGCTTTTCTGAGCTTTTCATCCGCCCCTTTTTCAATGGCCTTAGCGACGATATGCAAATCGGGATTCATCCCTCTGGCAGTCAATACCGTATAAACATTAAAACTGTCTCTGGATAACGAGGCAATCAGTCCTTTGGCCCGATGAATCTGTACCTGTTGTAAGGTTTCTTCCTGCGTGGCATTACCTAAAAATGCGAGTGTCCCTTTTTGAACCAAAGAGGCAACGATTTCCTCGTTATTATCAATCACCACAAAAGGCACTTTCTTTGATGAAAGGTAATCAATGACGGAACTCCCCGTTTCTCCGCATCCGCATACGATATAATGATTTTCCAATCGCTTTATAGCATTTTCCATTTTCCGCCTCTGAATAATCTCCATGACATTGCTATCAAACAGTGAACTGGCTATGTTGGTCAATAAATAACCGACTGTTCCCAAACTTAAAAAAATCAGCACAATCGAAAAAAGCTTCGCACTCGGCGTCATCAGTGCAACTTCCTGATAACCCACCGTCGAAATGGTAATGATGGTCATATAGAGTGCATCCAGCCACAAAACATCTAAAAGATAACGATATCCCAAGGCTCCTAAGGCTATCAGTAACAACAGGATGAATACTGAGATTGCGATCCGCTTACCGAAAGTCATCGGTCTCACTTCTTTTCTTTATTATAACAAAAAAGTACCGCCTAAACGACGGTACCTGATTTCTACTCTTTGATCGCGTTGGCCGCGATGTGCATGACATCCCAAGTTGATGCAAATGGCGGGGCATAACCGAAGTCCAATGAACCAAATTCACCGGCGGTCATGTTCGCAGTGATCGCCACAACAAAGGGATCGACGCGCAATGCCGTACCTGTTGCCCCAATCAGCTGAGCCCCGACGATAACCTTCGATTGACTGTCAACGGTCAGCTTGATCGTCACTTTGCCATGACCCGGATAATAGTGGGCGTGATTGCCTGCCGTTACCGTGACATGTTCAAGCTCCCCGTCATATTCAGCAGCTTCTGACTCGCCGATACCGGTCTTCGCCAGTTCAAGATCCAGAATTTTGATCATGGCGCTGCCCAAAGCCATGGTATAAGACTTTTCTTTTCCGGCAAGGATCTCCGCAATCAGTTTGCCCTGCTTGTTCGCATTGGTCGCCAAAGGAATATATTTCATCTTTCCGGTTACCCGATGGTTTACCGTAGCACAATCTCCGGCCGAATAAACATCCTCAAGATTCGTTTTCATCTGATCGTCGATGATGATGGCTCCATTGCCAATCATCTCAATGCCGGAATTTTTCAGAAAGGCGGTGTTGGGACGCACACCGACCGCAAATACGACCAGCTGAGCTTTTTTACTGCCTTTATCCGTCACAACAATCAAGTCATCGCCATCTTTCTGGATTTCCGTTACCGTTTCACTTAATCTCAGTTCAACATCTTTTTGAATCAGATGATTGGCTGCCTGTTCACTGAACTCCGGGTCAAACACTGTCAATACGCGATCCAAACGCTCGATTACCGTCACTTTCTTGCTCTGATGAACAAACGCTTCCACCAGCTCTAAACCGATATATCCGCCTCCGACGATGACCACCGACTCAACCTTTTCAAGAGCCTCACGCATCTGCATTGCATCCTGAAGGGTTTTTAATACAAATACACCCGGCAAATCCTTCCCCGGGATCGGCGGTACGATTGGTGATGCTCCGGTCGTGATGATCAGCCGGTCATAACTTTCCTGGATCACTCCGGATTCATTTTCAATATCGATCGTCTTGTTTTTCGCATCCAACCCGATGACCGTATGCCCAAGACGGACATCGATGCCTGATTTTCGAAACTGTTCGACCGTTCGGATACGAAGCTTGTTGATGTCCGGATTCTCACCGGAAACATAATAAGGGAGTCCGCATCCGGCATATGACACTTCATGCGTCTTCTCAAATACGACGATCTGAGCATCGGGCATTTCTCTGCCCAGTTTGGCTGCAGCGCTCATTCCGGCCGCGACACCCCCGATAATAACGATTTTCATAGTTTAACACCTCATTTCTATTGTATCAAATACAAAAAGTATTTGCTCAGTTATTGACTCATCGATCGTTTGATGTGACAATGATAGAAGCGGAGAACACTATGGAACTTGAGGAACTTATCAGTAAAATTAAGCATTTTTGTGAAGATCGGGACTGGGATCAGTATCATAATCCCAAAGATCTGGCAATCGGGATCTCAACCGAAGCCGCAGAGCTTCTGGATTTATTCCGTTTTAAAAACGGAGATGAAATCACGCAGTCCATACTGGAAAAAAGAGAGCTCATTGAAGATGAATTGGCCGATGTGCTGTTTTTCGTCCTGCGCTTTGCTCAGATGAATGATATTGATTTGAAAACAGCTCTTGAAAACAAACTAAAGAAGAATGCGATGAAGTATCCGGTCGAGAAGGTTAAGGGGAACAATAAAAAATATAATGAGTACTAAAAGAAGGCTGTAATCAGCCTTCTTTTTCTCCGATAAATTTAGCGTGTATGATGATGCGTCCGTCTTCAATCGTATAATCACAGGAAACCAATGTAAGGATCTGAGTCACATCACTGACATCCGTATCGATCTTGTAAAGCGAACGTCCTTTGTACAGTTTGACCATGTCCGCCAGATTCTCTTTATTTGCCGGAACAGTCATTCCTTTGACTCGGGCCTCAGCGACGTAGACTGAGAAAATCTCGTACTGACGGATTCCCTGAAGCGTGCGTATCTCAATGACCTCTCTTCCGGTCAGATAACTCGGTTTTTTAAATTTCTCCAGAAATCCGAACATCGCCGTATTCTTCATCGCATGACCGTAAATCATGACATGCTTGTCTGAAAAATCTTTGGCATTGCGATAATCCATGAAAATCGCGCCATATTTACTGCGCTCCTTATAAAAGTTTCGGTACAGATAATAACTGTTATTATTGCCTCGCACCATCGGATAATCGATATCGGTATCGGCAATCGATATCCACCCGGTGTAATCTTTATTTATATCCAAAAACTGCTGATTGAATTGAGCATAATAATCTACGGCCTGATCCGGATTGGTCACCGGCGGAACGAAAGTGTTGCTGATTTCAACGAGTTCTTCTTTCTGCTCTTTAAACTGTGAGAACTCCCAATACTCAAACCCCAAAATACCGACCGATGTCATGATCAGCAAGATAGCAAATATTCTGACAATTTTGCGTAAATTCATATATTCACCTTCATTCTATGGCAAGAAGAGCCATCCGCCCGTCGCAGCATCCATCCACTCACTGTTTGGGATAATGTTATATTGGATGCCGACGAGGTTGACTCGAATGGATACTGTTCGGGTAATCAATGGGATATCCGGATTATACATGGCTGAGGCAAACGCCTGTGACAGTAACGGGTCTTTCAGAATATCCTCGACGGTATCGGATGAAAGTTGGTACTCTTGTTTAATCCGTCGGAAAACTTCGGACACATCCCGATTGGTTATCCAGCAGTTAACCATATAATACCCTTCTTCCCGCCTGTAATCAATCACTTCGACCGTAAGATTACGGGCCATCGCCTCTTCGATCGCCTGATCACCTACCGAAAAAACAGCGATCAACTGAAGGTAATCATGTTCAGAGAAATAGTTTCGGGCGGTCATATAGTCCTTTTTGACGATGGACTCAACTCCTTTGACCGTGGCTTTATCGACTCTCTCCCAATTTTGCCATATCAAAAATCCAAGACCTGATGCCATCATGATAATGATCACAAGACCCATCCATCGTTTTTTCATACAGTCACCTTATCTCAAAACCATTTTGATGCCGCCCGGCATTACAGAATTTCTGCCAGGGCTACTGAACACTGGGTCAGACGTTCGATGACCCGATCACACCAAAGATCAAATTCCGGCTCTTCGATCTGAAGTCTCGAATCACTTTCTACCCGATCCAGATACATACGGATTCCCTTGGCCAAAGGCACCGAGCATTCGATGTTACCGATCACAGATTTGATTTTCGAATTATCAAATATTACAGAATATTGCTTATCTCCGACGATCGATGTTTCGAAGTCATATTTCTGACTTAATGCCAAAACTGAAGAAGGTATATACACCGGACGCAACTGCACCTGATAGTAATCCGCAATCGTCTGATATATATAATTCCAGCTCTGCGATTCTTCACTGGTCAGCTGATAAGTCTCACCCAAAGTCTCTGGTTTTAGGAAAAGTCTGTTCAAGCTCAAGGCAAAGTCCTGACTGTGCATGCTTGCCCAAACCGATGTTCCATCGCCATGAAGCAACACTTTCTTGCCGCGCTTGATTCGTGATACGACGGGATAAATATCCTTGCCTTTGACACTTACCGGAATACGGTTTTCATCATATGTCTGCGAAGGTCGGATGATCGTCACCGGAAAGCCTTTCTGATGAAATGCTTCCAAAAAGACCTCTTCTGCTGCCTGCTTGTTTCTTCCATAGAGGCTAAACGGATTGTTCTGCTCGGTAGACTCGTCAAAAACGACACGTCCTTCCCGATGATACGTGGCAACCGTGCTGATAAATACAAACTGCTTTACCTTATCTGAAAAAATCTGAACGGATTTCTCTGCCTGATGCGGATCAAAAATTACGAAATGGACAACGACATCGAAAAAGCGGTCAGAAAGTAATTCGCTCATCTTCTGAAAGTCAAAAGCATCACACACCAGAATCTCCGCATTATCAGGTACACCCTGATTGCGATGTCCGCGATTAATGATAGTAAGCTCGACTTCGGGATCAGTTGATAACAGCTTACATAGATTGGCACTGATGGTTCCCGTTCCACCGACAACACATATTTTCATAATAAACACCTCGACATCATTATACGCTAATCCTGACTCTTTCGCACAATATGCAATAAAAAAAACCAGGTTTCCCTGGTAACAGTGTTAACTGACGATACGATTTTCGCCTTCTTTTCGCGATTTCTCCATCGATTTCTTCATCCGAGCCACCAGATCATCGAAGGTTTCCTGAGGCAGCCGCTGCAACACAGCAAAGTTCGCCGGAAGTTTGATCTTCGGAAAAAACTCCTTGACCGCAATGATACTCAGTAACCGCTGAGCTACATACACCGCCTGATACAATTTGATTTCCGGCATAAAGACGACAAATTCACCATCACTCCAACGCCCCAGCACATCAACCAGGCGCAAGTCACCTCGCACCATGGTAACCAGCTGCTCCATGATTTGTTCACCTTTCTCCTGGCCGTAAACCGCAAATACTTCTCTGATATCCGAAAGCGAGAAAATGATAAGTGAAAACGGCGTTTCATAACGGTCACTTCGGGCAATCTCTGTCCGGATCAGTTCTTCAAGTTTTCGATTGGACACAGCTCCGGTAGCTTCATCCGTAACCGCCATCTGACGAAGCTGTTCTTGCATCAGGATCAACTCTTCGCTTTTCAAACTCAGATCACGTTCAATCTTTTCGATCATCCGGCTATATACCGAAAACACGATGCCGAGAAATAACAGGTTCACAGCGATGATTCCATAATTGCTGATAGTAAGAAAGATATCAGGAATCTGTTCAGTGATTGCTTTGAAACCTTCGACATTCATCAGATATGCAAATGAAGCCGTATAGACCAACGTGAAAAACCATTGGACCAGCCGATAATGCCGATCGATGGTCATCCAGGGTAACAGGGCTAAAGTAATGAAGAAGTAATGAAAGCCGATGTCTTTGCCTAAAAACAGCCAGACACTGAGAAATAACGCGACTCCGGCAATCAGATTAAGCAAGATAGCCGCAACATCCGCACTCTTTCGAACGATCAGCAATGCCGTGACCAATAACAAAAACGCTACCGCACCATGAAAGAGGATTCCGTACAGCTGTCCGTCCATATCAAGATACGCCAGCCCTGCCGCAATCAACGTGAAATCCAAAAAGGACAACCACAGCACGACTGTGGTGATCAACTTTCTGATCTTTGAAAACTCAAACAGAGTCTGATTCGTTTTAACCGTACTGACCTTCTCGTTTTTCCCCATAAATATCCCCTCTGACTATCTTAAATATCTCACAATTTTCTTCTATGTCAATAAACTTTGTGAAAATCAAACTCAAAAAACTTAGATTATCACAAACGCTTGGCTCGCAGATAATAAGTGACTGCCGGCATCATAAAGAAAATCAAAGTCATGACCGATAAGGAAGTCAAGACAAACAGTGGCAAAGTAATCCACTCTTTGGCAGACTGAAAGTTAAACAATAAAAAGCCAAACAAGATTACCGGTAAAAGACAGATGATCGAAGCTTTTCCATACCGCTTGGATTCCTTGATGTATAGCTGAGCCTTGCCTTCGACATCAGTGTTGAACGGAGCAACGCCTTTTTCTGCCTTGAAATAATGCAAATGATCATGGGTAAATACATGTGTCCATCCCTGCTGAGCATACATCCCAAAATACTCGTCGTTGTCATTGTTTGAGAAGTCAATCAGATAGTCTAGCGCCTGACTTTCACTTCTCGCAAACCGATAGCTGATCATCGGCACTTTGAAGTCCACCAGTGCGAGGCCTTTTGAGGCCAAATCACTTAATCTGGCTGTCGCCTGTTTTTCGGATGTTGCCAATGCGGTAATAATTACAAAGTTGTCTTTCATATTAAGATCCTTTCCGATAAATTTACACACATACCTGATTTTTCCCGCTGCTTTTTGCTTTATATAATGCCTGATCCAACCGCCGATAGAAGCTTTCGAAAGACTCAGACTGAGTGCGTTGGGCAACCCCAAAACTGGCTGTCATATGTATGCCCTTAAGAAATTCTGTCTGATCGATTTTCTTACATACGCGCTGAGCCACATAGGCTGCCTGATGGATTTTGATTCCGGGAAGCAAAATGACAAATTCTTCTCCGCCCCAGCGTCCGACCGCATCGACAGACCGAAGATCCCCCTTCACGGATTCTACCAGCTGTTTCAATACCTGATCACCGACATCATGTCCGTATCGGTCATTGATTTCCTTAAAATCATCCAAATCAAAGATGATCATGGAGAAAAATGTATGATATCGGTCACTGCGCAAAGATTCTGCCTGAATGAGTTCGTCCATTTTCCGACGATTGAAAGCACCGGTCAAAGAATCCTCTCTGGCCAGACGGCTGACTTCTTCATAAAGCTTTTGTAAGTTGCTGGATTTCTCCAACAAGTCTTTTTCATATCGGTCGATCAAAAAAGTATGGAGCAAAAACAGCACGATCATCAGGGTCAGACTGAAAATCAATGAGAAATAATAGATGATTGTCAGAATATCTTGAGGTATATAGACCGATAATGCTTGAGGCGGGATGCGGTTAAGCATTAACAGCAAAAAGAGAATGTTGGATGCACTGAAAAAGATCATGCAGCGCTTGCTGCGATTATAAATTGTTACCAACGGCAATATGGCAAATACTACAAAAAGATAATGATTGCCGACATCTTTTCCTAAGAAAGTCCACAAACTGAAGAAAACCGGGAATCCCGCCATCAGATTGACCCAAACGCTGGCAAGGACATATCTTTTTTTAAGATTGAGAAACAGCGCAACCGTCATCAGCAATCCGAAGATGATATTATGTGTGATGACCGGCCAAAATACCGAGAAATTTATAATTGCATAATTCAACGCAAAACCGAAATAACTAAAACTCGCAACGATCGCGGCCATGTTTGTAAGCATGACCATGCGTTGCTGATTTCCGGTCTGATTTGCGGTTGTCCCCAGATAGAATAATCGAATTGTTTTCCCCATAAGATCCTCTTATCATCAATATAAATATCTCACAAATATCGGTGATGTCAATAAAAAATCCGAATATGCGGACATGTTTGAATGTGTGTCTGATCCTTGGGCATATTTGTTGAGCTTGTAACAATACTGTGATATTATCACAATACAAAAGAATATGGGTAAACCAGTCGAAAGGCTGGGGCACAAAGTTGTGCATCTAATGTATGAGTATTCATGCGATGATCGGCCAACCGCAATTGAGTGGGTGGCCGTTTTCTGTCGGTTGACCCCTCAAGGAAGTTTTGGTTAAGGACGCAGAAATGCGAAGGGGTAAGCACATGAAAAAGACATTGATATTTGTAGTCCTGCTACTGAGCCTGTTTGCTTACAAAGTAAGCGCGGCCCCCAACACCGGTCCGTTACCGGAAAATGGTGTGAAGATTAATTTTAATGAAAATGGCACTGTTAACTCTGTTGAGGGTGACGGTTGGGTGCTTGATGAGCAACCTGAAATGCTGACACTGACAAAAGGCGAAGTTGTCATAACCTTAATGCACTTTGAATTTAAGGACGACGCTGAAATTGTCGGATTCCATTGGATGGTCGAAGGAGCCACAGCCGTACTTTGGGTAAAACATGGTACGACTGCTGAAGTCTATGGCGAAGGTACTGAAGGTGAATTTACAACCAGTGACCTCAAAGGTGTAAGTAATGCCGTATTTTTGATCGAAATCATCGTTGATGAAGAAGAGGAAGAAGACGATGATGAAGAACTAGATGATGAAGAAGAAAATGACGATGAAGAAGAAGAGCAAAATGATGAAGAAGAAGAAATAGACGAAGAAGAAGAAAATGACGATGATGACGAAGTGTTAGATGAAGAAGAAGAGCAAGATGATGAAGAAGAAGAAATAGACGAAGAAGAAGACAATGACGAAGATGACGAAGTCTTAGGTGACGACGATGAAAACGTCGATGAAGAAGAGGAAGAAGAAGATGAAGTCCTCGGTGAAGACGATGAACAACTTCCGGATACCTCCGATGTCACTTCCGGCTTAGGTCTGATGAGCGGACTGCTCGGATTCGTATTGTTGCTTGCTTCAAAAAAGAAAGACTAATATACAATAAAAACTGTCAGCGATGACAGTTTTCTTTATTGAAAGGTCGGTTTCCCGACCTTTTTATTAATGATGATACGCTAATGTGTAAGCCTTCTGATTCACTTCGACCATCTCCGGATTTTTATCCCCAAACTTCTCGGCGATAATCTTAAATCCGTCTGTCTCCGTAAATCCCTCGAGCTGTCTGACCAGCGATCCCAACGCAGCCATGTTTTGTGCGCGCTGATTACCGGCCTCCGTTGCAAGCTGATAGAAATCTACCATGACCCAATGGATATCCGGACGTGACTCATCCTTTTTAACCATCGAAGCATTGGCCACAACGACTCCGCCCTGCTCGACTCTGGGCAAAAACTTAGTCAGAGCCGGTTGATTCATCGCTAACAAATGCGTGATTCCGGTTGAAATGATCGGCGATCCGACATCATGCTCATCGATGACCACATGACAGTTAGCCGTTCCGCCCCGCATCTCCGGACCGTACGAAGGCATCCAGCTGACCAGATAATTCTTATTCATCGCCATCATGGCAATCAGCTGACCTACCGAAAGGACCCCCTGACCGCCAAACCCGGCACACACCATTCTTACCTTTTTCATTGCGGCGCCCCCTTATCCTTATAAACACCCAACGGATAATACGCCGCCATGTTTTCCTTGATATATTTCAGCGAATCGACCGGCGATAATCCCCAGCCGATATTGCAAGAAGACAGCACTTCGACCATGCTGAAACCGCCGCCGTTCTTCTGAATTTCAAACGCTTTTTTAATGGCTCGCTTCGCCTTCCGGACACTCACCGGATCGGCCGTCATGACCCGCTCGATATAAGCAGCCCCCGGAATCGTCGCCATCAGCTCTGCCATCCGGATCGGTTCGCCTTGTTGTTTCACATCACGTCCATACGGAGAGGTCGTGGTGATTTGACCCGGCAAGGTCGTCGGAGCCATCTGACCGCCCGTCATCCCATAAATCGCATTATTGACAAAGATGACCGTAATGTTATCGCCGCGATGCGCTGCCTGAACGATTTCACCGGTACCGATCGACGCCAAATCACCATCGCCCTGATAAGTAAAGACGATTTTGTCGGGATGGACCCGCTTGACCCCGGTTGCCACCGCCGGAGCACGACCGTGTGCCGCCTGAATGGCATCACAATTGAAAAATTCATAACTCATGACTGAACAGCCCACCGAAGCGATCGCCACCGAACGATCCAGTAAATCAAGTTCTTCCAGACATTCCGCAACCAAGCGGTGAATGATGCCATGGGTGCACCCCGGACAGTACGTAAACGGTGTATCGGTCAGCCCTTTGGTTTTTTGAAATACGACAGCCATCTTACTCACCTCCCAGATGCGATTTGACCGCATCGGAAATTTCCTTAGGCTCAAAAATCATACCGCCGGCACGGCCGTAGAAATATACCGGAACTTTCCCGTTGACTGCCAGACGCACATCATGGACCATCTGACCCATCGAGAGTTCGGCGGTTAACATAAACTTAACCTTATCGGCAGCCTCATTGATTTGCTTGAAAGGAAACGGATATAACGTCTTGGGACGGATCAGACCGACCTTGATGCCTTCAGTGCGCATTTCTTCAATGGCTGACTTGACGATGCGCGAAGGCGTCCCGTAAGCAACCAAAGCGATATCCGCATCATCCATCATATACAGATCGACC
Organism: Erysipelotrichaceae bacterium; assembly: GCA_036677505.1. Lineage (GTDB taxonomy): Bacteria > Bacillota_I > Bacilli_A > Erysipelotrichales > Erysipelotrichaceae > UBA2227. Next base: position 22,812 of record JAVBWK010000023.1, read on the forward strand.
TGAACTTCATTTTCCTCGATCGCATCATATTTCTTGCGCAGGGCAATATTGTGATTTTCCAAATCGACCGGATTTAAGAATAGGGAGTTAATAACATTGCGTTTGCCACGCGAAACGCTTTCCCCGTTGGCCGCCCAAGGCTTCTCAAATTTCGGCAGCGGCTCTTCATTGATTTCCACCGGCTCCATCATCTGACCGATGACGCCATCCGCCATGACCATGACCGGATTGCGGTACTTCTCAGAAATCAAGAAAGCATCGCGAACCATCTCGGTCGCTTCCTGAACGCCGTTAGGAGCCAAAACCACGACCTTATAGTCGCCGTTACCGCCGCCGCGGGTCGCCTGATTGTAATCCCCTTGCGCCGGCAAAATACCGCCCAATCCCGGACCGCCTCGACTGATCGCCACGATCACACATGGAAGCTCAGCACCGGCACAATAGGAAATCCCTTCCTGTTTCAAAGCGATCCCCGGCGAGGATGATGAAGTCATCGTCCGCGCTCCGGCCCCAGCCGCACCATACACCATATTGATGGCCGCCAATTCGCTTTCCGCCTGAACGAAAGCACCGCCGCTTTTCGCCAGATACTTCGACATATATTCGCAAATTTCGTTTTGCGGGGTGATCGGATATCCGAAAAAGGCATCACATCCCGCCGCAATCGCTGCCTGAGCAATGGCTTCATTGCCCTTCATCAGTACTTTTGCCATCAGCCATCCAACCTTTCTACCGTAATGACCGTATCCGGGCACATGATCGCACAGTTGGTGCAGGCGATGCACTTATCCGGATATGCCGGATACGCCGGATTATAACCGATCGCATTGACCGTGGATTTGTCCAATTCAATCAGTTTGACCGGACAGACCGACACACACAATCCACACCCCTTGCATCGGTTGGTATTAAAGGTAACTCTACCTTTCATAAAGACGCTCCTTTCATCCAGTCTGCCCTCAGAATCAAATGTCTGAAGACCAGCACCGGATTTTCTATTTCTTTTACACATTGCTTCGCAATGCTTTCACTTATCATCGTATAAACGATCGGAATTTGCAACCGATCACACAGAATTTTCAACTTTCTCTGACTCTCCGTCACTAACTCAGCCGTCGTATACTCCAGCATGTGAGTGTTATGAACGATCCCGGTGATCTTCAGTTTGCTTCGCTCTTCAAACAGACGGATCATATCCTCGATTTTATCGAGCATCGACTCCGGACGTGACAGATTGACCACGAGCCACACCTGCGCATCTTTCAGTTCCTCAAAAAACGTAGCCAACGGACGCAAGCCGTTTTCACTGCCCGCCATATCCAGAATGATCCGATGGTTCTGACTGATGATCCCGCTGATTGCTCCGCTCAACGCCGGAAAGTCCTGGTTGATGTGGTTTTTCAAAAGACTGCCCACCACCTCGACACCCTGACTTTTCAGCCACACAGCCTGCTCACGTGGACGGAAATACGGATTGATGATATCCAAATCAGCCAGGTAACAAGGGGCGAGGGTAAGAGCGAGCTGTGATGCGAACTCACTCTTACCGACCCCGTAAGCCCCTGTAATGATTATTTTTTCTGACATCTGCCCGGAATGTGGATGCTGTTGATATTGCGCATCATATCGATCCGGCGTTCCGCCATCCGATCCGCCACCAGGTATGTCGGTGTATTGGTTTCTCTTGAAACTCGGATGATCTCGCGGATGCGGTCAAAAATCAAATCGATCGCTCTCATCGCCGCATCTTTGTCATATCCAAGGATTTCCTGATACACATTGATCAGACCACCGGCATTGATGACGTAGTCCGGAGCATAGACCAAACCCATATCATGAACCAACTGACCGTGAGGTGCACTGTCCTTCAACACATTGTTGGCAGCTCCGGCGATGATCTTGCAGCGCAAACGCTTCAGTGTATCATCATTGATCACAGCGCCCAAAGCACACGGAGCAAAAACATCACATTTGACATCAAAGATTTCATCGACCGACACGATCTCAGCCTTGGTTTGAGCAGCGACTTCCTTCACGCGCTCTTCATCGATATCCGCGATGACCAGTTTGGCCCCTTCTTCCGCCAGATATTTACATAAATATGCACCGACGTGACCGACGCCCTGAACCGCGATGACCCGACCGTCCAGTTTGGCCGATCCGTATGTTTCTTTTAAACAGGCCTTGATTCCCTTATATACGCCCCACGCCGTAAACGGTGACGGGTCGCCGGAAGTACTCGGCAAGCCCATGACGTGATTGGTTTCCATTTTGACATATTCCATATCTTCCGGAGAGGTCCCGACATCTTCAGCGGTGATATAACGGCCGCCCAAAGAATCGACATAACGGCCAAACGCCCGCCAGAACGCTTCCCGGCGAACCGTATCCGACTTCATCTTCTTAGAGTTACCGATGATGACTGCTTTACCGCCGCCAAGATTCAAACCGGCACACGCCGCCTTCTTGGTCATGCCGCGAGCCAAACGCAATACATCGAGAATCGCATCTTCTTCATCTTCATATTCCCATACGCGTGTTCCGCCCAACGCCGGTCCCAACGTCGTATTATGGATACAGATAGCCCCCTTTAAACCGGAGTTGCGGTCATACATATAGACCAATTGCTCGTATCCATACTTCTCCATGTAATCAAATTTTTTCATTCCATGTACTCCTTTTCAGCTTTCGCTCTGATATTTTCAGAAAAAAAAGGCCGCTTTGCTTACAAATACCACAAAACGACCGCTGACCGGGTTCCTCCGTGTGAAATCTCTAGAGGTAAGATTTGGTTTTCGCGTCGAATGCAGGCAAGAGTCACGAGCTTACGACCTTTCTTTCTTTATGCACCCTCATTATAACAAAAACATTGACATTGTGAAAGCGTTTACAGATATTTCACTCAATAATCACACGACATTTTTCGTCTCAGCGTCAGAGCAAATCAAGAATTTCTGCCGGATGATCAACCGTAACCGTTGCCCCGGCATCGATCAGTTCCTGAATCGGACGAAATCCCCAGCTCACACCGATGCTTCGAATATCGGCATTTTTTGCGGTCATGATATCGACATTGGAGTCTCCCACAAACCAAACGTCATTTTCAGTCAGTTTCATCTTCTCAAGAATATAGCGAGGCATCGCGGCATCAGGTTTGCGAGGCAAATCCTGTCTCTGACCGGTCACTGCCACAAAATCAATGTCCGAAAAGTACTGTTTAACCATGATCTGCGTGAACGCATCCGGCTTGTTGGAACAGACACCCAACTGAACCCCTCTTCGATTCAGCTCTTTCAATAAATCCATGATCCCGGGATACGGCTGACATTGATTGGCATAATTACGATCATACGCCTGATGAAAGTCCCGGATGACCTGAGCGGTCACAGCCGCATCCGTCCCTTTCGGCAGCATCATCTTCACCAGATGCTCGACTCCGTTGCCCACAAAAAAACGATATTCATCCAACGGATGAACATCATAACCGGATAACATCAGTGCCTGATTGGCACTGTCCGCAATATCTTTTAGCGTATCCAGCAGCGTGCCATCCAAATCAAAGATGATTCCCTTAATCATCCAATTGACCTTTCAGATAATCATTTTTCATATCCACATACTCCTGAGCATTGGCCAAAATCATTTCGACTTCACTGTCCTTGAGTTCCCGCTTGATCACCGCCGGCATTCCCAACACCATCGAACGCGTCGGGATTTTACTGCGCGGCGAAACCAAAGCTCCGGCTCCGATCAGGCATGTATCTTCGATGACACATTCATCCAGCACGACCGAACGCGATCCGACCATGACACCGTTTCCGATGGTCGCACTGTGCACATGAGCCAAATGCCCGATCGTCACATTGTCGCCGATATAAACCGGAACCATGTGCGAAGTGTGAATGACCACATTGTCCTGAATGTTGGTGCGATTGCCGATGGTGATCGAGTTGACGTCCCCACGGACCACAGCTCCCGGCCATACCGAACAATCATCCCCAATCGTTACATCACCGATGACCAAGGCCATCGGATCGATATAAACATTCTTCCCTATCTTGGGAGTCTTTCCTTTGTGCGAACGAATCATTGTTTCAACCACGTCCTGCAACTGAAACAGTAATCATACCGGTCATCCATCGATGCTCCGCACTTGGGACATTTGGTCAGATGAGCTCCGGGCAGATTGCTCACATTGCCATAATGCGTTTTCGGGGCAGCAACCGTCTGTGAAGCAGCCGGCCGTCTGTGTGTGCTGCTGCGCTTGGTAAAATCACGCTCAAAACGATTCTCTGCCGGTTTCTGTACCGGGGTCTGCTCCCTTTGTCCCATCTGCTGTGCCCTTTTTGCCTGAGTAATGATTTGAGCAACGATAAAAAATATGATGACCGGAAATATAAAGGGGATAAAAAATGCAAATCCGCCGAAATTTCCGAATATAAAAGACAAGGCGATGAAAAAGAATATCAAGCCAACCAACGGGTTTTTCTGTCTGTTCATAAACAACCTCCTACCATCTGCATGGGATTATCATTTCATCATGCACTTATTCTATCATAGAAATGTTATAAAAAGCGGGTTGCCCCGCAAAAATTAATCCTGTGATACCACCTGAACTTCAAACAGCTGATTTTCTCTGACCGGCAGATAGTAGTGCAAGTGCTTAAAGTTATGCATATAGATTTGCAAAGGAAGCAAAGATTCAAACGACTGGAAATGCATCGGGAAAAGATGGGTCGGTTTGCAACGGTCGATAAACTGTCGGGCACCTAAGTCAAATGCAGATCCCATCCGGTCATCCACCGGAAACATGGCCACATCAATAGGAAATTCCGCCACCTGATCCACAATGTCAAGAAATGCTTTTTCGGCCGCATCCACTTCTTCTTGAGTCGATTCATCTTTCCAATGCCAGTTATTCAAGTCGCCGGCATGGAAAATATTCACATCGCCGTCACTGACTAAAAAGCTGACACCTTCATCGGTACTGCCAAACACTTTGACTGATATCTGATCACAGACCAGCATATCGCCCGGCTTGACTTTGAACACATTGAAAAAGGCATCGAGTTTGATATCGTCGGACATGACGATGGTTTTTTTATAGGAGAACACGGATTCTGAGAAGTGATCGCTGTGATGATGCGAAATAAAGAAGCAACACTGCTTATCAGATTTCAGGTATTTTGATGGAAGAATTCCTTTCACATAATCAAAAATCAATATGATCCGATCGGTTTCAACGATATAACCGCTGTGAGATAAATATTCAACTTTTACTTTCATGTCCGTCACTCCCTTCTTTACTATTTTACCATAACCATACGATAAGAGGGCATTTTACACTTTTTCCTTTACGCCGATCAGAAACAGCCGATGCGAAAACTTTCCTCTTTCTGATGCTTTTCTCATCTTGATCTCACTGATCTTCTCGAAAGAAATTTCATAGGCTTCCGTGATGTGTTCAAGCACTTCATAAACATCCGCCAACTCTTCCAGAAGCTGATCTTCACAGGCGTTCATCAGTTCTTCAGTTTCTTCTTTCAGTTTCTTCTTCAACTCTGCTTTGTACTCAGATTCATCCAAAACCCGTGTATAAGCGATCCGTCCGTCCTTCTCAATGATATCGATGATCCCATCGCGTATAAGTTTATTGTATTCTTTCATTGTCATCACCTGATTACATTTTAGCAGAAATCCGTTATAATATCAGAAAAAGAGGTACCATGGAACAACGTCAGCTGCTCATCGATAAATATCATTATGAAGATGTCCGGTTTTTAAACAAGGGCTGGTCTGCGGATGCCAAGTGGATCGGGATAAAAGGCGATCAGAAACATCTGATCCGAATCAGTGACATCAGTTTTCTGACGCGCAGACAATGGGAGTTTGAGCAGATCGACCGTTTGTACCGGCAAGGTTGGCCGGTCAATCAGCCTCTTTCATTTTATACGGAAGAATCACAGGTGATCGCTGTTTACTCCTACATCGAAGCTTTAGATCTTGAACCCAACATTCACAAGCTACCCGTATCCATGCAGTATGATATGGGATTTTTTGCGGGAGAAGCTTTGCTTGCCATCCATTCCCTTCCGATCCAAAAAGACTCTGTCAATCAGTTTGAGCGGATGAGTCAGAAGATGTTGAACTATATCGATCGGTATCAACAAAAAAAGCTCAGTTTTCCAAATGATGATAAAGTTATTGACTACATGAAAAACCACCTGAGCGAACTCAGTGATCGGCCGTTAGTCTTTCAGCACGGCGATTATCACGTCGGAAATATGCTTCTGATCGAATATCAGCATACGGCCATCATCGATTTTAACCGCTGCGACATTGGTGATCCGTATGAGGAATTTATCCGGGCTTACTTTTTCAGCCGGAAATACAGTATTCCTTTTGTGATGGGTCAGCTGGATGGTTACTTCAAACATGGAATTCCGAAAGACTTCCACCGGCTGATGAAGCTGTATATGTGTCACAGTATGATTTCCGCTTTGGTCTGGAGCACGCAGTTCTCCATCGGACAGACAGAAACACTGAGACAGTTTGTGGAGATGGTGATGGATGATTATGATCAGCTGACACTCGATAAGCCCAAATGGCTGACAAAGTAAAAGAACGCAACGCGTTCTTCAGACTGTCGACAAAGTAAGTCGGCAGTTTTTTTGTATTTTGAACACGAAGAACCTGATGATAAAATAGAAGTATCAAGAGGGCTCGCTAATGATAACGAAAACGAACCAAA
>JAVBWK010000024.1:0-22980 GCA_036677505.1 Erysipelotrichaceae bacterium
TTTTGGTTCGTTTTCGTTATCATTAGCGAGCCCTCTTGATACTTCTATTTTATCATCAGGTTCTTCGTGTTCAAAATACAAAAAAACTGCCGACTTACTTTGTCGACAGTCTGAGTTGCCCTGTGGGCAACTTTTATTTTGAAAGAGTTTTTGTGTTTTGTGTAACTTTTTGGTAAAATGAGGGTACGAAAAAAGAGGGTGCGATATGGAAGAAGTAATTAAAATCGAAGGCGGGCACAAACTAAACGGGAAAGTCCGGATCAGCGGTTCAAAGAATGCGACGGTTGCTTTAATTCCGGCAGCGATTTTGGCATCTCGCGGTCCGGTAACAATCATCGGCGTTCCGGATATATCGGATGTCGCATCGCTTTCGGATTTGTTGAAAGAACTCAATGTTACGGTCATACAGAAATCGCACGATCATATCGTGATCGATCCCAGTGAAATGTATAATAAGCCACTTGAAACACAAGCTGTCACAAAATTGCGTGCATCTTATTATTTTATGGGCGCACTTTTAGGGAAGTATAAGGAAGTTAAAATGAAGATGCCCGGAGGATGCTATTTAGGTCCCAGACCTATCGATTTGCATCTGAAAGGATTTGAAGCTTTGGGTGCGACGATTGAGTATGCTCAGGGGAGTTATCACATTTACGCTAATGAGTTGATTGGTGCAAAGATATTTTTAGATATTTCTTCGGTAGGCGCCACAATCAATATCATGATGGCGGCAGTGTACGCCAAAGGCCGGACAACCATTGAGAATGCCGCGAAAGAACCGGAAATCATCGATGTGGCTACAATGCTCAATAAGATGGGTGCTCATATACGCGGAGCGGGAACCAATGTGATTACTATCGATGGAGTAGAAGAATTGTCCGGCTGTTTTCATGAAATCATTCCCGATCGCATCGAAGCCGGTACCTTTATCATCATGGCGGCAGCTGCAGCCCAAGAGATGGTGATTGAGAACATTATTCCTCAACACTTAGAGTCTTTGTTATCGAAACTTCAAGAGATGGGTGTGGATATGGATGTCGAAGTCGATAAAGTGACGATTCGTGGCGGCAGGGAACTGGTTGGCGTCGATATCAAGACATTGCCTTATCCCGGATTTGCGACTGATTTACAGCAGCCGCTGACACCCCTGCTTACGCAGGCTGTGGGAGAATCGACGGTGAAAGAGACGATTTATACCGAACGGTTCAAGCATTGTGTGGAGTTACAGCGGATGAGTGCGAATATCGATTTATCCATGGCTAAGGCTACGATTAAGGGCCCGACAAAACTGTATGGGGACATCGTTACAGCAACAGACTTACGTTGCGGTGCATCGCTGGTCATTGCCGGACTGATTGCCCAAGGCGTCACAGAAATCCACGAAGTTTATCATATCGATCGCGGGTATGACGATTTGGATGGCAAACTTAAGAGTCTTGGGGCGGTTATCTGGCGAGAAGTAGCATAAGCGATGAAATATTCTCTCGATGGGAGTACAATGTCATCGAGGTGAAGAAATGAATAATAAACAAGTTGAAATCATCATCCGGTCTATGAATGTCGATCAGCTCTCTGAGTATTTGAAAGAGACTTTCTGTGAGCCGATGCGCATCATTAAGGAGAATGTTCATAACGGACTAAAACCGATGCATATAGCTTTGAAAGATGAAAATATTGAGGAAATCAAGAAAACCTTTCTCAAATATGAAATGACGATTGATGGTAATCTGAAATTCGAGGAAACCATGATGCCTGCCATTCAGTCATTATCCGGGTTGTCGCTCGATCAGCGTAAAAAGGTCAAATCGGTATTAGCGGATTGTGCGAAGGGACATCAGAAAGAAGTAGCGGTTGCTCAGTCATTGCGTCAGATGTTGGGCGATGTTTCCTGTGAGGTTTACGATTTGATCCGACAACTTACGTATAAAACCGATGACCGCATTGACATCTATAACAATTATTTAGTAGACTTAATCGAAGAGAACGATTAGGTCTTTTTTTTGGAGGAAACATGGAACTTCAGCTCAAGAGATTTTACCAAAAGTACATACTGGATGGTCTGTCAGCGATGGCTTTAGGCCTGTTTGCTTCACTGATCGTCGGATTGATTCTCAGAACCGCTGCCGAGCAGTTATTGCTTATATGGCCGGAAGTATCTTTTTTACTTTCAATACAGGAAATCGGGCGAACCGCGATTTCCTTGATGGGACCTGCGATTGCGATTGCGGTAGCTTATAAATTGAAAGCACCGTTGATGGTACTGGTGGCTTCGATGGTTGCCGGTCAGTTGGGGGCAGTGTATGGCGGTCCGGCCGGAGCATACTTATCGGTAATATTGGCTATTGAGGCAGGTTTCCTGGTTTCAAAAAAGACGCCATTGGACATCATTGTCACACCGACCGTAACTATGATTGCCGGATTCGTTGTCGCGATAACGGCAGGTCAGATGATCGGGGTTTTGATGTCGGGCTTAGGCGTCATCATCGTTGAGGCTACCAAAGCTCAACCTCTGATCATGGGAATCATTGTTTCGGTCGTCATGGGCATGATACTGACTGCACCGATATCCAGTGCCGCGTTGGCTTTGATGTTACAGATTTCAGGGCTTGCGGCCGGAGCCGCAACCGCCGGATGTTGTGCACAGATGGTGGGTTTCGCTTTGATGAGCCGAAAAGATAACAAAGTGGGCGAAGTTGTTGCTCAAGGATTGGGCACATCGATGTTGCAAGTAAGCAATATCATCCGTAATCCGTGGATCTGGGTACCTCCGACTTTGGCTTCGGCTATTACCGGACCATTGGCTACCATGGTATTCAAAATGGAAAATATTGCGGCTGGAGCGGGTATGGGTACCAGCGGATTGGTCGGGGTTATCCTGACATTTCAGACCATGGGATTTACAATGGATGTACTGATCAAAATACTCGTGCTGTATATCGCGCTTCCTGGATTGCTGAGTGTTCTGTTTTATGAAATATTGGTGAAGATGAATAAAATAAAAGCCAAAGACTGTTCGATCAACGTTGACTGATGCACAAGAGTGCATCTTTTTTTTGAAATTAAGGGTATAATGAAGGTGAATTTGGAGGGATGCGTATGAGTATGCTCGCTGCCTTTGTACTCCCTCATCCGCCGATTGCTATCGCAGCTATCGGTCGGGGAGAAGAAAGAAACATCCAATCCACCATCGACGCCTATCATCAGGTATCCAACATCATTGCGGATATCCAACCGGACATCATCGTCATCAGTTCCCCGCATGCACCATATCTTAAGGATGGTTTTTTCGTCGGATGCAGTGCGTCGGCTATGGGTGATTTTTCTCGTTTCGGTCATCCTGAAATCAAAGGACCATTATCGTTGGATCCGATATTCGCCAAAGAATTGCGAACTATCAATGATCGTGTGCAGCTGATCGATTCGGGCAATTTGGAAGTCGATCATGGAGTAATGGTGCCTGTCCATTTTATCCATCAACAAGGGTCTTACCGATGGCTCATCACAGGCGTTTCTTCCATGTCAAAACAAGAACACAGACAATTGGGCAGGGATATATTTGCGGTCAGTGAGAAATTGGGGAAGAGAACCGTTTTTATTGCCAGTGGGGACTTATCGCATCGGTTGAAGCACGAGGGTCCATATGGTTATGTAAAAGAAGGCGCAATTTTTGATCAAAAAATTACGGAAATCCTTTCCTCAGGTGATTTTGGCTTGTTGGATTCACTGGATGAATCACTTTGTGAGAAGGCCGGAGAATGCGGATTGCGCGGGTTGCATGTGCTGGCTGGGGTTCTTGAGGGTAATCATATTACACCGAAATTACTGTCTTATGAAGGACCCTTCGGGGTAGGATATGCCGTGGCATCGTTTCTAATTGATAAGAAGAAAGAACCGTATGTCGATTTGGCACGTAAAACCATTGAACGCTATGTCAATCATCGGGAGATCTCAAAATTGGAAGATATTACGCAGTTATCTGAGTTTTATCAGCCTTCTTCGGGAGTATTTGTATCGATTCACCGTCAGGGGCGGTTACGAGGATGCATCGGAACGATTGAGCCGGCACGAAAAAATCTCGGGACTGAAATCATATATAATGCAATTGCTGCGTGTGCCCGTGATCCGCGATTCTACCCCGTGGCTTCAACGGAACTGAAAGATCTTGAAATTTCCGTCGATGTATTGACAATGCCCGAAAAGATAAATAGCAAGAGTGAACTTAATGTCAGACGCTATGGTGTCATTGTGGTTTCCGGATCACGTCGGGGACTTTTATTGCCTGACTTAGAAGGTATTGATTCCATTGATCAACAAGTGTCGATTGCCCGGCGAAAAGCAGGCATCGACCCGGATGAACCGGTCGAACTGTATCGGTTTGAGGTCGTAAGGCATCATGACTGAATGTGATCTTTGCTTTCACCGATGTCAGCTGAAGGAAGGTCAGACAGGGTTTTGTCAGGCAAGAAAAAACATTGAGGGGAAAATCATACCTTTAAACTACGGTCGGGTGACGTCGATAGCGTTGGATCCGATCGAGAAGAAGCCGCTGAAATACTTTTATCCCGGAAGTAGAATTCTTTCTTTGGGTGGATTCGGGTGCAATCTTCGATGCCCTTTTTGTCAGAACTACTCAATTTCGATGGCAGATGAGCATACATTCACGCGACAGCTTTCCGTAGAAGATGCGGTATCACTGGCTTCATCTCTTATGAATGACGGAAACATCGGTATTGCTTATACATACAATGAGCCGCTGATCAATTTTGAGTATGTCCTTGACTGCGCAATCGCAGTAAAAAAGGCAGGCATGGTCAATGTGCTGGTGACCAATGGGACGATTGAGGAAGGGCCGCTAAGAAAACTGTTGCCTTACATAGATGCGTATAATATTGACTTAAAAGGATTCAGTCAGAAATTCTATGATAAGTTGTGCGGTAATTTAGAATCGGTGAAACAAACGATCATGATTGCCTCGAAATCTGCGCATGTAGAAATCACCTTCCTAGTTATCGAAACAGAGAACGATTCGGATGAAGAAATGGAACAAATGGCGAAGTGGCTGGCAAATATCGATCCTGACATACCATTACATATCAATCGTTTTTTCCCAAATTATTTATGGAGAGATAGGATGATTACATCGAAAGAAACACTGATTCGATTGAAATTGATTGCGGATAAGTATCTTCACCGGGTGTCCTTAGGAAATATCGGATGAAAAATCAGGGATGATGTGGTATTGTTGTACGTGTCGGAAGTGAGTGATGTTGATGAAAACGGAAATCATTGAGTTAAATGAGAAAAATATTGATGTTGAGAAACTAATGAGGGCGGCCCGAATCATCGCTGATTTGGGAACCGTGGTTTTACCTACGGAGACAGTCTATGGATTGGGGGCAAATGCGCTTTCCTCAGAAGCTGTCAAAAAGATATTTCATGCGAAAGGACGACCTGCGGACAATCCGCTGATCGTTCATGTGTGTTGTGTTGAGATGATGAAAGATTTATTAAAAGATCCATTGGATGTACGGGCGAAAAAATTAATAGAAGCTTTTTGGCCGGGACCGCTGACACTCGTCTTTAAACGATCTGAAAAAGTACCGTTGGAAGTATGTGCACATTTGGATACAGTGGCTATCCGGATGCCGGATCACCCGATCGCATTAAAGCTGATCGAATTTGCTAATGTGCCCATCGCCGCACCGAGCGCAAACGTTTCGGGGAAACCGAGCCCGACCATGGCAAAACATGTGATTGAAGATATGGATGGACGCGTAGATATGATCATCAGTGCCGATCGCAGTCGGATCGGCGTTGAATCAACGGTGTTGGATATAACTTCTGAGGTAGCGGTCATACTGCGCCCCGGAGGAGTAACATTACAACAGCTTCAGGAAGTTCTTGGAGAAGATGGGATCATGGTGGACAACATGATCAATGAAACTGTGGATAAACCTCGCTCTCCGGGCATGAAATACACTCACTATGCACCGAATGCAGCGATGCGCATCGTACGAGGCAGTAAGAATAACATGGTTTCGTACATACGTGAACAAATCAAGCACTATGAAGAATCCAGGATCGGTGTGTTGTGTAGCGATGAAACCAAATCAGAGTACACAGGTGCACAAGTCATATCCATCGGAAGTGTTGAGCATTTAGATCAAAGCGCATCCAACTTATTTGCGGCATTGCGAGAGTTTGATCAGCTTGGTGTGGAAGTGATATTTGCGGAGGCATTTGAGGAAGATGAGATGGGTTTAGCACTGATGAACCGCATGAAGAAAGCGGCCGGATTTAATATCATTGATGTGTGATGTTGCTTATTGCAATCTCATTGGGCTTGTGATAAACTACTAATGCACTTACTTTGAATGAGAGTCATTCAAGGCGGAAGGAGAGATGAACTATGAAACAAGGCATTCATCCCGTATATAACAAAGTGATGGTTACTTGCACATCCTGCGGTAATCAATTCGAAAGCGGTTCGGTCAGAAAAGAAATTCGTGTCGACACCTGCTCCAATTGCCATCCTTTTTATACAGGTAAACAACGTTTTGCGCAAGCAGCCGGACGCGTTGAAAAGTTTAATAAAAAATACGGAATTAAATAAGGGTTGCAACCCTTATTTTTTTGCTTGAAATCGGTTAAAATGGTAACGAGGTGAAAGCGCATGATGTATCATCAGTATCGCCCGGGCTATCTGGAAGTCATTGCCGGATGTATGTTTGCGGGGAAAACAGAAGAACTGATCCGTCGGATCAAAGTATTGGAATTTGCGAAAAAACGAGTGTTGGTTTTTAAACCGGCCATTGATAATCGTTATAGCAACTCAAAAATCGTATCGCATGCCGGAGCATCGGTGGATGCTTTGGTGGTTGAAAATGCCAAAGACATTTTGGATTTCATTACCCACGATGTCGACGTCGTTGCGATCGATGAAGTACAGTTTTTTGACCGCGACATCATTGCGGTATGTAATAAACTGGCCAAAGCCGGCAAACGCGTCATGGCCGCCGGACTCGATACCGATTTTCGCGCAGAACCTTTCGGTGTTATGCCGGAACTAGTGACGACTGCTGAATTTGTGACAAAACTGACCGCAGTCTGCACAGTATGCGGTGCACCTGCGACCCGGACACAGCGTCTGGTCAATCACAAGCCGGCATCCTATCATGACCCGATCATAATGGTCGGAGCGGCGGAAAGTTATGAAGCCCGATGCCGCCATTGTCACGAAGTGAAAGACAAGCCGGAACTGTAGTATGAGTGTATTGCCGATGTCTTTGCGTAAGTACGTCGGACCGAAAGAGTTTGTCAGAAAAGTCTTGTGGATCGCAGTCCCCTTGGCATTGCAACAGCTGCTCAACAGTGCGATGGGCATCGTTGACAGCATCATGGTTGCCCGCATTAATCAGGTGACAGCGGTTGGAACAGCAGCTCAAATCGAAATCCTGATGATGACCATCAGCTATGGTGCGGCGGCAGGAGCTGGGATTTATATGGCACAGTTTTTTGGTGCCGATGACCGAAGCAATCAGCGAAGATCCTTTGGATTCGGCGTGATGCTTATATCGGTGATCTCTGTTACCTGGATGTTGGCTGCCTACTTTTTCGGAACTCAGCTTATGCAAATTTATATTAGAGATACCGCTGTGATCACTGCCAGTGTATCCTATCTCAGTATCGTACTTTTTTCTTATCTGCCCGGAGCACTGACCATGATGTTCAGTTTTGCTTATCGCTCCATACAGAAAACCGTTGTTCCGATGGTCATAGGGATTATCGCCATCCTCATCAATGTTACTCTGAACTATGGTCTGATATTCGGTAACTTTGGTCTTCCAGAGTTAGGATTGCGTGGTGCAGCCATTGCGACTCTGATTGCCAATGTGACCGGATGTGCGATCCATCTGATTTATGCTTATGGAAGTCGTCAGACTTTTGTCGGTTCCATATCAGACATGTTTGGCATCAGGAAGGATATGTTCTCAAAAATGTTTCGCAGAACGTATCCGTTGATCTTCAATGAGTTTTTCTTTGGTATCGGCGGGACATTATACATTGTTGCTTTTGGGATTTTGGGAACCAAAGCCATGGACAGTTATTATGTCGGAACGCAGATTGCCAACGTTTTTATGTTCGTCATCATGGGTATCAACAATGCTAACAGTTCGATGCTGGGTGCTGAACTGGGCAAGGGCGATTTGACGGAAGCCCGCAAAAAAGGAAACTATTTCATCGGTCTGGGGTTTGCGATGTCAGTGATAACATCCCTGATCATTCTTGGTTCAGCACGGTTTCTGGTCGGATTATTTGGGTTAAGCGATCCGGAAGTCATTCGGGGTGCCATACTGATCGTGCAGATTTTCAGTTTGCGATTATCCTTACGGATGTTCAATGTCATTGTATTTTCCTCATTGCGAGCCGGAGGAGATTCTCGTTTCTTAGCTTTTTTGGATGCAGGAATACTATGGATGGTCGGCTTACCGATGGCTTTTATTTTGGTTGGTGTATTCAATATTCGAAACATTGCCTTGGTTTTCTTGCTGGTTCAGATCGAACAGCTGGTGCGTGTCATCATCGGTATGAAACGCTACATTCAGGGTACCTGGTTGAAAAATTTAACGCAAGAGATTGCGGCGGAGGTTTAGAATGGAAGCTTTATTTACACGATGTCAGAAAATTCAGGATCGTTATAACGAGCTGGATGAGTTACTGATGAGTCCGGAAGTATTATCCAATGCAAAAGAAATGGGTAAACTCGCTAAAGAACAGTCACAGTTGCGTCAGGTAGTCGAATCGTTTGAAAAACTGGTTCAGGCAACCAAGCATTTAGAAGATGCAAAACATATGCTCGAGCACGATGAAGATGAAGAGATGGTTGCTATGGCTGAGATGGAAATCGAAGAACTTGAGCCGCAGATTGCAGAATTGGTTTCAAAACTGGAAGTCATGCTTATTCCCAAAGATCCGCACGATGACAAGAATGCTATTTTTGAGATCCGCGGTGCTGCCGGCGGGGATGAAGGAAATATTTTTGCGGGAGATTTGTTTCGCATGTATTCAAAGTATGCGGAATCGCAAGGTTGGAAAGTGGAAATCTACGAGGCTATCGAAGCAACAGCTGGCGGGTACACGCTGATCTCATTTATCGTCAAAGGTGATGAAGTCTATCGTTCGATGAAATACGAATCAGGTGCGCACCGTGTTCAGCGGGTACCGAAGACGGAAACCCAAGGGCGTATTCATACATCCACGGCTACGGTTTTGGTCATGCCGGAAACCGAAGTGGAAGATATCGACATCAATCCCGCCGATTTGATTTTTGAAACTCATCGTGCTTCAGGTGCCGGTGGACAACATGTTAATAAGACGGATTCAGCCGTACGCATTACCCACGTTCCTACCGGAATATCTGTCAACTGTCAGGACGGCCGTTCACAACATGATAATCGGGACAGAGCGCTTAAGATGGTGTATGCCCGTGTCTATGAAGAGTATCAGCGAAAAGCGGATGAGGAAAAAGGAGTTGAACGCCGTTCAAAAATCGGTAAAGGGGATCGTTCTGAGAAGATCCGCACGTACAATTATCCTCAAAACCGTGTCACCGATCATCGCATCGGACTGACCTTACAGAAACTCGATTGGATCGTAGAAGGCCGTATGGAAGAAATCATTGATGCCTTGCTCGCTGAAGAGCAACGTCAGAAACTGGCGGGCGAATAACATGGCGACGTATCGTCAGACATTAAAAAAGGCAGTCGATCAGTGCCATCAGGCGGGTATCAACGAGATGTTGGCCCGCCGTTTGATGCTTGAGCTTACCGATCAGCACCAACTTAATTTATATCTGATTGATGATGAAGAAATCGATGAGAGAGTTCTCCTTGAATTTCAAGCAGGACTTCATCGCTTGTTCAACCACGAACCGCTCGCTCATATCTTGGGATATGAGTGGTTTTTCGGACGGAAATTTTCAGTAAGCAAAGATGTGTTGGTTCCCAGAGAGGAAACCGAAGAACTTATCGGGTACATCCTGTCGGATATTGATGATTTGTTTGGGCAGGGCGAACTTACTTGTGCAGATGTCGGTACAGGAAGCGGAGCCTTGGCAATTACTTTGAAAGCAGAAGAACCGCGGTGCACCGTTTGGGCAAGTGATATCAGTGAGGATGCACTTGCTGTTGCCGGTAAAAATGCCAAGCAATTAGAGACAGAGGTGAATTTTGTGTTGGGAGATATGGCTCAACCGCTGATCGACCGCCACATAAAGCTTGATATATGCATCAGCAATCCGCCCTACATCAAAAAAGAAGAAACCGTCGAAAAATCAGTGGTCGATTATGAACCGCATGTGGCATTGTTTGGTGGTTCGGATGGCTTGGACTTATATCGCAAGCTGCTTGATCAGGCGCCGTCAATCATGAAAGAACGTTCGATGATGGCTTTTGAGATGGGTTTTGATCAACAGATTTTGTTGCACCGTGAAGTCGTTTCACGCTTCCCTGATGCCCGGGTCGAGTTTAAAAAAGACATCAACGGTAAAGACCGGATGTGTTTTGTGTACTTCAATTGTTGAATACGTTAAGTGTTACTTGACGGCGAACCGTTTGTGTATTACGATGTATTACAGAGGTGGTCATATTGGAAACTATATCATTGCGACTCTGTTCACGTGACAAAAAACTGATTCAGGAATATGCGGATCTTATGGGTTTGACGGTTTCGGAGTTGATTCGGAAGGTCGTCATTTCCAAGATTGAAGATGATGTGGATATTCGTATATTTGATGAAGTGTACAAGGCCAATGCCAAAACATATTCATTGAAGGAAATCGAGAAAGATTTAGGACGTTAGTATGTGGATCATAAAATTCTCCTCACATGCACGACAACAATTGCTTGGGATGGATCGGACCGTAGCTGCTTTGATCGTCGGTTATTTAAAGCGTAATCTTGAAAACCAAAAAGATCCAAGGCGGATCGGACGGGCACTCAAAGGAAAACGTCAAGATCAATGGAGATATACATTCGGTGAGACCCATATCCTGTGCTCTCTTGAGAATATGTCGATTATTGTTTTCGCCATCAACCATAGTCACAGTTTTAGTATCCATAAGTAAAAGCAATAGGCATCCCGTCGGGGATGCTTTTTTGATGAAAATAAAGTCTCAAAATATGTTAAAATAAATTGATGAAAATGGTGAATGCTATGAAAACATTGGTATTGAAAAAAGAAGATGTTACAGAAATAATATCCATCCTCAATCAAGGAGGGGTCGTTGCTTTACCGACAGATACCGTATATGGACTGGCGGTAAAGTCCGGTCACATTGAGATGATTGAAAAGCTGACCAAAATCAAAAATCGTGAAATCTTTAAGCCGTTTGTATTGTTGGTCAGCTCAAAAAACCAGATCAGTGAATTTGCGGCATTGAAACGCCGTGATTTAAAGCTGATCAAGCGATGGATGCCGGGATCTACAACCTTTATTTTTAGCAGGAAAGGAACAGGTTCGTTTAGCGGAAATCCGACGATTGCTATTCGCATGCCGGATGATCCATGGCTGATCAATATCGTTCGAAAAACCGGACCGCTCTATGTTTCCGGAGCGAATTACAGCGGTGAACAAGTTGCTCATACAACGGATGAAGTATTGTTAAAATTTGAAGGCAGGATTGAAGCCGTGGTTGATGGAATCGGCGGGGATATAAAGTCGACGATCATCGACGCGACCGGCAGTAAGCTTGTCTTAGTGAGAGAAGGATTGGTCAGCCTTAATGAGGTTGAACGGTCAATAACGGATGGAGGAAAAATGAAAATAGCCTTAGCTGCCGATCACGGCGGATTTGCTCATAAGGAAGTACTGAAAAAGAAACTGATCGAATGGGGATATGATGTTGATGATTTCGGTACAAACAGTGAGGACAGTGTGGATTATTCCGATTATATATACCCGGCATCTAAGGCTGTCAGTGAAGGCCGTGCGGATAAAGGAATCATCCTGTGCGGCACCGGGATCGGGGCATCGATTACTGCCAATAAAGTCAACGGCATCCGATGTGCGTTGGTCAGTGATGTGACCGTCGCTGAAGTGACGCGATTACATAATGACAGCAATGTGCTGGCCATGGGCGGCAGAGTCCTCAGTGAAGATACCATGCTAAAAATTGCCCGCATCTGGCTTGAAACACCATTTAGCGAAGATGCCCGTCATCAGCGGCGGATCAGTAAAATTGCGGAAATCGAAAAAGCGGAGGAAAAATGAAAGATTCAGTCATAAAACATGCGATCGATCAGGAGTTGAATCGACAACGTCAGAATATCGAGCTGATAGCATCTGAAAACTATGTCTCACAGGATGTTCTGGAAGCCATGGGGAGCGTACTAACTAATAAATATGCGGAAGGATATCCTCATAAACGATATTACGGCGGATGCGAATTTGTGGATGTTGTTGAAGATTTGGCCAGAGAACGGTTGATCGAAATCTTCGGGTGCGAACATGCCAATGTCCAACCTCACTCCGGCTCACAAGCCAATATGGCTGTCTATATGACGGTATGTAAACCAAATGATACGATCTTGGGTATGGATTTGAGTTCAGGGGGACATCTGACACACGGACATCCGATGAACTTTTCCGGAAAACTGTACAACTTTGTCAGTTATGGCGTTAAAAAAGATGATGAAACCATTGATTATGATGATGTTCGCGAGAAAGCATTGGCTGCTAAACCAAAACTGATCGTTGCCGGAGCAAGCGCTTATCCAAGAATCATCGATTTCAAGCGATTCAGAGAGATTGCGGATGAAGTCGGTGCATATCTTATGGTCGATATGGCTCACATTGCAGGTCTGGTGGCGTCCGGTCATCACCCCTCGCCGATACCTTATGCGCATTTTGTTACTTCTACGACCCATAAAACGTTGCGAGGGCCGCGCGGCGGCATCGTTTTATGTAAAAAAGAGTTTGCTCAGGAGTTGGACAAAAATGTATTCCCGGGCATGCAAGGCGGACCGCTGATGCATATCATTGCAGCGAAAGCGGTAAGTTTCTATGAAATCCTTCAGTCGGACTTTAAAGGCTATCAGTCGCAGGTCGTAGCCAATGCGAAAGCTCTTGCGGATGAACTTAAGAAACAGGGATTCCGGATTGTTTCTGACGGAACCGATAATCATCTGGTTTTGGTGGATGTGAAAACAAATTTCTCTTTGACCGGTAAAGAAGCGGAAAGACGATTGGATTTGGTAGGAATCACCTGTAATAAAAATACGATTCCGTATGACACTGAAAAACCGTTTATTACCAGCGGTATCCGTTTGGGAACACCGGCTATGACAACGCGGGGATTAAAGGAAGACCAGTTCAGAGAGATTGCACGCTGGATATTCCGTGTTATCAAAGATGGAGATAAGCAGGAAGTATTGGATGAAGTGCTGAAAGAAGTCAGACAACTCACGGATCATTATCCGCTGTATCAATAGGAGGAAGAGTTATGTTACATGTTTTAAACCATCCGCTGATTACCCATAAGCTGGCTATCATGCGCAGCGTTACGACCGGAACGAAAGATTTCCGTGACAATCTGGAAGAAATCGCCGGATTGATGGCTTACGAAATCTCACGCGATATACCAGTGAAACCGGTCGTGATTCAAACGCCGATGGGTTTATGCAATACTTTCGAGATGGCTAAGGATATTGTTTTGGTGCCTATCCTTCGTGCCGGATTAGGTATGGTCGATGGCATTTTGAATCTGATACCGACAGCAAAAGTCGGGCATGTCGGTTTGTATCGTAATGAAGAAACGTTACAACCGGTAGAATATTATGCCAAATTTCCGTCAAACTCACCTGAATCTGTGGTGATGATCCTTGATCCGATGCTTGCGACCGGAGGTTCGGCTTCTGCTGCGATTACCTCTCTTAAGAATCGGGGTTGCCATTCAATTAAGCTGGTCTGTCTGGTTGGAGTTCCGGAGGGTGTCGCACGCATTGAGGCAGATCATCCGGATGTAGATATTTATCTGGCAGCTTTGGATGAAAAACTCAATGAAATCGGATATATCGTGCCTGGTTTGGGAGATGCCGGAGATCGGATTTTCGGAACGAAATAATGAAAAGGGCACTTGTCATCGCTCTGCAGCTGGGATTTTCCATCGGTGGGATGATTACTGTTTCGACATTATTGGGACTATGGCTGGATAGATTGTTGAAATCAACTCCATGGCTGACGATCATCGGCTGCTTATTGGGTGTAGCGAGTGCTTTTAAATACCTGATTGATTGGACACGTGAAAACTAATGGGAGAATTTCTGGAAAAAATTGCTAAAAAATCTGCTTGGTTCGGTTTTTTGGTCGGACTGGTGTTATTGTTTTGGCGAGTGGAACTTGGGTTGGGTTTGTGGCTCGGAGTTTTTGTGGGTCAGGTTACCTTGCGGTTATCCGCATATTATTATGACCAAATGTTGTTTCAGGGTCAGTTCAAATGGATGGGTTTTATCTTTTTTGCAGTGTTAAATTATGGTTTAATGGCATTAGCCCTGTACTTTGGTATAATTTTCACAAAAATATTCAACATATATATGGTAGCTGTTGGGTTGGTTATGGTAAAATACGGAGTATATGTGGAGCAGATCCACATATTTAAGCGAAAGGAGTGATGCGGCGATGATGGTCGGAATGCAGATTCAGATTCAGGCAGAAGTATTTTCGATTTTGATCGTTACATCGATCATTCTTGCATTTATCTTCAGTGTGAATCGGGCTGTGAAGAAGGCAGATCCATTGGAGAAACCCAAAGGCTTAGTCCTCCTCGGTGTATTGTATGTGCAAATGATGTCGGGTATAACCCAGGGAAACATGGGTGCTAAAGCCGGACGGGTATATGCTCCATACATCGGTTCACTAGCCTTGTATTTGTTTATAAGCAATATATCCGGATTGTTTGGGTTAGCCCCGCCAACGGCCAACTACAGCGTGACACTGACGTTAGCCCTTATTACCTTCATTATGATTCAGCGAACGGTATATATAACCGGCGGATTCAAACAGTTTTTCCACCGCTTTATCGAACCGTATCCGCCATTTATCGTCATGAATATATTCGGAACATTCGCTCCCTTGGTATCCATGTCTTTGCGTTTATTTGGAAACATTACCAGCGGGGGCATCATTATGGCTTTGCTTTATACCTTTACCGGGTTTGTATCAAACTTCCTGATTGGCTTTATCCCCGTCATTGGACAGTTCGACTTTATCGGACCGGTGATTGCCCCGGCGCTGCATGCTTACTTTGATGTATTTGTCGGATTTATTCAAATGTTTGTATTTATTTCATTGACTACGGTATTTATCGGGAATGAGCTTCCCGTAGAAGAATAAAAAAGGAGAAACTATATATGGAACTCGCACGTGGATTAGTAGCTATTGGGGCTGGATTGGCCATCATGACCGGTATGATGACCGGTGCCGGACAGGGATATGCGGCTGGTAAAGCAGTTGAGGCTGTTGCACGCAATCCGGAAGCAGAAACCAAAATCCGTTCTATGCTGATTTTGGGTGGTGCTATCGCCGAAACCTGTGCTATTTACGGTATGCTTATTGCGTTCTTGTTAATGTTTGTATTCAACTGAGTTATCGTTTACCACTTGGAGGTGATGAGTTATGATCGATATCGATATCATGGGGAAATTATTTCCTGATCTTCGAACGATGTTGGTCCAATTAACGGCGACCGGCGTAATGTTTTATGCCTTTAAACGTTATTTATGGAAGCCGGTTTCAGAATATCTGGAAAGACGTGCTTTACATTCACAACAACAGATTGAGGAAGCTCGTATCTTGAAAGATGAAGCTGAACAAAGTCGGGAACAGGCGATTGCTGAGTTGCGTCATGCATCGGCAGAGGCCGTGAAGATTATCGAACGCGGAGTCAGCGAAGGAAAACGTAT
Source organism: Erysipelotrichaceae bacterium (assembly GCA_036677505.1). Lineage (GTDB taxonomy): Bacteria > Bacillota_I > Bacilli_A > Erysipelotrichales > Erysipelotrichaceae > UBA2227. The sequence goes on from JAVBWK010000024.1 coordinate 15,960, forward strand.
CAAGGATACGTTGGTTTCCGATGCCCGTAGGGAAGCGCAACAGAAACTTGATACGGCCAGAAGACAAATCGAAGCTGAACGACTGGCGATGGAAAATGATATCCACCGTGAAATCGTTGATGTGGCATTGCTGGCGGCCGGGAAGCTGATGGAAGATCGTATCTCCGAATCTACGGATCGTCTGGCTGTTGAAAAGTTCGTTAAGGAAGCTGTCAACTGATGGAAAAGGTCGCGAGCAGATATGCGCAGGCCCTTTTTGAGTTAGCTTGCGAGTCAGAAAAGGTAGATCTCTGGCAACGTCAAATGCAATTGATTCACCAGACCTTTCAACAAGATCCTCAGATTGGAAATTTCTTTGGTCATATCCGGGTTGAAGCGGCGCACAAAAAAGAAATCGTCAAGCAAATTTTTACGGGCAAGGTCGACAGACAACTGATAAACTTCTTTTGTCTGCTCATCGATAAACGACGCGTCCGATTGTTTGAGGAGATTGCGAAAGAATTTCACGTCATGTGCAATTTGAGCAAAGGTATCAAAGAAGGCATCGTTTATTCGACGCGTCCGCTCGATCGCGAAGAAATTCAACGCATCGAACAGTCGGTTTCGCAAAAGATGAATCTGAATGTGGAACTTACCAACAAAATAGATCCGCAGTTGTTATCCGGTGTTCGTGTTATCGTCGATGATATCGTCATGGATGGCTCACTGAGAAACAGAATCGATAGCTTGCGGCAAGAGTTATTGAAAGGAAGCAGGTGAAGTTATGGAATTAAGACCTGAAGAAATAAGTGCCTTAATTAAAGATCAGATAAAGAACTATGAGAGCCGGTTAGAAGCCAATGATGTCGGATATGTCATCAGTGTCGGCGATGGTATCGCTTTATTGCACGGTTTAAATAATGCGATGGCCGGGGAGTTGCTGGCTTTTCCCAATGATGTCGTCGGGATGGTTTTGAACTTGGAAGAAGATCATGTCGGTGCCGTATTGATCGGATCTGACAGTCTGATCAAAGAAGGCGATGAAGTGCGTCGTACCGGACGTATCGTTGAAGTTCCAGTCGGAGATGAAATGCTTGGACGTGTCGTTAACGCATTAGGTGTTCCTATCGATGGCGGTCCGGCATTATTGACCAAGAAATTCAGACCGGTCGAACGTGTGGCACCGGGCGTCATGACACGTAAATCCGTTCATCAGCCGGTTCAGACCGGATTAAAAATCGTCGACTCGATGATTCCGATCGGACGCGGTCAACGTGAGTTGATCATCGGCGACCGTCAGACCGGGAAGACAGCGTTAGCCATCGATACGATCATTAATCAGCACGATCAGAACATGTTATGCATTTATGTCGCCATCGGCCAAAAAGCATCGACTGTCGCTCAAATCGTTGAGAAACTGCGTCATCATGATGCGATGAAATATACGACGATCGTAGCTGCGACAGCTTCTGAAATGGCTCCTTTGCAATACATTGCACCTTACGCAGGCTGTGCGATTGGTGAAGAATGGATGGAACAAGGGAAAGATGTACTGATCATTTATGATGATCTTTCGAAACATGCGGTCGCTTATCGTACGATGTCATTATTGTTGCGCCGTCCGCCGGGACGCGAAGCTTATCCGGGGGATGTCTTTTACTTGCATTCCCGCCTGCTTGAACGAGCCGCAAAACTTAATGAAAACTATGGCAGCGGATCATTGACGGCATTGCCGATCATTGAGACTTTAGCCGGAGATATCAGCGCTTATATTCCTACCAATGTAATTTCGATTACGGATGGCCAGTTATTTTTACAAACGGAACTCTTTAACTCCGGTGTCCGTCCGGCTGTCGACAGCGGTCTGTCTGTTTCACGGGTAGGATCTGCTGCGCAGACCAAAGCGATGAAACAGGTCGCCGGTTCACTGAAACTGGAACTGGCTCAATATCGTGAATTACTGGCATTTGCTCAGTTCGGTTCCGACTTGGACAGTGCCACCAAACGGGTCATTGATCATGGGGCACGACTGACTGAGCTGCTTAAACAAGGACAGTATGTACCAATGACATTGGCAGAGGAAGTTCTTTCGCTTTACAGCGCTAAACACCGTTTCTTGGAAACGTTAGAAGTTTCTGATATCAAGAAATTCGAAGCTGAGATGCATGTGTATTTCAAACAGGAACATCCGGAAATCGTTACTGAGATCAATGATAAGAAGATTATTTCTGATGATTTGAACGGGCGGATGATGTCAGCAATGAAAACTTTTGTAGGTCTGTTTAAGAAAATGAAAGGTGCTTAATCATGGCTACCGGTAAGCAAGCCATTAAGAGGCGGATCCGCTCGGTCGAGGCTACCAAAAAAATTACCCAAGCCATGGAGTTGATTGCCACCAGCAAGCTGAAACGACAAAAAGAAAAGATGGAGCAGAATCGCGAGTATGCCCATGTAATGAAAAACATGGTCACCAAGATTTTATCCACATCTTATGTCGACGATGTCGTTTGGATGAAAAAGCAACCTGACACTCGGCCTTTGACGATTGTATTTACTTCAGATTTGGGACTGTGCGGCGGATATAATTCAAATATGCTGCGATTTTTCAAGCAGAAGGTCGATCCGAGGCATCCGGTACTTCTGATTGGATTGAAGGGATATTCTTGGCTTAAAAACCGAAATTTCAATTTGATGAGTCAGCTGATGAAGAGTGATGACCTGAGCTTTCAGGAAATCAGCACGGTCGTCAATAAAGCACTGAACTTATACGAACGTGGTGAAGTCACCAGTATCAATGTATTATTCACGCATTTTGTCAATTCGGTCATGTTTGAGCCGAAGATGATCAAATTGTTGCCGGTGGAAGAGGATTTATCGGTAACGGAAGAGTCACGTGTAGAAACGATTTTTGAACCGAGCGGTTCATCAATCTTGAATTACTTAATACCGATGTATGTCCGGTCAGTCACTTACAGCTGTTGGCTGGAAACCAAAACCAGTGAACAGGCATCGCGGCGCATGGCTATGGAAAGTGCGACAGACAATGCCGAGGAAATTATTGATAAGTTAGTATTGCAATACAATCAGTCGCGTCAGGCAGCGATCACTCAGGAAATTTCTGAAATCGTGGCTGGAGCAGATGCACTGTAATGGAGGGTTATATGGATAAAAACAACGGGAAACTGTTACAAATCATCGGTCCGGTCGTAGACATTCGCTTTAGCAGTAAGCAGTTGCCGGCTTTGTACAACGCCATCGACATTCCTTTGAAGGTGGGAAAACTGGTGGTCGAGGTTGCTCAGCACGTCGGTGATGATGTCGTCCGCTGTATCGCTATGGGTTCAACCGACGGATTAGTTCGCGGCATGGAAGCAATCGATACCGGTAAGGCGATTTCAGTTCCGGTAGGGAAAGAAATTTTGGGCAGAATGTTTAATGTTTTGGGAGATCCGATTGATGGCATGGATGAAATCAGTTCTGATGTCAAGCGCGATCCGATTCATCGTCTTGCCCCATCCTTTGAACAACAACAAACCAGTGCTGAGATCTTAGAAACCGGAATCAAGGTCATTGACCTGTTATGTCCGTATGCCAAAGGCGGTAAGATCGGCTTGTTCGGCGGTGCCGGCGTCGGTAAGACCGTGGTTATGCAGGAACTGATTCATAACATCGCCAAGGAGCACGGCGGCTTATCCGTTGTGGCCGGTGTCGGTGAGAGAACCCGTGAAGGTAATGACCTGTATCATGAAATGAATGATTCAGGTGTATTGAATAAGACCGTGTTGGTATATGGTCAGATGAATGAATCTCCAGGTGCACGTATGCGCGTCGCATTATCGGGTTTGACGATGGCTGAGCACTACCGTGATGTCGATCATCAGGATGTTCTGTTATTTATTGATAATATTTTCCGCTTTACTCAAGCGGGTTCTGAGGTTTCGGCGCTGTTGGGGCGCATGCCTTCAGCTGTCGGTTATCAGCCGACACTGGCAACCGAAATGGGACAGTTACAAGAGCGTATTACCTCGACGAAAAACGGATCGATCACATCGGTTCAGGCAATTTATGTACCTGCGGATGACTTGACTGACCCGGCACCGGCGACGGCATTTACTCACTTGGATGCAAAGACCGTTCTTGATCGTAATATTGCGGCTTTGGGTATTTATCCGGCGGTCGATCCGTTGGAATCAACCAGCCGTATGCTGGATCCGCTGGTAGTCGGAGATGAGCACTATGAAGTTGCCCGCGGCGTTCAGTCATTGTTGCAGCGGTATAAAGAACTTCAGGATATTATTGCAATCTTAGGTATGGATGAACTCTCCGAAGAAGATAAAGTGATTGTCAACCGTGCACGCAGAATTCGTAATTTTCTGTCACAGCCGTTCCATGTTGCGGAACAGTTTAACGGAATTCCCGGAACATACGTTCCATTGGAAGAAACCGTTCGCAGTTTCCGTGAGATTTTGGATGGCTGTGCCGATGAACTGCCGGAACAGGCATTTATGTATGTAAGTACGATTGAAGGCGCATTTGATAAAGCTAAAGGATTAGGTAAGTAAGATGTTTACCGTTCGTATCGTTACTCCGCGAGGATTGTATCGCGAATTAAAGACATCGATCCTCAATGTGGTTTCAACGGAAGGGCAGTTGGGCATCTTACGCAATCACATGCCTTTGGTGGCAATCTTGATGATTTCGATGTTGACAACTGTGGAAGAAGACGGGCGCCATCGCTATGCTATTTCCGGTGGCACGCTTTATTTCAAAGATAATGTTGCGACAATCATGACTGATGCGGTCGAGCGCAGCGATGAAATCGACATCGAGCGGGCTCAGCGGGCAAAACAGCGGGCTGAAGAGCGTCTGAAAACGCAAGCCGAAGAACAAGATCTTATCAGAGCGCAAATTGCTTTACAGAGAGCACTCAATCGAATCAATACAGCGAAATAGCAGCGCATTTGCGCTGCTTGCTTTATTTTTGTATAAGAAACAGGGGGTATTTATGAAAAAGTATCAAAAAATCATGGTTACAATTATCATCGGTTGTATTGTCATGGCTGTTACAGATGGTTTGTGGCAACCGGGATATGCGGTTAAGTCGGGAGTAAAAGTATTGTTTTTTCTTGGATTACCCATGATCTTTCTAAGAAATGAGTTAAATGCAAAGCTTCTCGGGTTTCGAAAACAAATGTTACCAAAATTGATTATCTTGGGTCTTGGGATTTATGTTTTTATATTAGCCGCTTATTTTGTTCTTGGCCCTTTCTTCGATTTCTCAGCTGTCGTCGGCGGACTTGAGGATCAGTTAGGAGTCAATGCCGGAAACTTCATTTTTGTAGCAATCTATATTTCATTTGCCAATTCTCTGTTGGAGGAGTATTTTTTCAGAGGTATCGCCTTTATCGAACTTAAACAAGTGACTTCACGGAAATTTGCTTATCGATTCAGCGCCTGGATGTTTGCACTGTATCATGTGGCCATGCTGATTGGTTTGTTTGACTGGTATCTGATTGTCCTTTTACTCATTGCTCTTGTTATCGGCGGCTACATCTTCAATTATATCAATGAAAAAGAATCATCCATTTTGGCTTCGTGGACCGTCCATTTGTTCGCCAATCTGGCAATCAATACGGTTGGTCTGATACTGTTTGGCATCTTGTAAAGGAGGAAGTTATGTCAGAGACTATTACCCGCATTTTGTTGCATATGTTCACATTCTTTTTGGCCATGGGAGGATTAAGCAGTGTTGATTTTAACCGATTTCTGAAAAAGAATAAGGTTATGGAAGCGCAAATCCTGTATATATCTTTGGCTATGATCATGGCTTACGGCATGGCACAGTTTCTTCTGGCCTTATTGTGGAATTAAAGTGAAAATTGGTCTGGCTTAGTTTTTTTGTGTTATAATATCGGTGCTTGACTGCATGGGAGGTTTTTTATATGTTTTCAAAACACGTTGGAATAGATTTAGGAACAGCAAATATGTTGATTTATGTCAAGGGCGAGGGCATCGTATTGGACGAACCTTCCGTCGTAGCATTAGAAGCTGATTCAAAAAAGTGTCTTGCTGTAGGGCAAGAAGCGAAAGATATGCTGGGCCGTACACCGGGAAGAATCCTGGCCATCCGCCCGTTAAAAGATGGTGTTATCGCTGATTTCGAAGTCACTGAAATCATGCTTCAATATTTTATTAAGAAATTGAAACTGAAAGGCATGTTTTCGCGTCCGACTATATTGATTTGCTGTCCGTCGAATATTACATCCGTTGAGCGCAATGCTATCCGTGATGCAGCTTATCGTGCCGGAGCAAAGCGGGTTTATATTGAAGAAGAGCCGAAAGTTGCCGCTATCGGAGCCGGTTTGGATATTTCAAAACCGAGCGGATCGATGGTTTTGGATATCGGTGGCGGTACGACTGATGTTGCTATTTTATCGTTGGGCGATATCGTTACCAGCACTTCGCTGAAGGTTGCGGGCGATAAGATGGATCGTGATATCATTAAATATGTCAAAGACTCGTATAAGCTGTTGATTGGTGATCGCACCGGTGAGGAAATCAAAAAACGTATCGGTACCGCATGGCGCGGATCAAGAGCAGATACAATGGAAGTTTCCGGACGCGACCTGGTGACCGGTCTTCCTCATACCATTACATTAAACTCAGAGGAAACGGAATTGGCTATGCGTGAAAGTCTTCAGGATATCGTGCGTGCCTGCCGGACGGTGTTGGAACAGACGCCTCCCGAACTATCAGCGGATATCGTTACCCGCGGAATCGTGCTTACCGGTGGCGGAGCATTACTTAAAGGCATCGATCAGCTGCTGATGAATGAGTTAAACATTCCGGTGTATGTTGCTGAGAATGCCTTGCGCTGTGTTGCGGAAGGTACGGGCATTATGCTGGAAAACCTGCATCTGGTAAAATAAGGCTCTAAGTCAAATGTTGGGGTAAACACCCTATAGACGATGAGATGAATAGGAATTCCTACACATAGGAGTTCCTTTTTTATTGAAAGGACAAGAGAATACGGGTTCTGAAT
>JAVBWK010000025.1:0-44434 GCA_036677505.1 Erysipelotrichaceae bacterium
CTATTTGACTCCTCTAGAGATGAGGGAGAAACTGATTTGCCAACATAAATCCAATTATACAGGATGACCATTTTTATTTTATAATTTTGGTCTCACATCATTTACAACTGTACACTCTTAGAAAAATTTAAGTTTTTTGATTGACATCGTCCATGAAGAGCGTATAATACATCTTGTTTAATAGTTAAGTATGTTTAACTATTCTGGAGGTGACTATGTTCAACGGATTTCATAAAGACAAAGATACCGAAATCATTCATCGATTCATGCACCATTTCAAGCCCCGCCCCAGACAGAGCGACTTACGGCCCAGTGAAATCATGGTTTTGATGATGATTGCCCGTAACGTCGAGCAAAGCAAAAATTCCCCTTTTCCCTCTCAGATAAGCAAAGCCCTCAATCTCTCGCGACCGGCCATCACGCCGATCCTCAATCAGCTGGAAAAAATGGGGTACATCACCCGCCAGTTTGATTCGATCGACCGCCGAAAAACGCGTATCGTGATCCAAGCCAAAGCGATGGAAGCTTTCAGAGCGAATTGCTCGATGTATCAACGCCAAATCGACTTACTGAAAGAGCAGATGCAAGATGAGTTTGATACAATGCTGAGACTGATGGAAAAAGCCGATACCCTGTTATCCAACCAATTGAAGGAGAATACCGATGAAGAAAGTATTTAGTTATCTCAAATATTATTGGTGGCAGATCCCGCTTATTTTTGCCTTGGTCTTCAGTCAGACCCTGCTGGAACTCGAACTGCCCGACTACATGAGCCGCATCATCAACGAAGGAATCCTGACCAAAGACACCGCGCTGATCATCGAAATCGGCACGCAGATGTTACTGATATCTTTGGCCGTATCCGCCTTGGCCATTACGGTCAGCTTTATCTCCGCCCGGATCGGTGCCGGCTTATCCAACCGTTTAAGAAAAGACTTATTCGTAAAGATTGAAAACTTCTCACTGATCGAATTTGAGAAGTTTACGACCGCATCACTGATCACCCGCAACACCAACGATGTCCAACAGGTGCAGATGATCATCACGATGATGCTGAGAATGATGATATCAGCCCCATTGTACGCGGTCATCGGTTTCTCAAAGGCGTATGCCCTCAATGCATCGATGTCCTGGATTTTCGCGATCGTTATCCCTTTACTGGTATTTATGATCGTGACCTTATTCTCCTTGGTGACCCCGCGCTTTAAACTCGTGCAGACACTAATCGACAAACTCAATCTGGCGGCCCGTGAAAATCTCACCGGTATCCGCGTTATCCGTGCATTCAATGCCCAAAGTTCACAAGAAGAAAAATTCCACGAAGTCAGCGAGCAGGTACGCGTCAACAATACGACGCTGCATCGCACGATGTCCTTTATGCAGCCGGGCATCATGCTGATCATGAGTTTATCTACCATTTTGATCGTGTGGGTCGGGGCTGACCGAATCAATGCCGGGACCCTCAATGTCGGTGACATGCTCGCCTTTATCCAGTATGCCACATCTATGTTGTTCTCCTTTGTGATGCTCTCGATGGCTTTTATCATGTATCCCCGGGCGGCAGTCAGCGGTAAGCGTATCGCTGAAGTACTGGAAGTTGAGCCGACCATCACCGATCCGACATATCCTAAAACCAATGAGTGCTCCCTTTGCGGAGAAATCACCTTTGAACATGTATACTTCCGCTATCCCGATGCCCAGGAGGATGTGCTTCGCGATATTTCCTTTACGGCCAAAGCCGGCTCGACGACCGCCTTTATCGGATCGACCGGATCAGGGAAATCAACCATCGTCAATCTAATCCCGCGGTTTTATGATGTGACTTCCGGTTCGATCAAGATCGACGGCATCGATATCCGTGACTACAAACAGACGACTCTGCGCGATAAGATCGGTTATATCCCGCAAAAAGGCGTGTTATTCTCCGGAACGATCGACAGCAATATCCGCTACGGAACCGTGGATGTAAAAGATGAAGATATTACGGAAGCTTTGGAAATCGCTCAGGCGAAAGAAATCATTGCGGAAAAAGCCGAAGGGCTTGAGTATCTGATTGCTCAAGGCGCCACCAATGTGTCCGGCGGTCAGAAACAGCGCTTATCCATTGCCCGTGCTTTAGCCAAAAAGCTGGAGATTTACATCTTTGATGACAGTTTCTCGGCACTCGATTATAAGACGGATTCGCTTTTAAGAAAAGCAATTAAAGAAAAACTGTCGGATGCCACCGTGCTGATCGTCGGACAGCGGGTCAGTACGATCCGCCACGCCGATCAGATCGTCGTTTTGGAAAACGGTGCCGTCGTCGGTGTGGGCACACATCATCAGTTACTAAAACAATGTCCGGTTTATATGGAAATCGCTGCTTCGCAGCTGAGTAAGGAGGAATACGCATGACCCGCGGTCCACGTATGGGCGGTCCGATGATGGCAATGCAGGGAGGTGCCAAAGCCAAAAACTTTAAGTCGACCCTGTTCCGTCTCGTCCGTTTTTCCTCTGATTACTGGTTTCAATTGATTCTTATCTTCATCCTGGCCATCGCCGGAACGATCTTCGCGATTTTCTCCCCGCGACTGCTGGGCGATATCACGACCAAGATTTTCGAAGGAGCCATGATGATTTTCATGGGCATTCCCGGCGCATCGATCGATATGACTTATGTGTCACAGATGCTGCTGATCATGCTGGCCTTATACATCGCTTCTTCAGCCTTTACCTATCTGCAGTCCTTTCTGATGGCCGGAGTGTCGCAGAAAATCACGTATACCTTCCGCCGGATGATCACCGAAAAGATCAGTAAAGTTCCGCTGAAGTATTATGACAGCGAACCTTTCGGTGATATTCTCAGCCGGATTACCAACGATGTCGATACGATCGCTAACTCCCTTCAACAATCCGTGACTTCGGTCGTAACTTCTGTGACGACGGTCATCGGTATTCTCATCATGATGCTGAGCATCAATATTCCCATGACGATGATATCCTTGATCAGCCTGCCTGTCAGTCTGGTACTGATCGGATCGATCGTCAAAGTCGGACAAAACTATTTCCGGCAGCGCGCATCAAAACTGGGTGAGCTCAACGGGATGATCGAAGAGAATTTCGGAGCTCACAGCATCGTCAAAGCATTTAACGCTGAACAGCGCTCGATCAGAAAGTTTGATCAGCTCAGTGACTCCCTCACCGAAACGACCTGGAAGGCCGAGTTTATTTCCGGCATGATGATGCCGATCATTTCCTTTATCTCCAACCTGTCCTATGTGGCCGTGGTGGTCTTGGGCGGTTATCTGGTCGTCGATGGAAAAATCAAAGTCGGCGATATCCAGTCATTTATCCAGTATACCCGCAACTTCTCCCAGCCGATCAACCAGACGGCGCAGATTGCCAACGTGTTACAATCCACCGTGGCTGCGGCGGAACGCGTCTTTGAATTTTTGGACGAATCTGAAGAGCCTCGGGAAAGTGAAAATCCCATCACTCTCGAACAGGTCGAAGGATCGGTCCGTTTTGAGAATGTATCGTTTGGTTATTCCCCGGACAACGAGTTTATCCAAGGCTTGAACATCGATGTCAAGCCGGGGCAGCGCATCGCCATCGTCGGTCCGACCGGTGCCGGTAAGACGACACTGATCAACCTGTTGATGCGCTTCTATGATGTCAGTCAGGGCAGCATCAAAATCGACGGGGTCGATATCAAAGACATGAAACGCAAAGATTTACGCAAAATATTCGGCATGGTGTTGCAGGATACCTGGCTGTTTAATGCCACGATCCGCGAGAACATCGCTTTCTCCAACCCGAAGGCATCCATGGAAGATATCGTCCGGGCCGCAGATAATGCCAAGGCCGATCACTTTATCAAAACTCTTCCAGATGGTTATGACATGGTCATCAATGAAGAGGCCAGCAACATCTCGGCCGGTCAGAAGCAGCTGCTCACGATCGCCCGGGCATTCTTGGCCGATCCGGCAATACTCATTCTCGATGAAGCGACCAGTTCGGTCGATACCCGTACGGAAGTGCTCATTCAAAAAGCCATGAGCAAACTGATGCGCGGACGGACCAGTTTCATCATTGCCCACCGGCTATCCACCATCCGCGATGCCGATAATATCCTGGTCATCAATCAGGGATCGGTCATCGAGCAAGGCACACATACCCAACTGATGGCGAAAAACGGCTTCTATGCCCAACTGTATCAAAGTCAGTTCGAGTTTACTTCAGCATAGACAAACACTGCGCCAAAAGCGCAGTGTTTATTTTAATTTATTCAGTTTTATCCACTCACGATATTCCGGTAACGCTTCAAACAGCGCTTCCTTAAACGATTTCGAATGATTCATGTGATTGAGATGAACCAGCTCATGAACAATCACCGCATCGATAAAGCGCTTGTCATAATGCAGCAGACGGATGTTGAGCGTGATGGTCCCGGTGGATGAACAGCGGCCCCAGCTACGCTTCATCTTCTTGACACTGACCTTCTTCGGATACAGATTGAGATGATTTTGCCAGAAGGTCAGACGCTGATATAGGTAGGTCGGATCAAGGAAAATCTTTTTATTCTCTTGATCGATTTCGGTTTTTATGCCAAAGGAAAAGTAATATCTGCTTTCAAAGTCGATTTCGGGCAAAGAGTCGCTTGTGATGCGGTTTTTGATCCAGCGCTTTTTCTTCTCTAGAAACCCGGTGATCGTTTCATTGCTCATCAGCCATGGCGCCTTGACGAAAAGCTGACCGTCCTTGACCTGTAAGGTCAGACTTTTCCGTCTCTGACGTTCGATATTTACCTGAATCGGCTGATCGTCAAACGAAAAAATCATTTACTCGTCAACCAGAATGATGGCGGAACTGTGTCCTAGAAAGCTGCGCCCGTCTTTACAGCGGACCTGAATCATGTCACTGTTTTCATAATCCTTCCAAGAACTGACCTCACAGATGATCGTCTCATTGCCGACATTGATATAGGCTTTATCATATTTCCATGTCGTATCGATGATCTGAACATTACATCCGGATAAAAATATAACAAGTACTGCGATAAGAATGATGGTTTTTTTCATAAGGTTAACCTCCGATATTCAGTATATCACACTTTATATTGAGCAACCTGCGGTTTTTCGCTATAATGATACCATCACACAAGGAGAAGAAGATGACCAGAAATTTAACCCCCGAAGAAACCCGTGCACTCGCCACCCTCAGCATATTTGTGGATAAGCGCAAACGCTATGTGTACGTTGACCGACTGACCAAAAAAGGCTATCAGATCGCCCAAAAAGATCTGAGTTTTTTGCGCAATTTTTCCCTTCGCTATCTGATCGCATTGTTTGTGTATATCGTCGGCTTCAGTATTCTTTCCGTAGACTGGTGGATCGCCCTGCTTACCGCATTGGGCGGACTGATCATATCGGAAGGGTTCTACCGCTTGGTTTTTCTCAAGAAACTTCCGGAAGTATCCGTACGGCCGGAAGAAGCCAAGAAAGTGAGCTGGCTGTACGTTCAGATCAGCGAAGACAAGGGCAAACTGAAAAACAAACTGATGACCTTCGGTTTGTTATCCGTCATCAGCTTCGTCTTTATCCTGTTGGCCAACTATCAGAATGAATACTTATGGACAATGGCTGCGTTTCAGGCGTATCTGTTCTTCTATACCGGCGTCGTCGCTTACGGACTGTTTAAGAAAAAATAAAGGGCTTGCGCCCTTTTATCGTGTAAGATTTTGCTTGATGGCCTGCTCGCTCACCGCCATCGCGACCGCATCGGCCACCCGCGGATCAAAGGGACTGGGAATGATATACTCATCCGACAGTTCTTCTTCTTTCAATAATGAAGCAATCCCCTGGGCTGCGGCCAGTTTCATTTCCTCACTGATCTTCTTCGCCTTGACCGCCAATGCCCCCTTAAACAATCCAGGGAACGCCAAAACATTGTTGACCTGATTGGGGAAATCACTGCGTCCGGTTCCGACGATGCGGGCACCGGCTTGTTTCGCATCTTCATAAGGTATTTCCGGATCGGGGTTGGCCATTGCAAATACGATCGCGTCTTTGTTCATCGAAGCCACCATTTCCTTGGTCAGAATATTGGCAATGCTGACACCGATAAACACATCACTGCCCGCCATCGCTTCTTTCAACGTAAGCCGACGGTTATCCTTGTTGGACATATGGGCAATTTCTTTTTGAAGGAAATCATATCTTGCCTCATCTTCCTTCGTAATGATCCCCTTACTGTTAAATACCAAAATATCTTTAACCCCAAAAGCATTCAACATCCGAACGATTGAACTGCCCGCCGCACCGGCACCGGACACCACCACCGTCAGCTCGTCGGGACGTTTACCAATCAGTTTGCATGAGTTGATCAATCCGGCGACGACGACAATGGCCGTTCCGTGCTGATCATCATGAAAGACCGGCACATCGAGTGCTTCGATCAGTGCCCGCTCAATCGTCACACAGCGCGGTGCCGAGATGTCTTCCAGATTGAAACCGCCAAAACCCGGAGCCATGGCTTTGACAATACTGATAATTTCCTGAGGGTCTTTGGTATCCAGACAGATCGGAATCGCATCGACCCCGCCAAACTTCTTAAATAACAACGCTTTACCTTCCATCACCGGCAATGCCGCTTCCGGACCGATATCGCCCAAACCGAGCACGGCCGTACCATCGGTAACGACTGCCACGGTATTGCCTTTCCACGTGTAATCATAGACCGCTTCCTTATTTTTGGCAATTTCACGGCATGGCTGTGCCACTCCCGGAGAGTACGCCAGTGATAAATCATCCTTGGTATTGACATCCATTTTCAATCGGGTCTCGATTTTACCCTTCCATTCCGTATGCTTGATCAGTGAACGCTCATAAATTGTTGACATGTTTTTTCCTCCTTTTATTCTCAAGGTTGAAAACTCAACCTTGGTTGGTTACAATGTATTATAGGACGTGATACGAATGCTCGAAATCCAACAAATATCGATACGCGACCAAGTCGCCCTGAAACTCAGACACGAAATTTTTTCCGGCGAGCTTGCTGTAGGCGAGCAAATCCGCCAAGAGACGATTGCCATGCGCTATCAGGTTTCGCGCATGCCGGTGCGGGAAGCCTTTTTGATGCTTGAAGCCGAAGGTTTCATTCAGATCCTTCCCAACAAACGCGTTTTGGTGCTCGGCATGTCCAAAAAGGTTCTCAATGATCACTTTGATACCCGCATTTTGATTGAAACCGAGACGACTTTGCAGGCGGCGCGCAAAGCTACCGACTACACGGTTTTACAACAGATTCTCAGACAAAGTGAAGCCCTCCATGAAACCGATGACCGCCAGCGTTACAGTAAACTCAATGATGAGTTTCACCGCGAGATATGGCGGCTGGCCGATAACGCAGCCTTACAGTCGACCTGCGCGTATTTATGGCGCGGGATCACTTCGTTGTCCCTGCTTTATTTCTCTGAAGCGATGAAGCGTTCAATCGATGATCACAAGCAGCTGCTTGCGGCGATGATCGATCGCGATGAAGAGAAAATCAGCCGGCTGGTCAAAGAGCATATCATTTCGACCCGCGATGCCATCATCTCACATTTTGAAAAACTCTACAGTGAATCCTCGCACTGATGAATCACATCAAGCAGGCTCAGATCGCGATATTCCATCAGCGCCACGACCTTATCTTTCGGCAGAATGACTTGCGGAGTTCCGCATAACTCATTGGCAATATCCAACAGATCTTTCATCGAAACCACCGGTAAACGCGTGGTTTTTTTCAGTTGTTCAATCAGTTCACTGTGACGCGGATGAATCGCAATCCCGTAATCCGTGACCAACGCATCGACCGTATCGCCGGGCGTTGTAATCGTCGTTACCCGATCAACGACCACCGAAATACGTGAGCTCACCAGTTTGGATACGATGATCGAAAACTTACTCCCATAGGCCGTATCCGCGTGACCGCCCGAACCGCCCAAGATGCGATGATCAAAGCCGGTGGTCACATTGACATTGAAATCCAGATCGATTTCCGAGGCTCCCAAAATCACCACATCCAGCCGATCGACGATATTTTCCGGATGATACGGGTTCCCGTATTGAGAAGCGCTGATGGCGATATGCTCCTTATTTTTCTGAATTGAAGCAACGGCCGATAAATCAAAACACTGAACATCGTACAGTTTCTCAAACAGACCTTTTTCAAACATATCGACCAGAGTGCCGGTAATCCCACCGGAAGCAAACGATCCGATGACTTTTTTCTCCTTGAGCTTCTGATGCAGCGAAGCCGCAACGGCCAGAGAGATTCCGCCCGCCCCGGTCTGAAAGCTCAGTCCGTCACGGATAAACCCGCCCGCATCCATCAGCTCCACCGTCTTTTTGGCAATCGCCAACCCGACCGGATCTTTGGTGATCCGGGTCGTACCGGAAACGATTCCGGCAGGATTACCGATCGAATCGACCGTAAGCATGGCATCGACACAAATATAGGGAATATCGATATGATTCAACGGTTCAACCGTATCGGTGATGGCCACGACCGTATCAGCATAATAAGCATCCGCAATCGCATAGCCCAATGATCCGCAGGCCGCCCGTCCCTGGCGCCCGCTGATATTGCCCTCTGTATCCATCGCAGGCGCCGCAATAAAGGCGACATCGATCTTCAGTTTTTTTGACTCGATGCTCAATGCCCGACCTCCATGGGTCTGCATGACACACGGATACAGGCATTTCCCTTCACTGACCGCATCGGCGACCGCACCGGACATATAGGCGGTGACCACCTGCGTCACGGCTTTCATTTCAATCGCTTGTGCAAGCGATGTATGAACGGGAAACACCGATGAAGCAGCCACCGTAAGATCCTTAATCCCGCGCCGGATGATTTCATTGATGATCAGATTCATCACCGCATCGCCGTTGCGCAAATGGTGATGAAAGGAGATTGTCATACCATCCTGAAGCTGAATTTTCGCAAAAAGCTCATCCAACGACTGTACCCTTTGAACAGCATGATTATGTCGGGCTGATTTGAACTCGGGATATGTTTTCTGTGAATAACTTTCTTTATACTGATAAGGTTCCATCGGAGTATATTTCATCGCAACAACCCCCATTTCTTCGCCTTTTCAATGATCTGCCGGGCTCGCAAAATCACCGGCCGGTCAATCATTTTTCCTTTATACGAGAAGACCCCGACATTCTGTCGCTCAGTTTCTTCCAATACTTCCTTTGCCCACAGAATCTGTTTTTCACTGACGGTGTATACCTCATTGGCCACATCCGCCTGAAGCGGATGGATACATGCTTTGCCGTCAAAACCGATGGACGCCGAAAAATCACAATCCGACTGAAAACCGGTCAGATTTTCGAGGTCGGTATACGGCGTATCCAGACACAGTTTCTTAAAGGCTTTGGCCCAGGTACATACCTGATATCTGGCAAACAGCAACTCGCGATTGTCTTCTCTACGGACAATGCCCATATCGGAAGCAAAATCCTCACCACCCAGCAAGAATCCATGGCAGCGCTCATCTCTGGCTACCTTCTCACAGGTCAGTACTCCCAAAGCACTTTCAACCAAAGCAATCAAACGGACAGGGGGAAGATCAAACTGTTTCTCAACCTTCTCAATAGCATTAACGACTTCTGTCCACTCATCGCCGTTGGCTTTGGGTATCAAAAGTGCATCCGGTCTTGCCGGCAGGACATTGATCAAATCCTGATGAAAGAACTCACTGTCGAGCGGATTGATGCGCACCCAATATTCCTTCTGACGGCGCGGCAGATGCAGTAACGTGTGTTTGATCAGCAGGGATGCACTGTCCTTTGCTGCGATGGCGATCGCATCTTCACAGTCAAGAATGATGGCATCCGCCGACAATACCGGTGAACTCAACACCATCGCCGCGGAGTTGCCGGGCACAAAAAGTGCGGAACGTATGCTCATAAGCTGCGTTTCACCGCCGTTTCCACTCTCGCTTTGATCGTAAAGTCCAAAGCTCCTTTATCGTTGACGGATACGGTCGCCCCTGTCAGCTGCATTTGATCACAGGTATCCCGAATAGCTTTTTCAATCTGATGACCAAAACGGGCTTTCACGACACTTTCCAAATGGATGGTTATATTGTCATCTTGATTTGGTTCAACCGTCACCTGACAGTCATTCGATTCTAAGGTACCGGCGATACCGGTTCTGATCGGTCGGTTCATCTTTATTTTCCTCCTTGATCCACATAAAACAATCCATCAGGATCAGTGCGCTGAGCATATCCGCGCTTCCGCCGGGACTCAATCGCTGTGATTTCATCCATGCATCGAAAGCGAACCGATCCTGCAGATTTGTAATCCTTTTTGCTTTTTCCCTACACTCATTATACAACGGTATCCCTCCGCGGTGCATCAGGGTCGTATCCGGATTTTCACTGATGATCTTCAGAAAGGTCTCATCTATTGAATGCTTTAAATAAAACGGATAGTAGATTTCAAACAGCTCCCTGAATCCTTCCTTAGCCAAACCGCGAATACCGGTTATGCCGTGCTTATGATACAGAGACATTCCGTGGCTGGATTGCGCTTTGTCAAAATCGGCAAGAATATTCTCACACAGTTTCACGATATGTCTGACCGGATCTTCCCACTGAAGACCTGCCATCACCAGCAGCATCAGAAAAATCGCACCTTTATGGGTATTGATATTCCCCGTGGTTTCAAACATCTTCTGCTCCGCAATTTTCCCGATGGCTCTTAACTTCTGAAAATCATCCGGATACACATATGCCTTACACATCTGATGACTTATGATGTACGCACTTTCGATAAAGAGCATCGCATCCATATCCAAGTGATTGCCATCATCGGACATGGTCACACAGCCATATCCGCGCGGTTTGATCAGTTCTCCGATAAGCGCGGTGAACAACAGCCGTTGCCAACGCGTAGCTAGATCATCCGCCACCAGATACTTGCGAAACACCGATAAAATGTACCGATCGATGTCATCCGGTGTATGCGTCTGATTGCGTACACACAGGTGGGCATCTTCATCGCAAAGAAAACACTTCCTCGGACTCAGATTCAACTCCCTTCTGGAAATCTGCCCCCGGGTATCCATGACATCGATGTCCATCAGCCGTCCCAACGGATGCGATGTTTCGATGTCAACACATATCTTTTTGAGTTCTCGGATATCACGATCGATGCTCAGATAGAATATAAGCCCTTCTGCGGTATAACTCGTTTGCGCATGTATTATCTTTTGTTTTTTCAACTCAAAATAACCCTCGCACACCACGACGGTTGAAATCAGACAGCGCTTATCCGTCCCCGGCAGATTGGCCTTGATTACTGCTAAAGGGTAAGGAAAGTCTTCTGTCACTTGTTTTTGAAGGTTGGCACGAACCTCACGTTCATCCAGAAGTTCCATCATCTCTCCATATTGGATTCTGTATCCAATTTTACTTTATCAAAAATCCTGGGTTTATGCAATAAAGAAAAGGCGCTGCGCGCCTATTTCAATAAGATTTCTTCCAACTGTTTCAATCGGGTTTCGAATACAGTCAGTGCATCCTTGGTGGCCTGATTGCTCGTCATATCGACACCGGCCTTTTTGAGCACTTCGATCGGCACATCACTGCTTCCGGCTTTCAGATAATTCAAGTAAGCTTCAATGGCTTTTGGCCCTTCATTGAGAATTTTCGCACTCAAGGCAGACGCAGCCGAGAAACCTGTGGCATACTGATACACATAGTAATTATAGTAGAAATGCGGGATACGGGCCCATTCAAAGCCGATTTCCTCATCATAAGTCATCTGCTCGCCATAGTACTGCTTATTGATTTCAAAGTAGTTTTTCGTAAAGAAATCCGCGGTCAGAGCGGTACCGTTTTGTTGAGCTTGGTGAATCAGATGTTCAAACTGGGCGAACTGTGTCTGACGGAACACTGTACCTTTGAAACCGTCGAGATAATGATTGATCAGATAAGCTTTGATTTTCGGATCATCAAACTTCTTAAGCATAAAGTCCGTCAGTAAGATTTCATTGGTTGTCGATGCGACTTCCGCCAAGAAAATCGAATAGTCACCGTAAACAAAGGGCTGATATTTTCTCGTCAGATAACTGTGCACGCTGTGCCCCAGTTCATGGGCCAAGGTAAAGACATTGTCAATGTTGTCCTGCCAGTTCATCAGGATATAGGGAGATGTCCCATAGGTACCTGAGGAATAGGCTCCGCTGCGCTTGCCTTTATTTTCAAAAATGTCGATCCAACGCGATTTGAAGGCTTCCTTCAGTATCGTCTGATATTCCTCACCCAATACCGAAAGTCCTTCGAGAATCAGCGATTTGGCGTCCTCATAGGTAAATTTCACATCGATCTCATCGACCAGCGGCGTATACAAGTCATACATCGCGATATCATCGAGTTTCAATGCTTTTTTGCGAAGATCCACATAGCGATGCATCAGATCCAAACGCGAATTGACGGCTTCGACCAATGAATCATACACGGATTCCGGTATCGCATTGGCAAACAGTGCCGCATGACGCGCGGACTGATATCCGCGGATCCGGGCATTGAAATTATGCGCCTTGATCATGCTGCTTAAGGTTGACGCAAAGGTATTCTTTAAATCACGATACGTATGATACATGCCCATAAAGGCATTGCGACGCACCTCGCGCTGACGCGATTCTAAAAACAGGACGTAGCGGCCGTGAGACAGCTGAGCATCCTCACCGTCTTCCCCTTTGATCAGCGGAAGTTTCAAATCCGCATTGTTGAGCATACCGAAAATCGTCGATGGAGCCGAGAATACTTCACTTCCCTCGGCCAAAATGCGCTCTTCTTTTTCAGAAAGGATGAAGGCACGCTTGGCAAACATCTGTTCAAATTCATGGCGGTACAGCTGAAGTTCTTCTTTTTCTTCAAAGAAACCCCAGATCCTGGCCTCATCGATGGCCATCAGTTCCGAACGGATAAAGGAGAATGCGGCACTGGTCTTGGCATACAGACTTTCAATGCGGCTGAACATGGCCTGATAATGGGCATTGGTCGTATCCGTATCAAAGTTCAGATGAGCATAGACATACAGATGACCGACTTTATAATATACATCTTCCTGAAACTTGATGGCATCAAGCAGTACTTGAGCACTTTCGCCCAAACGGCCCTGAAAGTCTACTGCTTTCGGTGCATGGGCATCCACATAAGCAAAATCAGCTTCCCAACCGGCATCATCCGCATAAATCGGCGTCAGATCCCACGTGTCTTCCAAACGAATCTCACTGCGTAAAGGAATATCTTTTTTATGTTCCATAATTTACCTCACTTTTTTAATTATAGCACAAAAAAGACGGAGGTCATTCCGTCTGACTGAACATTTGACTTATAAAATCGCTGATTTTTTCCGGATGCAATCGGACATCGCGGTTTTTCCCCTGCTCGGATTTCTGCACCATCCGAGTGATCATTTTATGGGCAAAACTCATTTTGGTAATATCCATTTCACCGCCCATGGTCATGATGACCGCACCCTCAGCAAGCTCGGGCGGATAGTTTGTTTTCACATAATCCAGGATATTCTCTTCAAATGCACAACAGAAATAAATACCGCGTCTTTTCGTCAGAAGCTCATGTTTATATGTTGATACAAAGCTCTTCATCTGCTTGTCGATCTGACCCACATAGATGCTTGAACCCAAAATCACCGCATCAAATAAAGAGAAGTCGACTTTATCTTTCTTAACATCAAACAGTTGTGAATCCGGAATCTGATCGTAAAGGGATTGGGCAATTTTCTTCGTGCTTCCATACGTCGAAGCATAGAGGATCGCTGTTTTCATGGCCGCAGAGCATCCTCAATCGACTTCAGATACGCTTTGGACGTCGCCGTCGCCTCACTGATCGTATCGATATCAATGTTTTGCTTTTTCAACACTTCCTGAATGAGAGCTTCCCGAACCTCGGGCCAGTCAAACTCGACCGTCTGATAAAAATCAATATCCACGATTTTATGGTCCTTGACCGTAACGTAGACACGATTGGTAAAGCGGCCGTTTTCATAGATTCCTTCATAATCCCCATCCGCCAATACGCTGAGATCAATCGGAGAGATTTCTTCTTGAGTCGTTGCGCCTAAGTCCTTATTTAAGAAAAACACCATCGCAAATCCTATTGCCAATACTCCCAAAAACATCCAAGCCACAATTTTAATTACCTTTTTCATTTCCCTTCCTCCTTCATCCGATCCAGATTGTCGAGCATTTTTGTTAAGGTGTCACAGAATATGCTGAGCTGCTCAGGCTCAATATCCGCAAATATCTGATGTAAAGCCGCTTCGCTTTGCGGTTGCATCTTCATCCAGAATTCCCTGCTATGCTCCGTCAGTTTCAGACGGACTTTGCGCTGGTCACTGTCATCATGAATCAGAATCATATGTCCCTTATTCGCAAGTTTCTGGGCTAGCACTTTCACATTCTGATGGCTGGTATTCATGACCTTCGCAACCTCCGTGATGGGCGGGGGTGAATCAAACAAGGCACTGACCACCACCGACAAATACCATTGCTTGGTCGTAATATCCAGGGGAGCCAGAGTCTGATCCAATACCGCCTGACACAGATTCGCTACATTGAAGATCATCCCGAAGGCATACTCACGATCGGGGATATGTTCAAATCGTTTCATTGTTCACCTCTTACATTAGGTAATATATTACATATTTAGATGAATGTCAACCCTTTAATGTAATATATTACTTATTTCATCAAAAAAAGAGATGTTTCCATCTCTCACTAAATGACTTCTTTGACCGCTTTGATGATATCATCCTTGGTCAGTCCATACGTTTTCTGTAAATAATCCGGCAATCCGACTTCACCGAAACGGTCTTGAATGGCGACTCTGCGCAGAGGCACATTGCATCCGCATTCAGCCATGATTTCCGCAACAGCACTGCCCAGTCCGCCGATTTTCGAATGATTCTCGGCCGTAATGATCAGTTTTTTACCCACGATCATCTTCTCGACAAGTTCTTTATCGATCGGTTTGACCGTAAACATATCCACCACTGCAACGCTTACTCCCGTTTTCTCGAGCTCATCTTTGGCATTAAGTGCCTGCTCGATCATCTCTCCGATCGCAAAAATCACAACATCCGACCCTTCGCAAAGTAAAACGCCTTTCCCGATTTCAAAGGTCGAAGCAGGATCATATATATCTTTCAATCCCTTTCGACTGGCACGCATATAGAAAATCCCGTACAGCTTTGCTGTTTCTTTAAGCAACCAGGCAAACTGCGCTGCATCCGCCGGAGCCAACACCGTAGCGGTTGGCATCGCCCGCATCAAAGCCAAATCTTCCACCGAAGTGTGCGTACCGCCGTTATGCCCGGAAGTGAATCCCGGATCAGAACCGTAAATGCGCAAATTTGCTTTCTGATACGCCCCGGAAAGATACAGCTGATCATACACCCGACGTGTCGCAAAAGGAGCAAAGGTATGAATGATCGGGACTTTTCCGACCAGCGACATCCCGGCGGCAGCACCAATCATATTGGCCTCACTGATCCCCATATTGATACAGCGATCCGGAAATTCCTTGAATACTTTGGCAGTGCCTGAAGCACCGACCAAATCAGCATCCATGACAACGACTTGCGGGTTATCCCGCAATATTTCGACCAACGCCTGTTGATATACCGCACGCATTTCAATCGGTTTCTGCTCTTTTGCAAATATGACTGCCATCAATGCTCACCTCCTAAAGAAACAACTTTCTCTAATTCTTCAATAGCTTTTTCAAGTTCAGCCTTACTGTCAGAAGCAAAGCGGATGTGATGATTATCTGCCAGTTTCTCAAAGTAGTCAACACCCTGACCCTTTACCGTATCCAACACGATACAAAGGGCTTGCCCCGGATGATTGAAGCAATCATCGATGGCATCGGAAATTGCCTGCTCACTGCTTCCGTCAACACGGAGGGCATAAAATCCGAATGCTTCCATCTTTGCCCGCAAATCAAAGGGATTATTGACATCCACAGTCAGACCGTCCAACTGCTTCCGGTTTTCATCGATAAACACGATCAGATTATCCAGTTTCTGATGTGCCGCAAACTGAAAAGCCTCCCATACCTGCCCTTCATTACACTCACCATCACCGACGATTGAATAAACTTTGTTCGGTATCCCATCCAGCTTTAAGGCTTTTGCGATTCCCACAGCCAACGAAATCCCCTGCCCCAGCGAACCGGTCGTCGTATCGACCCCCGGAGTTCTCAGACGGTCGGGATGCGACGGCAAAATGGTCCCATTTTCATTTAATGTATAAAGAACATCCTTCGGAAAATAACCTTTCAATGCCAAGGTTGCATAATACGAAGGACCCGCATGTCCTTTCGATAACACGAAATAATCCCTTCCAGACCAATCCGGATGTTTAGGATCCACCTTCATCTTCGAGCCAAACAAAACCGACAGTGTCTCAACGATCGACAGAGCCCCGCCTAAATGCCCAAACCCGCGATGTGCCAACATTTTGCACGTTTCCAACCGGATCTGTGCAGAAAAAAGCTTCAAATCTTCACTCATACAATCCTCCTGTTATTTGAAAAGGTGTTATCCTCAGATAACACCAACCTCTTTAAGATAAGCACCTAACTTCTCTTCTAACTCAGCCATGGAAATGATGTTGGTCAGTGTTACACACGGAGCATAGGCAGAGAGAATATTATACATATCTTTGCCGCAAACGATCAGATCTGCCGAGCCTTTGTAGATATCGGTTGCTGCACTGTGCCCGACTTCGACACCTTCAACTCCCAATTTTTTCAATACTTTTTTTACATTCATTTCAACCAGAAACGAAGACCCCAACCCACTTCCGCAAGCGCACATGATTTTATTAATCGCCACAAATTACCTCCTTATCAAATAAATGACGGTGAAGAGCATACCGCTCTTCACCTATTATAACTAAGCTTTCTTGGGTAATACAAGAGTTAATACGATTGGAGCAACGAAAATCAGCAAGGAAACAGCCAACAAGCCGAAACCTTGAACGAAATTCGCAATGTTACCCATGACGATACCGACAGCTGTGAAGTCAGCATCCGAGAATGTGGTATTGGCAAAGCCCAATGTACCGAGAACCGGCATCAAAAATGCAGGTAAGAAGGTAATCAGTAAACCGTGACCGAAAGCTCCGATCAATGCACCGCGACGACCGCCGGTAGCGTTTCCGAAGACACCTGCGGTAGCTCCGCAGAAGAAGTGAGGAATAACGCCCGGAAGAATCAGCGGCAACGCCAAGGTAGAACCTAAAGCAACCAGGATACCCAAACCGACCAAACCGCCGGCAAAGGAAACCAAGAAACCGATCAATACTGCATTTTCAGCAAACGGGAATACGATCGGGCAGTCCAACGCCGGTTTTGCATCCGGAACGATTTTTTCGGAAATCCCTTTGAACGCCGGAACGATTTCAGCGATCAACAGACGGACACCAGCCAAAACGATATAAACACCGCCCGCAAACGTCAAGGACTGAATAACTGAGAATAAGAACCAGTTTAGACCGGCAGTCATGGCCGGATCAAAGCCTTCTTTAAACGAAGCAATGACCGAAACCAAGATGAAGAACATAAACATGGTCAATGAAATCGCAACCGACGTATCACGTAAGAACGATAAACGCTTCGGGAATTTGATTTCTTCTGTGGACTTCGATCCTTTACCGAAAACCGAACCCAACCATGCCGAGAAAACATAACCTAAAGTACCAAAGTGACCAAACGCAATCGACTCTTCTCCAGTGATTTTAAACATTGTCTTTTGAGCCAATGCCGGGAAGAATACCATGGTGAAGCCCAGCAGAGCGGAACCGGCCAAAATTAACTGCCAGCCTTCCAAACCGCCGACGGATAATACGACCGCAATCAGCGCAGCCATATACAGAGTGTGGTGACCCGTCAGGAAGATATATTTCCATCTTGAGAAACGGGCGAGCAAGATATTGGCAACCATACCGAATGCCATGATCAATGCTGTAGCTTGGGCATACTCATTTAATGCCAATGAAACGATCGCTTCATTATTAGGAACAACGCCTTGAACACCGAATGCGAAGTTGAACAATTCGCCGAAATAGTTCAATGCGCCTACCAAAATCCCTGCACCGGCACCGATGATAACGAAGCCAAGAACTGTTTTCAGTGTTCCTTTAACGACTTCTTCCACCGGACGGCCTTGTGCAACTAAGCCGATCAATGCCATTGTACCAATGAGCAATGAAGGAGTGGACAACACGTCCTGAATAAATACTAATACAGATTCCATGTAACAATTTACCTCCTTTTGTTACTTCGTACAATTTCCCCTTGTACTAATGCCCGAGGTTGAAGAGCCGGTAAATCTCTTCTTCACTCGCAGCGCCTAATATCTTACCGATGAGATCATCATCACTGAGAACCTCAGACAGCTTAGCCAGTGTCTGTAAGTGAGACTCACTATCGGATGCGGCCAGTGTAATCAACAAACGCACATCAAATCCGTCTTGCGAGAACTTGATCGGTTTGCGAAGAAGCAGGACGGCCAGCTGTTTCCTCAATACGCCTTGTTCGGGACGCGCATGAGGTAAAGCGATGTTGGGTGCTATAACGTAATACGGACCGTACTTCTCCGTATTCTCGATGATCGCATCCGCATATCGGCCTTCCACATAACCGTTTTCAATCAGCGGTGATACCGCTTCGACCACAGCCTGTTTCCAGTCAGTTACCTCTTCTTTGATTCGGATATTCATTTTTTGAATCATTTCTTCCACATGCTTTCCTCCCTTTCTTTTCATTGGAGGACAATCCCTTGACTTAAGTTTATGTGAATTGTCCGTATTATTGAAGAACAACGTTTTCACGATGTACTTGTGCAAAAATGGTTTAAGCCGATTTTTTCTTACGATAGGCCAACACGGCCATCACCGCCATAATCAGCGAAAGTGTCAGATATAAACCGAAATTCGGTGTAAATCCGCGGATGAGCCACTCATTGAGCGATGCGATCGCAAAGGCAGCCGAAATAAGTGAAGATATCTTAAGACGTGATCCATTCATCCGCACAAGCACTTCATCAGAATCCAGCAGTAACAGATTTTTCTCTAAAGGTATAAGACCTTCTTTGCCCAAGGCTTTCGCCAACCCGTCTTTCAACGGTGCATCCGTCACAGGCAACCCCAGCTTATAGATTTCCGGATGTCCGCCACCCATCACATATCCGACGTTCGCTTTTTTTAGCATCTCAATATCATTGGTATTATCCCCAAAGGCAATGACCTCATTCCATGTTATGCCCAGTGCTTTCAAAGCCGCATCACAACCGACCGCTTTGTTTACTGACTTATTAAAAATATCATAACTGCCCGGATCAAATTCATCATAACGCAACTTCGGATGCAACCCGACAAAGGCCTTGACCTTTTCTAACGGCGCATGTAAAACGATCATGTTGTACACCGGGTGAGATTTATGTTCCTGCCAGTGTTCGCTTTTGATCGCACTGCCCGAATGACCGATCAGTCTGATCAGCTTCTTGAACAATTGATCCCCCTGATAAATGACGGTTTTATGGTCCATATGGAATGCATGTTCCAGATTTTCTTGCCTAGTCCACAAAAGAAAATGTTCGACCAGATCCGCATCGATCTTCTTATCCGAAACCAACTCGCCTTGAGCATTACGACAAAGAGCCCCGTTGATGGAAACAACAAAATCCGGTTGGATGGCTTTCAATATGGACGGATCAATTGAATAATGCGTCCGACCGGTAGCCAGGATGATTTTAATATCCGACTTTTTCAGATACTTAACGGATGCCACCGCACTTTGCGGCAACCTGTGAGTCCGTTTGTCTATCAGGGTTCCGTCAATATCTATGACCAATGCTTTAATCGCCATCGTCTGTCTCCTTATCATCTATCCGCGGATGGACCATCAGATCATATA
Source organism: Erysipelotrichaceae bacterium (assembly GCA_036677505.1). Classification (GTDB taxonomy): domain Bacteria; phylum Bacillota_I; class Bacilli_A; order Erysipelotrichales; family Erysipelotrichaceae; genus UBA2227. The sequence goes on from JAVBWK010000025.1 coordinate 19,991, forward strand.
TTCGCTGCGGCTGATCGCAATCCGCAAGCTGAGATACAAAAGTATTGTCATTAAAAAGATCCATGATATCCTTCATGATGCCTAAATGACTTTGCTTATCGACCGGAGCCAAGATGATGACCACCGATACCGGACGATCCTCAAAAAATACATCCTCCTGCAATTTCAGAACCGAGACACCCAAAGAATTGACACCATCACTGGGCAATGCATGCCCCAACGCCAAATATGGAGCAATAACGATATACGGACCATAATATTCGACATTGGCAATCATGGCAGAAATGTAGGAATCGTTAATAACATTTTCCTTAAGCAAAGGTGCCGAAGCCACCGTCAGAGCACTGCGCCAGTCCTGAACCCGTTGAGCTACCTGAATATGCGGTTTTTTCAAAACATCACTTAACCTTATCGACATCTGCTTGCGACGCTCATTGACTTCCATCGCGCCAAACAGCGGTTCAAGTTCCAAAATGACCCGCTCAAGCTGATCATCGTTTAAATACTGTCCGACGATCTTGATGATTTTATCCATCGTAATCTGATTGCTCTTGACTTTGGTCGTACTGCTTCGGGCAACCCGTGACAATATCCGCAAGCGGTCTTCTTCCGAAATGATCGGATTGACTCGGATGACCGGAACCGGTGCATTTACATCGACCGTGGAAATAATGAAATCAATACTTGAAATATATCGCTCGAGGTCTTCGATCGGAGCGATTGCAACGACTTCGATATTTGGATGCAATGACTCAACCTCAGACTTCAGCATATTCGCAGTCGAAATCCCATTGGGACATACCAGCAAAATCCGATTGGTTACAGTCAGATTGCGCTGACGCAGAAAACCTCCGAAATGCATCGTAATATAAGCAATTTCAGCATCCGGGATCGGCAGACCCAGTTTCTTCTTGATCCCTCGGGAAGCCTTGACTGTCAGATCGAACAAATCCGGATAACTGGCCCGGATATCGGCCATCAGCGGATTGCCGATCTGAATCCCATATTTATATCGGTAAATAGACATTTTCAGATGATGGGCAATCATCGAAATCAGCTGTTCTTTATCATCGAAGTTGATGCATGCCAACAATTCAAAATCCGTGACCAGCTGTTTCGCCAGTTCAATCACATCTTCTTTCTGTTCAATGACTGTCGGAACCTGAACTCGCGATCCCAATAAGTGCATCGCCAGATAAATCTGCTCATTCTCATTGAGTTGAGAAAAATAGACTTTCACCAGCTGAAATTCCTGGGACTGAGCAATCTCCTCTTTGTCTACCTCATCAATGACGATCGATTCATCCCGTTTGATAATATTGTTGATGAGGGTACTCAATGAGAAAAGCATGCCGCTGACATAATTGGTATGCAGTCTTTCTTCGATTTTCTTCAGTTTCTTCATAATTTGATCAACTTCATCCGGATCATAAAAATTCAGATACTTAAAACCGGGAATGCTGCGGTTTTGAATCAGCGGTATGATCGGCTCAAAATAATACAGGAATAATGCCCGCTGCATGATCAGCGAACCTTCGACCCGATAGCCGTTATGCGGTTCAAAAACCAGTTCCAGTTCATATTTATTCAGTTTTTGCCGGACAGTTTTCAAATCATTAAATGCAGTGTTGCGACTCACATCACATATCTGACAGAAATAATCAACAAATACGGGGGCCGGCTGACCAAACAGCGAACAGAGAATCAATTGCATCCGTTCTTTCGGCTGAAGGAAATAGTAGATTCTGTCTTGCTCACTTTTCAACAGTTCGCTGATCTTTTCACGCTGAACCGATGATAAAAACAAACCCCGGTTCCGTTCAACTTGAATGAATCCGACCGAGTGAGCTTGCAGCCATTCATTAATCTTCTCTAAATCATAATATATGCTTCGACGGGAAACATTCAGCGTCTTTGCAATCTCCAAAACCGAGACATAGTCCTGATGTGTCATTAAAACATTGAGCATCGTCGTACATCGTGTATCCAATGACCAAAGCTGCATGAATATCCCTCCTTTTTTTCATTGTACCAAACTTATCTCTTTTTTTGTGACTGATTTTTGCACACAGGATGTGCAAAATAAAAAACAGGCATTTGCCTGTTTCTGCTACGGCAGTACGATTTTATAGTAATCCCGCTCAAGGATTTTCGCTGAGTAATAGAATTTCGCATTGACAAACTTGATCATGTTTTTAACATACTCTTCATCCTGCGTATACCCGTCATTCCAGTAGAACGTTTTTGTTTTTGAACTGTAACGACCTTTTTCGGTGATGAAACTGCGATCGACGAAGATGACCAGCGGCGAATTATCTGAAAAAACGTCCTGCCCCATATACAGACGCGAATCATAGGTCAGACCCATCAGATTGGCAATGGTAGGCACAATATCCAAGGAAGAAACCGGTTTGTTCACGACGACCGGCTGTTCCATACCATCGACATACAGAATCAGTGAACTGCGATAAAGTTCAAAGGTATGATCGACTTTATATCCCGCCAGTTCATTGATTTCTTCCGGCTGTAGCCCATACGGATAATGATCAGCACTGATGGCAATCAAGGTTTTATCGGCGATGCCTTCTTCGCGCAATCGTCGCAAAAGATATTCTAATGCCCGGTCAAGCTCGACTTGGGTCGCCAGATACGCGCGGACATTACTTGAAAAAGGCAGATCCGCGACAACTGCTTTATTTTTGTTAGCCATCTGATTGCCGATGAAAGTATAAAACTGATGTCCGCTGACCGTCATGTAATAGGTGTGAAACGGCTGACTTGTGATGTAACGATCTACCGTGATTTCCATCAATTGCAAATCCGATCGCGGCCATGTATTTTCCATGACCAGACCCTTGCCGACACCGTAATAATCATAGCCCATGTTGGGATGGGAGATATCCCGTTTATAGTAATTATAGGTGTGATTATGAAAGGCCATGGTCGTATAGCCCAGGGGACGCAACTGATTGCCCATGGTGTAGCGCATGTCATTGGCTCCCGAAGCAGCCAGACTCCACACTCCGGCCTTGGGGATCAATCCGGTATTTGCGACATACTCACCATCCGAAGTACTGACACCCCAGACCGGATTGTAAAAATCGGTAAAGACATAGCCGTTATTGGCCATGTGATACAATGTCGGCGTTACATCTTCCCGTACGGCATAATGCGAAAAGCTTTCCGCAACGATTACGATGAGATTGTAACCCTCATATATCCCTGTCTTATCGTTTTTATTGGTCGGCCGCACATTGGAAAAATAGCGGTGCATATCTTTGAGCGTGTCATTGGCTGCCATCTCGATCAGTTTCTCAAAGTCGATTTCAAGCACATTGTACTCTTTCTCTTCGTTGGGATCTTCAGGATCATTGGGATCGATGATGATTTCCGGCTCTCTTTCCCGGTTTTTTATGTAAGGTAAAACATCGATGATCGCACGTTTCACATCAATTCTGAAATTAGTGAGAACGCCCAGACGGTCTACCGAGTCAACGGGATATTCATGATAATAATAAGCATCGTATGGAGAAGCCGGATCTTTGGGATCCCGGTTGATGACAAATAAACCTATCACATGAAACAGCAGTGTCACACAGATCAGCAGCGCAAACATTTCTTTTCGGATGATCAGTTTCGGCATGTTCTTCTTTATCAGAAAGAAGATGACCATCGGCATGGACAGGATGATGAGCCACCACCAGTTCTTCTGAATAAGAATGATGATCTCCCGATAAAACTCGACGACCTGCGTGCCATGGAACAGTGAATACACCGTATAAAACGTTTTGAACGAACTGTAATAAAACAGTTGGCTTCCGACTAAAAATACGATCAGAAATAAAAGCATGGCCATGGCCGCTTTCTGAAATCTTACGAAAATCGCGGTCGCCATGGTCAGAAAGGTCGAAAACGCCAGTGAAAAAAGCAATACGAGTCCCCAATCCGACCACCGGATACTGCGGAATATACTAAACCGCACAAATGCTTCCAAAAACAAGATAGTGACAAAGTAGAAGCCTGCTATCGTCACGATTTCAATCAACCCTGATTCCGGTTTTCTTACCCGATTCATCCGATCACCTTCAGTACACAGTATATATTATCACATTTGTGCATTGCCGATGCATAATTTTTTATCAATTCATCGTATGCAAAAAGACCTGCCGATGGGAGTAACACCGACAGGTCAGTCATCAGAAATTCACTTTGACGCAAGTACGTCTGATATCTGCCAAAGTAATGCATCCGGTCATGCGCATGCACTCTTTCAGCTCATCAATCAGCCGATTGGCATACAGGGTCACCCCTTCATGCAATCCTCCGATCGCCATATGGCTAAAGGGCCGTCCGATCAATACGGCATCCGCACCCAGAGCCAAGGCCTTAAACACATCCGCACCGCTGCGGAATCCGCCATCCACAAATACTGAAACACGCTTATTAACGAATGTACATATTTCTTCGAGTGCTTCGATGGTGGAAATACAGTCATCCAATACTCTTCCGCCATGATTGGAAACAACGATGGCATCTGCTCCGGCATCAATCGCCGCCTGAGCATCTTCAATCGTCATGACCCCCTTGACGATAAAAGGCAGCTGTGCAAACTCTTTGATTTTTCTTAAGTCCGCCACACTTTTGTAAGCAACCGGAACTCCCATCTGTTTCAGCAGTGTCAAACCGGCAGCATCGACATCCATGGCGATCGCTTTCGGATGGCAGGCTTTAACTTCTTCAAACTTCGAGAACACATGATCCAGCAGCCACGGCTTGATGGTCATGACCGTATCACTCGGCAGTTCTTTGTGTAAGTTCAACGGCATCTCGAATGCTTCACGATTGGCTCCATCACCAAGAAAAGCGATAAGTCCGGCTTCTTTGCACCCATACCCCAACGCCTGAAGATAGGTTTTTTCGTCAACACTTGAACCGTAATTGATTTTGACATTGGCAATCGGCGCAGCCATGATCGGAGCACGAAGTTTCGATCCGAAAAAGTCAAAAGAACTGTCGACATCCTTATCTTCGTACAATACTTTCATATTCAACGTAACCTGCTTTAGCATGGATACATTTCGCACGAAAGTCGAACCGGTTCCCTTCCCCCCCGGGCCGGGTGTCCATCCGCGGCATGTTTCTCCATTACACACCCGACACATTTTGCAGATGCTCATATTATTCTTCGCAGAAATCTTGATTTCCTCTAACGTTGTCATAGTCTCTCCTTCTTGAAAAAAGAAAGGCTGTTGCCAACCTTTCTTAACATTAATTGTCAGACGATACTATTCTTTGGCAGTTACCGGAGCTTTGCCGCCCAGTACGCCGGCTTTGAATAAGAACAAGCCCAAGCAAGCAACCGCGAATGCCAATCCGGCCGGATACGAGATCGTTGTTGCCAGTTTGAAACCTTCCGGTGCCTGTAAGATGTATGTCATCGAAACAGCACTCATAAAGGTAGCAGGTACTGTTGCGATCCAGTGATTGGATTTTTGTTTAACTAAATACATAGCGCCAGCCCACAGAGCGATCATCGCTAAGGTTTGGTTGGACCATGAGAAGTAACGCCATACGATATTGAAGTCGATCAGAGTCAACAGACCGCCGACACCCAACAACGGAACAGCAACCAGTAAACGTTTGATATTGGATTTCTGTTCAAGATTGAACCAGTCAGCAATCGTTAAACGAGCCGAACGGAACGCGGTATCACCGGAAGTGATCGGACATGCGATAACGCCGATCATCGCCAAGACACCACCGACGGGACCTAACAACTTGAATGCGATATCATAAACAACGCCTGCCTGTCCGCCGTATTCTGCCAAAGCAGCAGCAAGACCGCCAGTCGATTCATAGAATGCGACACCGGCAGCAGCCCATACCAATGCGATTACCCCTTCCGCAACCATCGCGCCGTAGAATACTTTGCGACCGTGTTTTTCGGAAGTTAAGCAACGTGCCATCATCGGCGATTGGGTAGCATGGAATCCGGAGATAGCTCCGCAAGCCACGGTAATAAACATCAACGGCCAAATCGGTAAACCTTTCGGATGCAGGTTAGCCAGTGTCAATTCTGCCATCGGGACACCGGTGAAGATCATACCGCCGGCAATACCGACAGCCATGATCAATAATGCAGCACCGAAAATCGGATAGATACGACCGATCAGCTGATCGATCGGAAGGATCGTAGCCAAGAAGTAGTAGACCAATACAATGATCAACCAGACATTGCGGGTCATAAAGTCAGGAGTCAGTCTTGCCAACAAGCCAGCCGGACCGGTCATAAAGACGGTACCGACCAAAACCAGCAAGACAACCGAGAAGATACGCATGACAAACTTCATTTGCGGACCCAGGTAAATGCCAACGATTTCCGAAATACTTGCGCCTTTGTGACGGATGGAAATCATACCTGATAAGAAGTCATGGACAGCACCGGCAAAAATGGTACCGAAGACGATCCACAAGAATACGACCGGTCCCCACAATGCACCGGCAATCGCACCGAAGATCGGACCTAAACCGGCGATGTTCAGTAATTGAACCAAGAAGATTCTCCAAGTCTTCATCGGAACAAAATCTACACCATCAGCCAGTTCTGCAGCCGGCGTCGGACGGTCATCTGGACGGAATACTTTTTCGACGAGTACACCGTAGGTCAGAAAACCGATCACTAACACGGTTAGTGCAACAAAAAATGTAATCATAGTTATCCTCCTTTTGAATTGGACACTATAATTATATATATTGACCTTCTGATAACGCTTACATTTGTCTGAAATGTAAAAAAGACGGAATGAAATGCATAAATTCCGTCTTAAAATTCGAAAATGGACTTCAACTGACTGACTTTCTGACGGCTCACCGGAATCACCTGATTGCCAAATCCGGTCAGTTTTATGCCAACCGTGTTATTAAACCAGGGTACGATTTCATTAACCATGTTGAGATTGACGATATAACTGCGCTGCACCCGCATAAACCCGTAATTCTTAAGTCTTTCTTCCAGAATATCCAGACTTTGATGAGTTGTATACTCCCCGCGTTTGGTATATACGACTGAATGGCGCTCTACCGGTGTGATGTAGCATATATCCGGAATATTGAGAACGATGACCTTATCATGACTGCTTACGGTCAGTTTCTCATTGGGGCCCATCGCCAGCGGACTGATCGGCTGCTTTTTGATCATCCGGTTAAATGCCCGCAAAACATCCACCTTATGAAACGGCTTCATGATATAATCGATTGCGCTGACCGAAAATGCATCGATTGCATAATGCTCATAAGCCGTCGAGAATACGATTGGGATACATCCTTCCATTTTCTCCAAGATATACTTACCGATATCCAATCCTACGCCATCAGGCAGCTGAACATCCAGAAATGCTCCGTCAATCGACACATTTTCCAAAAGACCGATGGCACTTTCAACACTGTCTGCCTCAAGAATCTGAATATCATTGTGAGCTTCTTTAAGCAAAAACTTCAATTCACTGCGAGCGATTCGCTCATCATCAACGATCAGAATGCGCATATCAAACCCCGGTTTTGGGAATCAACATAGAAATGCGGGTCCCCAGCGACGGCTTGCTTTCGATCTGTAATCCGGCATTGTTTGGATATATGCTCTTCAACCGGTGATGAGTATTCGCCAATCCGATTTTATCTTTATCATGATTGCCGTTATACAGCTTCTCAACGATATGTTTCTGGATACCGCCTCCATTATCACTTATAATAATCGATAATCCTTCTTTCTTCTCCTCGATTTTGACATCGATAACCAGCAGCGGTGATTTCATTCCATGTTTGATCGCATTTTCAATCAGCGGCTGAACGATAAAGTTGGGAACCATAAAATGCAACTCCGGACTGACTTCTATATTTACCTGAAGCCGATCTTCGAATCGGGCTTTCTCGATTTCCAGATACGACAATACATGCTCGATTTCTTCATGAATATCAATCATTTCCTTATGCGTCGATAAGGTGTTTCGGAAATAGGAAGATAATGCCAAAAGCAGCGATCGTGCACGATCGGGATTCTCACGGCAGTACGCACTGATCGTATTGAGCGCATTGAAAAGGAAGTGCGGATTGATCTGATACTGAAGTGCCCGCAACTCGGCCTTTTCCAGTAATTTCTTCTGATAATCAATTTCCGAAAGTTCCAGCTGTGATGAAAACAGACTGCTTAGCCCATTGATAAATTCCCGGTCTGCTTCGAGCTTTTCCTTAAACTTACGGTCACATATAGCAATGGTACCGATGACAAGATCGCTTCGCGTCAGCGGTGCGATCAGCACCCGTTTGAACGTGTCGTTCATCTGATATTTTTTCAAATCATCTTCATGGAGAATGACCGTTTTTTTCTTACCCATACACCGCTGAAATTCATAATGAAAGATGACCGGAAATTGCGGCAGATCCTCAATTTTCTCTCCGGCATTGGCCAGTACTTTCTCTGTATTAGTAATCAAAACCGAAGTGGCATCGATATTTTTATAAATGATTTTTGCACTTTCCGCCATACTTTCGATATGATTGATCCCTTTGCGCAAGTAAGGCAGACACATCTGAGCAAGGTCAAAAGCCAGTTTCATATGTACAGCAGAATGCTGGTCCAATGAGCGCTGAACAGAGTACATGCTTTCCAAGAAAATGACAATACCGATCGAATTTAATAAAATCATCGGCACGGCTATGATTTTAACGAGTTCTACCGCATCCGCAAACGGACGGGCAATCAGCAGGATGATGACCATCTGAATGATCTCGGCGATAAATGTCGTCGTGAAGATGATTCGATACTTGTTGTTGCTTGAGCGCACCCGCTTGTACATAAACCCGCCGATCAGACCTTCGATGATCGTTGAAATGGCACAGGCCAATCCGGTAAAACCGTTGATATCGATGGCATAGCGGTGGATCCCGGCTGTCAGACCGGCTATTGTGCCGATCACCGGACCACCCAAAAGTCCGCCGGCGATGACGCCGATGACCCGGGTGTTAACGATTGCGCCGTTGATTCTGATTCCGGTGTAGGTTGCCAGAATGCCGATCGAGCCGAAAATCAATCCCAGAAGGATCTTTTCCCACGTTTTCTTCTGATGCTCGAAAATCGTTTTTCTGAAAAATGACGCACGCGGCATCAGATATCCGATGATCATCAGGATGGCAATATTAACTACGAAGTTGCTGATAATGTTTGTAAACATTGATTTCACCTGCCAAATCTATTTTATCATTGCTGATATGATTGTATAGTCACTTTTTTCACAAATTTGATGAAAATTCGCTCCGAAGATAATCACTCAATATCTGATACACTTCAATGACGGATGGTACATAAACGCGTTCTGTGAATTTGTGTGCATCTTTTCCCCACGGACCGATATTGATGATCGGTATATCAAGCAAATCCAAAACGGACCAGTCGATCCGGCAGACCTGATCATATCCGGGAATCAAACGATGCAAATCGGCGATATCTTCCGGGTTGGGCTGTCGGATGAAACTCAAATCCGAGATATAAGGATAATTTGGAACATACGTATACGTCGGTGCATACCGTTGAATTTCTTCTATAAACCGACGGTGCTTCACATCATGCAGATCAAAAGAATGATGCGGATAATAAGGCATCGACAGATACAGAATGATTCTCGGGGTCGGATCGCATAGAGCCTGCTCTTTTACCCACCGGGTGGCGAAGTCCCGTTCATCTTCATCCAAACCAATCTTCAAAGAAACATCGTCCTTATAAGAAAAACTGCTGACATTGACTTTCCATGGCAAATCAGATGTTTCAATACCTTTCATCTGACCATAGGCTTTATAACTCTGATTGAGTCTGTCAAGCACCTTCCGGAATGCTTTTCCGGCAGCTTTCGACATCTTCTCTTCCCACTTAGCCACTGAAGTTCCGTTGGTCGTGATATTAAATGATACGGAAGAGATTTTGGCGGTCTGAACGGAGTACTCCGCTTTATCATCGTTGATTGAAAGAGTGATCGGCGGAACCGTGACATTGCCATCATTACAATCGCAATAAGCCGGGTTCATATTGATTTCATCAATCAAAGCACTGACCATATGGTTGGCGTCGATTCCGGCAAAAGGATCCCCGGCATGCGTTTCTTTACCGATACACAAAAACTGTACAAGGATTTTTCCGATCGTTCCTCCGTAAATAAAGCGACGGTCATCCGATGGATATTGTGGTGATGTATAGTCGGTATCGATCGCAGCTGCAATAGTCAGATCATACATCTCAATCATCTTGTGAATCATCCCCAAGGCATCGATCATGCCTTTGGAGTTACCTTCTTCATCACAGACAAAAGCCACCAGCAGATTTTTATCATGTCCGCCATCACTTAACTGCTCAAGCAACGTCATCCAGATCGCTACCCCGCTTTTCATATCCAAAGCTCCCCGACCGAACAGATAATCAGGATCAGCAGCATCCTTCAATATATCCTGATCGAGATTCATCGTTGAAATGGCTTGCTTAAGCATCTCAGGCTGAGTCGACAGCGGTGTTAAGTGCCCGTAGTCCTCAATACCTACAGTATCGAAGTGACCGATACCCAAAACCGTTTCTGTATTGCGAGGATGTCTGATCAAGGCCAGGATGGAATATCGGTCAAAAGCATCACCATCGACCGGACATTTCATTAAATATTGAGGATATTTTTTGAAATACTTTATTTCTGACAAAACCGAAAAAATCTGGTCAGCCAGGTTCTTCTCTTGTTTGCTATTTACAACGGAAACGGTCTTCACCAGTTCGATCGTACGATTGATCAGCTGACGGTATGGATCTTTGTCAGTCATGATTATTTTGGGGTACCGAAAATCTGTACCCAGTACAGCCTGCCCTCACTGTCCTTCTTAATTCCTATTCCTATCTCTGTATAATCTTCTTTCAAAATATTGGCCCGATGACCTTCAGAACTCATCCAACCGCTGATAACAGACGATGCCGAAGTGAATCCGGCTGCTAGATTTTCGCCGATCATACGATAATCATACAAACCTTCGAATACCGTATAAAACTTCGTACCGTCGGGACGCGTATGCGAAAAACTTTGGATGATTTCAGCAGCGCGGATCAACGCCCCTTTTTCCAAAACCGGATTATAGGTCAGTGCCGGCAGTCCGGCATTGATTCTTTCTTGATTGGTCATTCTGAATACATCCCTGATCAGTCGGTCGATATCCAGACACTCCACGACTTTAATCGTGACTTTTGCGGATACGGTACCTGACAGATTTCTGACGGTGACCGTCGCCGTTCCGATGGCTAGTGCGTTTATACGGCCGGCGGAAGAAACTGTCAGAACTTTTGGGTCACTGCTGATATACTCAATCGGCTCATTGGCGTCTGCCGGAGATTTTTTGATCGACAATATCTGACTTGTCGTCATTTCCATGGTTGTCGATGCCGATACGATACTCAGTGACTGTAATCTGATAATTTCATTTTTCTTGGTTACTTCCAGCGTAAATGAAGCAATGACTCCGTCTACGAAAGCTTTGATGACCGTTTTCCCCGGGGATAAAGCTTTGATCAACCCATTCTGATCGATCGAAGCAATACTTGCATCTGATGATGAAAATCTGACTTTGGATGACAAGGATAATGGAGTGATCTTTAAATCGATTGAGAAACTTTCTCCCTGAACGATCGTTTTTCGCGAATTCAAAACCGAAAGCCGGACTTGTTGAATGACAGTCGTACTTTTAGGTTCGACGTTGAGAATATAGGACTCACTGAAACCGGAGCTGTGGGAAATGGTTATCTGGGTCACTCCTGAGGAGTTAGCCTTAATCCATCCATCAGCATCAACGGAAGCGATTTGCGGACTTGAACTGGAAAAGGACAGTCCAAAAAGCAATCGATGTCCCTGAGGATCGATGACTTTTATCTCAAATGTCTGGTTTTGAATGAGGCTTTCCGGAAATTCTGATATATATATACATGATGCATCAATTTCAGCTGTGGCTGATGAATCACATGTCACGGATGAAAATTCAAGCAGACTGCTTTTAGAAAGTGAAACCTGAGAGGTCCATGGAGATGGAAAATCGGCCGTTATCCAAATAAAGGCAATGATTACGGTCATCCAGATCAGCCATTTGCGCACGATATTCACCTCCGTTTTGAAAAACATTTTTCCGACCCTATCATAACACATAACTTTCATGTCGTTAATGAAAAATTATACTAATTTCTGTTTCACCGGTAAATTACCGGGAGTCATTGAAATGCCGGCGCAAACATACTACAATGTAACCAAGAAATAAAGAATAAATCATAATCATCAGCGAACCAGGGGGCAATCATGATCGAAAAAATCCGTAAGGCATGTTGCGAAGTTACTCAGATCAGTGAAGACCGTTTTACCTTTGATGCACGTCTGAAAGAGGATCTGTTGTTGGATTCACTGACGATCCTTGAACTTATCATGGAAGTCGAGAATGAATTTGATATCCGGCTGGATGATTCAAAACTCAAAGGACTGAAAACGTTCGGCGATGTCTTAGCCTTGATTGAATCAGAAGTAAATCCTTAATCCTAAAGTGGGAGGTTTTTTGTGAAAGCTAAGAAAATCCGGAAAATCATCGAAGCTTTCGATCATTCAACATTGATCCGGCTGGAGATTACTTTTAAGCATGGCCGGATGGTTATGCAGAAATCACAGGAGATAGAAGAAACTGTCATAAACCATTCAAGTCAGTCAATCTGTGAGAAAGAGCTGGTTTGGATACACTCCCCACTTGTCGGCACTTTCTATATCCAATCATCACACCAGTCAACACCGCTGATTGAAATCAACCAGCGGGTAATGAAAGGTGAGGCCGTGTGTATCATTGAATCCATGAAAATTTATAATGAAATCAAATCACCGGTCAAAGGAATCATCGAGCAGATTCAAGTTCAGGACGGTCAGATGGTCGAATATCACCAGCCCCTGATCGCCATCCGCTGCGATGATTAAGAAATGCCTCATCGCCAATCGCGGTGAAATAGCTGTTCGCATTCTTCGCACATGTAAGAACATGGGGATCTCAACGGTCATTGCCCATTCACTGTGCGATAAAAACACTCTGGCCGTGCAACTGGCAGATGAGTCGGTCTGCGTCGGTCCGGATGCACCGGCACAAAGCTATATGAACATGGATCAGCTGTGTGAGGCTGCCTTACTCACCCATTGCGATGCCATCACTGTAGGTTACGGTTTTTTAAGTGAGAGTGCAGACTTTGCCAGAAAAGTCGAGGACTGCGGGCTGACGTTTGTCGGAGTCAGTTCGAGCGTATTGAAGAACATTCAAAACAAACAAGAACTTAAAAACATCGTTTCTTCCCTCGGTATATCGGTCATCCCGGGAATCGGACAGACATTTGATTCCTTTGAAGAAGCATTACCTTATGCCCTTGAGCTGGGCTATCCGGTCATATTGAAACCTTCGATTGGCGGCGGCGGTCGCGGCATCAGAATCATTGAATCTGCGCAATCACTGAAAGAAGCGTTGGCGATTCTTCCGTCCGATGGCAGTCGGGGCTTTTATATGGAAAAATATATCGCCGACAGCCGGCACTTTGAAGTTCAGATACTGGCAGACAGGCATCAGAACATCGTTTGTGCCTCGACTCGAAACTGTACGATACAGCTGAACCATCAGAAATTCATCGAGGAAGCTCCGTTTCGGTCAATCCCTGCCCTGCTGTATCAGCAGATCCTTCGCGATGCTTATGCTATAGCCAGACATCTGTTTCTTGATAATATATCCACCATTGAATTTCTGATCGATGAGCACGATCGGGCTTATTTCATGGAGATCAATCCGCGTATTCAGGTAGAGCATCCGCTCACTGAAGTGATCTTAGATTTTGATATCGTCGAGCAACAGTTTTTATCAGCGATGGGAGAACCGCTTCGCATAAAGCCGGAGTTGATCACAAATCACGGACATGCAATCGAATGTCGGATCAATGCACAAAATCCCGCCAAAGATTTTATACCGGAGGTTGGGAATATTAGCGCCCTTACACTCCCCTCTCTCGATCATGTCCGAATCGATACGGCTTTGTTTGCAGGTGTTGTGATCCCTGCTCATTATGATTCATTACTCGCCAAAGTCATTGCCTGGGGTCACACCCGAGAGCAGGCTGTGAGCAAATTGAGTCAGGCACTTGATCAGATTTCTATCGAAGGCATATCAACAAATCTAAGTTTTTTGCGATATTTGATCCGTCAGCCCGGATTTATTCAGGGCAGCTATACAAGCAAACTGTTTGCATTTGTCTATCATCAATGGAAAGATCAGCTGGATGCCGATCGCTCATCATCACTGCAGTGTCCGGAATGTCATCAGTCACTGACTCTTTCACAGCAGATCGAACATCAGTATGTCTGTCCGTACTGCCGTTATCATTTCCGTATCCCGGCCATGACGCGGATCTCAACTCTGATCGATGCGGATACATTCACCGAATTTGATGCGCATGTTCAAAGTGTTAAGTATACGGACTTCCCGGGTTATGCACAGAAAATATCTGAAGCCAGAGTGCAGAGCGGTCATGATGAAGCAGTGATCTGCGGAATCGGAAATATCCATGGTGAACCCGTTTGTATCGGCGTTTTGGATGCTTCTTTTATGATGGGAAGCATGGGTCATGTAGTCGGAGATAAAATCACGCGACTGATCGAAACTGCGAAAGATATGCAAACCGCTTTGATCATCGTGAGTGCATCCGGCGGAGCGCGCATGCAAGAAGGTATCATATCGCTGATGCAGATGGCAAAAACCGCTTCCGCACTGCAGCGCTTTGATGAAGACGGCGGATTGTTTATTTCGGTGCTTACCGATCCGACGACCGGCGGAGTGACCGCAAGTTTTGCGATGCTTGGGGATATACTGATCAGTGAACCTCAGGCAATCATCGGTTTTGCGGGACGAAGAGTCATTGAGAAAACGATCAAAGAAACCCTGCCGCCGGAGTTTCAGCGGGCCGAATATGTACTGGATCACGGGTGTCTGGATATGATCGTTGATCGCAGCAATCTGAAGTCGGTGTTGGCGGACTGTCTGAAACTGCATCGGAGGAACTTTCGTGGATAAGCAAAATGCATGGGATCGCATACTGATCGCCCGACATCCTGACCGGCCTAAAGCCATCGACTTTTTACCATTACTGATTGATGGGTTTATCGAATGCAAGGGTGATCGCGTATTTGGGGATGATCCGGCTTTGATTGGTGGATTCGGTTATTTTGAAGGACAACCTGTCACCGTGCTGGCACAGTGCAAAGGCAGAAACACTGCGGAAAATCTATACAGGAATTTTGGCATGATGCATCCTGAGGGATATCGCAAGGCGATGCGTCTGGCAAAACAGGCTGAAAAATTTAACCGACCGATCATCACGCTGATCGATACTCCCGGAGCATATCCGGGTATCGGTGCAGAACAGCGTGGTCAGGCAACGGCCATTGCCCAGTGTCTTCAGACATTTGCATCACTGAAGGTTCCGGTCATTGCTTTGGTGCTTTCCGAAGGTGGCAGCGGCGGTGCATTAGCGCTCAGCGTGGCTGATGCGATCCTAATGCTGGAAAATGCCATATACTCGGTCTTATCCCCCGAAGGATTCGCCAGTATCTTATGGAAAGATGAAAGCAAAGCTCCTTTGGCTGCTGAAATCATCAAGCTTACCGCTGCCGATCTGCAAAATCTGAATATTGCAGATTCAATCATCGAAGAGTCAGCAATCGGTTCTCATATAGATTTAACTGCCGTAGCTATGCAGTGTCGCAGAGAAATTCAACGCTGGTTGAATAAACTGATAGTTATGCCGACCGATGAGCTGCTTAAGCATCGTTATAAAAAATTCAGAAATATCGGAGTCATAGAGGCAGGAGGAACAGTATGCGACGAGTCGTGATCACCGGCATGGGATTGGTTACTCCCTTAGGAAAAGATGTTGATGAGGTCTATCAGAAGATCATTGACGGAGACTGCGCGATCCGACCGATCATTTCTTTTGATACTTCGCCATTTCGTGTGAAACTGGCAGCCGAAGTGACTCAGACGGATTTTGATGATTGCTTCTCAGATCGTGAACTGAAATTCAATGATCGATATATCAAATTTGCCCGGGTTGCTTCGAAACTGGCAATCAACAGCGCCAGACTAAAAGGTGCTGAGTTCAATCATGACCGATTCGGCGTGATCATGTCTACCGGTATCGGCGGTATCAGTTCTTTTGAAAAAGCAAGTGAGACGATGATCTCAAAGGGCATTCATCGGGTTTCGCCGTTTTTTATCCCGATGACCTTGGTCAATCTGGCCGCCGGCATCGTGGCGATCGACCATCAGGCGATGGGCGAGTGCAGCTGTGTGGTGACCGGCTGTGCAGCCGGGACCAGTTCGATCGGCGAAGCATTTATGCGTATCCGTCATGGCGATCAGGATGTCATGATTGCCGGAGCCAGTGAAGCATCCGTCACCCCGTTGGGAGTCGGCGGATTTATGGCGATGCGGGCGTTGCATGAGGGCGATGATCCAAAGCGGGCATCGATCCCTTTTGATATTGAACGCTCAGGTTTTGTCATGGGTGAAGGCGCCGGAGCCGTGATCATCGAGGAGTTGGAACATGCTCAAAGGCGAAATGCTGCCATATTGGCAGAAATCGTCGGTTACGGAAGTGCTTGCGATGCCTTTCATATGACCGCTCCCAGTGAAGATGGAGCCGGGGTCGTAAAAGCGATGAATCGTGCGTTAACTCAGGCTGGAATTTCTGTCTCTGATATCGGCTATGTCAATGCTCACGGTACTTCCACGCCGTTAAACGATAAAACAGAAGCTGCAGCGCTCAGACAGGTATTTGGCCCTTATGGGGTCCCTGTATCTTCTACCAAGTCTCACATCGGTCATTTACTGGGGGCCTGCGGAGCCGTGGAGTCGATTTTCTGTGTCAAAGCTTTGCAAACCGGGATTCTTCCGGCAACGATCAACCTTTTACTTCCCGATGCCGGATTTGAACTTGACATCATCGCAAATACGGCCAGAATGTCGGATATACGTTATGCCATGTGCAACAATCTCGGTTTTGGCGGTCATAATGTTTCGCTGATCTTCAAGAAATGGGAAAATGCTTAGACATTGGCGGATTGAAGAAGTAAATCAAATATTCTATAATAAAACCATAGACGGTGAGGTTATCCGATGAATATCGAAGAAATGAAGCATTTGCTGAACAAAGATGATATCGTGTGTGTCTTGAGTAAGGGAGATCAGGTGCTGACCTCAAATCTCAAAGGAGTCCGTCCATGGATTAAGTGGCTCAGAGAATGTCCTGAACTGCTAGCCGATGCGGTGGTCGCTGATAAGGTTGTCGGAAAGGCCGCGGCCATGCTGATGGTCGTTGCCAAAATAAAACGGCTGTATACACCGATGATCAGTGAGAATGCCTTAGAATTTCTTTCGAATCAAACCATTGATTTCAGTTACGATAAAACCGTGCCCTATATCATCAATAATGAAAGAAACGGAATGTGTCCGATGGAACAGACCGTGATCCACATTGAAGATGCTCATCAAGGATATCAGGCACTGTTACATAAAATTGCACAGCTGATGGCAAACAAGTAAAAATGACGGATTCCGTCATTTTTTATATGAGTTTACGATGTCTGAGTAACATGACGATCGGCGGGATCAGCAACAGCTGAATCGCGATACCCGGGATTCCGACTGTGACTGCTCCGGTAATAAATACGATCGGATCAGGTAGTTTGGCGGTCGTATAATTGACCAGTGCCCATACCGTGATCATTGCGGCGATCCGACCGAGGATCATCGTCGTGATCAGCGTAGCATAGACATTCCATTTCAGTGACCGATACAGCAAAGATGCACCGACGGCATAGGCCGAAAGTTCAAAAATCATAAATGGCAGCACCGGGAATATCAATGGCATTCCGGTAAGAACTGAACTTAGTAACGGAGTCAATATTCCGACCAGCAAGGCAAATGGCAGACTAAGTGAGAATCCGGCAATCAATACAGGAATGTGCATCGGTAAAAACGTGGTTCCGGGACCAAAAACATGGAAGGCCATCGGCAATATCAGTCCGATAGCGATGAAAAAACCGGCCAAGGTAATCTCTCTGATGGTTGTTTTACGCATAATGTTTCCTTTCTTTTACATTACTTATTTTTCGATGGAAATAATCAGGCATTCATCAAATTCCTGATCGGTTTTTCCTAAGCCAAATCCGTTAATCCAAGAAAGATTGTTCATATTGTCGGAATAATCATCACATATCGTTGTCAGTATGGCTGCTCCGGTCGGAGTGACCAGTTCACCGCCAGACTGATTGGTGAAGGTCGGTACATCCTTAAGCAGCCGCTGGGTTGCCGGTGCCGGGATCGGCAGTGTTCCATAGCGATAGCTTATCGTTCCAAAGCCGACATTCAGCGGTGAGGATATGACCCTGCCCACATTGAAATAATGAAGCCCGGCCATCGAACCGACGATATCGATGATGGTATCCATGGCTCCGCGTTCATGGAAATCAATGTCCTCAATATCGCATCGGTGAGCATCGGCTTCCGCTATAGCCAGCCGGTGAAATGTTGCGATACTGGATTTTTTTATCCTTTCATGCAAAGTACTTTTTTCAATTAAAGTGATGATATCGCTTAACGAGCGTTTGGGACGCTGATCAACACTGAGATTCGGATCATATTCGGGTAAAATCACATCAAAAAAAGTAACCTGTTGCGAATCAAAAGGTATTTTCCTGTAATCAAGTTCAAATGTCTCACTGGGTAATAACTGTCGGATGGTGCAAATCAGGTCTTGGTAGGGATATCCGGCATCCAATAAAGCAGCGATGATCCGATTACCGCTGATTCCGTGACTGCAGTTAAAATAGGCTGTCTTCATTGATCAGATCATCGTATAGCCGCCATCGACGGTTATCACTTGCCCGGTCATGTAATCACTTCCGGATGAACATAAAAAGGATACGACACCCTGTAAGTCAGATTCGGTCCCAAGCCGCTGCAAAGGAACGCTGCGGGTATATTCCTTCAGTGAAAACGCCGGAAATACATTCTTGGTCGTTTCCGTTTCGATGACGCCCGGAGCAATGGCATTGACCGTAATGCCCAAAGAACCTGCTTCCTTCGCCAATGCTTTCGTCAGACCGATAACTGCGGCTTTGGAAGCGGAGTAATGGGTAAATCCAAACCCACCGACCCGACCGGATACCGAGGCCATGTTAATGATTTTTCCATGCCGCTGTTTGATCATGATCGGATAGATGGCCTTACTGACTAAAAATGTTCCGTTGAGATTGATATCGATGACTTTGTACCACTCAGCAAAACTCATATCGGAAAACAGTCTGACCGGAAAGTATCCGGCATTATTGATCAGGATATCGACTCTGCCGAACTTTTCCAAAACGATGTCCGCCATAGCCTGAACCGATGATTCCGAAGTCACATCACAGGCAATAGCAATGCTGTTTTGGATGGGCAGAGTTTCTACGGCTTGGATGGCTGCCTGCGCATTGATATCGGCAATGGCCAGCATCGCACCGCGTTGATTAAGATATTTCGCAATCGTCAGACCGATGCCTTGAGCCGCACCGGTAATGACAATCACTTGATTTTCGTGGATGTGATCCATACATCAATCCGCTTTCCCGTCCGAAAGAACGGCTACCACCTGATCGACCAGAACGGTCTGATCTTCTTCGACCAGTTTCTCAACTAAGATTCCGCTTGCCGGAGCTTCGATCATGATCGATATCTTATCGGTCATCGCTTCAATCAGATCATCACCGGCTTTGATTTCATCTCCGATTTCGGCCAACCACTGACGGATTTTGATCTTAGTTGCCCCTTCCGCAAACAGCGGGACTCTGACTTCAATTTTCATATGTGATATCTCCTTTGATTTCAACCGGCTCAACGATGACCGTATTGAAAATTTTATTGAATTCTCTGATGAACAATCGTTTGATTTCGTTTATGTCTGCATGTTCTATACCTAAGGCTTTTAATGAGGTTACCTCTTTATCCCGGATACCGCAAGGAATGATATGATCAAAATGAGACAGATCCGGGTGAACATTGATAGCAATCCCATGACGGGTTATTCCATGGGTTACCGAAATTCCGGTCGCTGCTACTTTTTTGTTATCGACCCACACGCCGCTTTTTCCTTCAATACGACCCGCTGCTATCCCAAACTCTGCCAGTATCCGAATGACGATTTCTTCAAGGTTGCGCAGATACTGATGGACGGTCATAGAATATCTTCGGATATGAATTAGTACGGATATGACCAACTGTCCGGGACCGTGGTAAGTGATATCGCCGCCTCTATCAACCGCCACGACTTCGATGTTCAGCTGTTCAAGTGTCTCTTTATCTGTCAGCAAATGCGATGGATCACTTCCTCTGCCCAATGTGATCACCGGATCATTTTCCTGAAAGATGATCGTATCGGGACAACGGTTTTCATCGCATTTGTGATAAATCATTTCCTGAATGGCAAAGGCCTGTCTGTAACCCATGTGCTTCAGATCGATAACTTGGATGTCAGGCGGCATGTTTTCTCCTTATGGCTGATATTGTAAGGATGAGGATGACTGAACTCAGTCATCCTCTCTTTCGTTTGATACTTTTGTCTATTTGGCACTTTCTCTGGCTAATTTCTGAAGATCGCCATTGAGTTGAGCGAAGATGTAAACCGGAGCGCATCCGGGATAGTAAGTGACGGACTTAGCCATCTTGGCTGCTTCACGTACTTTATCGGCAGATTCGAATTTTTCCCAGCAATCGCCGCAGACAAATACGTTCTTGTCTTTCGCATCTTTCGGATCAAAATCCGGCACACCGCCGGCAATAACGACGACTTCACCGGCAGCTTTTAAGAAGTCTTTCATAACGATGCCGCTGTTTGCGAAGGAGTCCAAAGCACCGCGGACGTTGACATAGCATCCCGGGCAGGTTTGTTGCATGGCGCATGTCAGACCGTTGTACATGCCGATCGGATCACCGTTTGGACGTTTGAAGAATTTCTTGACAGAGGCAATCGATTCGCCGACGACCGTAATCTTATTCAAATCAAGTTCGCCCAATCCGTCGGTTCCGGCACAGCGTACGGCCGGGATTTCCATCGGTTCAAATCCCATGATGGCAGCTGCAACGGAGTCACCGGCAACAGTGTCTTCGGCAGCCAAAATCAGGTTCATTTCAATCGGAGTACCGGCATGAGGGCCTTGCCCTTCCATACCGATGATTGCATCATAAATCGTCAGATCCGCTTTTCTGACTCTGAGCAAATCAGCCATTTTCTGACCGAGTTCAATGCGGTGAGCCCCTTGTTGCTGAGCATCCGGATGATAGTTTGGAATAATACCGTTCCAGTTCTTCAAGCCTAGGGTTACTGTGCCGGCCAAATGAACTTTCATCTTTGGAAGATTGATAACGACATCTGCATCGAGCAACGGTTTAAATACGGCAGCTTTCTTAAATACTTTGGCTCCCGGAATATCCATCAGCACCACGTCGGTTTCATCAAAATAGATGACTTTGTCTGCTCCGCCCCGTTTGGCGGCTTCTTCCATGCCTGAGGCTGCGAAAGCCGGTTTGGCACGTCCGACATGCTGTCCTAAGGATGGGTTGTCTCCGACCCAGACTTCTTTTGCTTTTGAATTTTCTTTAAAATAGGCAACGACAGCTTCAATAACACGAGGATCGACGACCGCATGGCTTTCTGCCGGAGCTTGGAAAGCCAGGTTCGGTTTGATCAGTACGGTTTGTCCTTCTTTGATGATCGCATCACATGAACCGATGGCAAGTTCTACCGCCTTAGCCACGGTCTTTTTGATTTTTTCTACATCAGCATCATAACGGACAAATTTACCTCCGATAAATGATGCATTCCCATCCAGATGATCGCATTTTACGACCGAAACTTTTACTTTACTCATACTACCTCCTCATTGGTTTTTGTGCACACAAAACTCATTTACCTAAACTATTCGGTAACTCTTGTTTTACTCGATCGCATGACCTGCCTTTCTGTATGATCAGCGGTATTCGATGACGGATGATATTTTACAGCTGATCGTATGCCTGATACTGTGTATGAAACGATCACTTTGTCAAATGTAATCGTTACAGCCTATGTGGTATGTGATTAGTTTAGGGAATATCACATTTTTGTCTGCGATTTCTGCACAATTAAATGCTGTAACCTGTTACTACTATCATTTTACCATTTATAGTCCCCTCAAACAATGATTGGTCGGGGAATCATCCGACATAATTCGATAATTTATGACGAACGAATATCAGGCTATGCCCTTAAGAACATAAAAACAGATGTTTCCATCTGTCTTTCGTTACTTCCTTATTTCAGCGGCTGCCAGAATTTCGGATTTGTCGGTTGCGTATCTGCTCCTGCATCCCGATATTGCTTGGCACGATATCTCATTCCTTTATATACCACGATATCATCTTTTTGATATATATTGAAGTTTCGCCATTCAGCAGTGACTTCCTGCCAAGGCGAACCAAGGATCCCCGGAATTTCATTAAATGTCGTTGATCTGGCAATAAAGGTTTTACCATCAAAAATTACTTCATCACCGGTCGAATATAAATTGAAATTACGATATTCAGCGGTGATTTCCTGCCAATCGCCGCCCAATGTACCAGGTACAGAAGTTGTGTCTTTGCGCGCTTTATATAGACTGCCATTATAGATTACTTCATCGTCGGCTTTGTATGCATTGCCGCTTTTATACGGTTGCGGTCCCGTCACAGGTTCTTCATCATCAATATCAGGATCCGTATCTTCATCATCCGGATCAGTGATTACTTCGTTATCATCATCGTCTTCATCTTCAAAGGTCGCATCGCTGTAATCCCATTTGCCTTGATCCGCAAACCAAGCGAACTTCTTGCCCGGAGCTAATGGGGCAAGCTTGTTAGGAAGCAGTTTCTTATTGACCAGTACATCCATCAGTTCTTCCGAAGACTTTGATGGATCTTCGAAAGGATCGTTGTTACCCATCGTCGAGCGCAAAAAAGATGTGGTTGAATTCAAGACCTGCAAGTTAGATTCGTCCGCAGTATTATTTCCATTTTGCAGAGCGGATGCAATCGATGGCATGATCAGATAGGACAAAATTGAAATAATCGCCATGACAATAACCAGTTCGATAAGTGTGAAACCTTTTTTATTCATAATTTTCTCCGTATAACAGTGTTTACTATTATACATGAACAATTATTAATAATCAATCCCAATTAATTCGCCAATGTTTTTCTGAAAAGAAGCCGATAACCGACCGTTTTAAATCCGATTTTTTCGTAAAAGCCAACTGAACCGCCATAACAGATTTTAGCTCCTTCAGATATTGTCTTCTTCATCGAAATCATCAGTGCTGCTTTGGCCAAACCCAGCTTGCGATATGCCGGGACGGTAGCCAGCGGTTCAAGATAGGCATAATCATTGTCCACCCACATTCCCGCAAAGCAGGCATATTCACCATCAGGGGCTTTGATTACAGTTGTAAGATCTTTTCGAAAATTGGGGCCGGATTGCATGAGTCTGCGACAGTCGATATCGTCATCCGGTTGATCACCGTGATCAAACCCTTTCCACAGGCAGTCATTGATTTTATTAAAATCATTCTCATCATCAAGACAGATGGCTTTGAATCCTTCCGGTAAAGATGGTATATCAAATCCTTGTTGATAGTCATAGATCGTGATGGCTTCCTGATGAATCTGACTAAAACCATGATGTTGCAATGCGCCAATCATCGTTTGATTCGCATCTGTCGTCCATATCGATACCGTTTGTTTTCCGTCATTTGACACACTGAGATTTTCGAATGTGTAGTCAATCGTCGTATCATAAAGAAACTCATACCCTTTTGCGACACAAATCAGACATTCACCCAAATCCATTTCATAGCAGGCAACCGCTACGATTTCACCCTGATCTTCCCATAAACCGAATCGATGGGTCAGTTTGTGATTGAAAGCCGGATGGGTGTGAGCATACTCCCAAAAAGGCTTCAGTAAATAATTATTTCTCAAAACCGTGTCATAATTGTCATGCAAAAAATCGCTGACCTTAGCAAAATCAGGGAGCAGCTTATAATTTCTGAATGTTATATTCATATGGATCACCCCGTTATTATTATACTTGTAAATATAATTTCATGATATCCAATGTTTCAAAAAGCAAGAAAAAAGAGATGCTTGCATCTCTCAGACTGTCGACAAAGTAAGTCGGCAGTTTTTTTGTATTTTGAACACGAAGAACCTGATGATAAAATAGAAGTATCAAGAGGGCTCGCTAATGATAACGAAAACGAACCAAAA
>JAVBWK010000026.1:0-64509 GCA_036677505.1 Erysipelotrichaceae bacterium
TATAATAGTCATGCGATTGGATCCTTTCTATAAAGTGTGGTAACTCTATTTTACAGGATTCCATTCGCTTTTCTATTTTTACTCATTAAGTCTCACATCAATTGTAACTCTACATGCAGGTCAGAATTACGGGAAATTGATTGTATACAAAAATAGAACTTTCAAGTATAATATATAAGCGAAACGTTTGTTCTGATTGACGAACGCTTTTGCTTGTGTTAAACTGACGAAGTTGTACGTCCTAGTGACTGCAACCGCACTTGTTTGGGTTTAAGTGAGAAATCCACCTAAAGAGGCGAGTCTGAGAATTAAAATGAAGGAGGTGCACGTAATGTACGCAGTAATCGAAACCGGTGGAAAGCAATTAAAAGTCGAAGTCGGCCAAACCATTTTCGTTGAGAAACTGGATGTTGCCGAGGGAGATGTCGTAACATTCGACAACGTATTGATTTATTCCAACCGCACGACCAAGGTAGGGACTCCCTATGTCAAGGGAGCCAAGGTAACCGCTAAAGTTGAAAAACAAGGCAAGGCTAAAAAGATCATCATTGTGAAATACAAGCCGAAAAAAGGTTCTACCCGCCGCAAACAAGGTCATCGTCAACCGTATACAAAACTGACTGTCGAAACCATCGAGGCCTAATCTTATGATAAGGGTGCACATCAAGAAAACCAAAGATGAAACGATTACCCATATGAGCATCAGCGGCCATGCCGAGTTTGCTGATAAAGGTAAAGATTTGGTTTGTGCGGCTGTCAGTGCGATCGGTGTTGGCGGACTCAATTCCCTTGATCAGATGGTAAAAGGTTCGGTCAGTGAAAGCCTGAGTGAAAATCGTATCGAGATCGATGTGATCACGATCAATGAACCTCAGCAAAACATTCTAAAAACTATGCTATACCAGCTGGAAACGGTAGAGCATTCATATTCCAAATACATTCAAATCAAGAAACAGGAGGTGTAAGGCCATGAAATATGTATTAGACATTCAGTTGTTTGCATCGAAAAAGGGTGTCGGTTCAACACGTAACGGACGTGATTCCCAGTCGAAACGTTTAGGCGCCAAGAAGTCCGACGGGCAGTTTACGTTTGCCGGTTCGATTTTATATCGCCAACGTGGTACTAAAATCCACCCTGGAACCAATGTGGGCAGAGGCGGGGATGATACGCTGTTTGCATTGACGGACGGCATCGTAAAATTCGAGCGCTTAGGTCGCAATAAAACGAAAGTTTCAGTATATCCAAACGCATAAAAATCCCCAAAAGGGATTTTTTTAAAGGAGTGAGCAGTATGTTTATCGATCGCGTCAAACTTAAGATCAAAGCCGGTACCGGGGGCAATGGTATCGTGTCTTTCAGAAGAGAAAAATATGTCCCCTTGGGCGGACCTTACGGTGGTGATGGTGGCAACGGCGGCAACATCATTTTTGTAGTGGATACTCACAAGTCCACGCTATTGGACTTGCATTATAAAAAGCACTTGAACGCTGAAAACGGTTATAACGGAAAAACGAAGAAAATGACCGGTGCCCGAGGCGAAGACAATGTTTTGGCAGTTCCGCAAGGAACGATCGTCAAGGATCTTTCGACCGGCACCGTGATCGCCGATTTGGTTCACCCGGGTCAAAGAGCTGTCATTGCCAAAGGCGGACGCGGCGGACGCGGTAACTGGCATTTTGCGACCAGCCGTAATCCGGCTCCTGATTTCTGTGAAAAAGGGGAACCGGGGGAAGAGAAGGAAATTCAGGTTGAACTTAAACTGCTGGCAGATGCCGGTCTGGTCGGATTTCCGTCGGTCGGCAAGTCGACATTTTTATCCGTCGTCAGTGCAGCCCGACCTGAGATCGCCGATTATCATTTTACGACGATCGTACCTAATCTCGGTGTAGTCGGTGTCAATGACGGACGTTCCTTTGTCCTGGCAGATTTGCCGGGACTGATTGAGGGTGCTCATCAGGGAAAAGGGCTCGGACATCAGTTTTTGCGTCATATCGAACGATGCCGGGTCATCATACACGTAGTTGACATGGGTGCTCAGGATGGACGGGATCCGGTTGAGGATTATCGGATCATCAACGAAGAACTCGGACAGTATCAGTATCGTCTGCTTGAAAGACCTCAAGTTGTCGTTGCCAACAAGATGGATCTGGATCATGCGGAAGAAAATTTGAAACGTTTTAAGAGAGCTTATCCGGATCTTTTGGTTTTTGAAGCCGTTACACTGATCCGCGAAGGATTGGATGCCGTGCTCTACAAAGTTGCGGACCTGTTGGATGAAACGGAAAACTTCTCTCTGAGTGAACCGGATGAAGATAGGATCATCTATAAGTTTGAAGCGGAACGGCCGGCATTTGAGATTGAACGGGTCGGTGATCATCAGTGGCGTTTGTATGGCGAAGCCATTGAAAAGCGCTATCTTCAGACGCATCTGAACACCGAAGAAGAGCTTATCCGTTTTTCTAAAGTCATGCGCATGTGGGGAGTTGATGATGCTTTACGCAAAGCAGGCGCAAAAGACGGTGACATCATTGCGTTGATGGACATAACCTTTGTATATGTCGAATAGATATCCTGCGGGATATCTTTTTTTATGTTTTAGTATGATATAATAA
Organism: Erysipelotrichaceae bacterium; assembly: GCA_036677505.1. Classification (GTDB taxonomy): domain Bacteria; phylum Bacillota_I; class Bacilli_A; order Erysipelotrichales; family Erysipelotrichaceae; genus UBA2227. The sequence goes on from JAVBWK010000026.1 coordinate 2,614, forward strand.
GGCAAGGTGATAACATGATTGCATTTATAAGAGGCAGGGTGCACGCATTTGGCGCGGATTGGGTCATTTTAGACACACAAGGCGTAGGCTATCGGATTGGATTTCCCCGTCCGGAGACTCTCAGTTTAAACAGTGAAGTTCTTTTGTATACATATCAGCATATCCGTGAGGATGAAATCAGTCTGTACGGATTTTTGACCATGGATGAACTTAGTTTTTTTGAACAGCTGATTTCGGTCAAAGGATTGGGACCGAAAACAGCCTTAAACATGCTTACGGCATCTTCATATCTGAAAATCATAACTGCGATCGAGTCTCAGGATGTCACATTTCTTAAAACCATGCCTGGTATCGGTGCAAAGACTGCATCGCAAATCGTGTTGGATTTAAAGGGAAAACTGGTTGAGAGTGAGAAGAAAGATGTGAAGGCATCTGTTGAAATTCAGGATGCGATTGCGGCATTGAAAGCATTGGGATACAAAACAAGCGAACTGGCCGGAATCGAAAAATACCTGATCACACTGAATCTCAACAGTGTGGATGAATGTGTTAAAGCCGGATTGCAGTTTCTGCTTAAACGAAAAGGAGGCATCTGATGGATCGTATGTTAAGCGGTGAGTGGACCGCAACCGATGAAGAAGCTTCCTTACGACCGACTCAACTAAATGAATACGTAGGTCAGACTTCACTGAAAGAAAATTTGCGTGTGTTTATTCATGCTGCCAAAGCCCGCAATGAAGCACTGGACCATGTACTATTATACGGGCCGCCCGGACTGGGAAAAACGACACTCGCCCATATCTTGTCGAACGAAATGCATACCAATATACGTATTACCAGCGGACCGAGCATCGAGCGTGGCGGTGATTTGGCCGCGATTTTAAGTGCATTGGAACCTGGGGATGTTCTATTCATCGATGAGATCCACCGATTACCTAAAATCGTAGAGGAAGTTTTATATCCGGCGATGGAAGATTACTGCATCGATATCGTCGTAGGCAAAGATGCTTCTACACGTTCGATCCGACTTGATCTGCCGCCTTTCACTTTGGTAGGTGCAACGACCCGGGCCGGAGATCTTACCGCTCCGCTGCGGGACCGGTTCGGCATCGTTTCTAAACTTGAATACTATTCTTTAAATGAACTTTCACAAATCGTTGCCCGTACTTCCCGGGTACTGGAAACAAAGATAGAACCGGATGCCATCGGTGAGATTGCGATGCGATCACGCGGGACTCCCCGGATAGCTAACCGGCTGTTTCGAAGGGTCAGAGATTTTGCTCAGGTGTATAATAACAATGAGATCAACCTGGAAATCACGAAGATGGCCTTGGAACGCTTGAAAGTTGACGGTTTGGGACTTGATGAAGTAGACATCCGTTACTTGCGCGGGATCATCGAACGATTTAAAGGTGGACCCGTCGGATTGGATGCCTTGGCCATCAGTATCTCGGAGGAGCCGATGACTTTGGAAGATGTCTATGAACCGTATCTGATTCAGATCGGATTTATCAACCGGACGGCACGCGGACGGGTCGCTACGGTCAAAGCGTATGAACATCTTAAACTTTCTTACAATGAGCCATTATTTGAGTTGTAAAAAAAGCAGGTGAATGTGTGATATTGTCACAGACACCTGCTTTTGGTTTGTGTAGACTTAGATAGGATAAGGAGGAATTATGAGAATCACATATTTAACCGAAGACAATTTCAGTGAAGAGGTCATTCGTAGCGACCGGCCGGTCATCGTTGATTTCTATGCCGATTGGTGCGGACCATGCAAAATGGTATCACCGATACTAGAGGAAATCGCCTATCAGCAAAACGATATCAAAATCGCAAAATTGGATGTGGATGCTCATCCGATGCTTGCCCGACAGTTTGAGGTTAACAGCATTCCGACGATTATCGCATTTAAAGGCGGCAAGGAATACAGGCGTCGCATCGGTTTTGCCAACAAGCAAATCATTTTGGATTTAGTCCGATAATTGCCGGGTCAGTCCTTCGAGTTTAGCAAAATCCGTGATCGTTATTTTCCCGCGGCTTAACCGGATGAAACCTTCCGATTGTAAATACTTCAAAATGCGGGTAATGACTTCTCTTGCACTGCCCAGCTCTTTAGCGATGGCATCGTGAGTCAGCCATGCCGTCAGACCATCCTGCTGATTGGCTGAATCAATAATGAATCGGGCGATTCTGGCAGGCATCGGTGAAAAGGCTATCTGTTCCATGGTCCACATGACATCGGAAAAACGCTGAGTGAGCAAATCGAGGGTATACTGACGGAAGACCGGATTAACCGGATTGATCAGTTCAATCGTAGCGGTGGGTATGATCAAAACAGTCGTATCACTTTGAGCACTCAGGTGAATGTCAAATTGGATGTTTCTCAATAAGCAGGCTGCACTCATCACACACACATCGTAATTGTATAACCGATACAGGGTTACCTGTTTACCGGATGCAGATTCGATGTATGCCCGCAGCTGTCCGCTGATGATCGCAACCAAACCGGAACAGGCTTTACCGCCATGCAGGATCGTTTCATCTTTGCGAAAGCGTTTAATCAGAGCCGTATTTCGAATCAGCTGATTATGCTCTCCGCTACAGTTCGATGTGACCGGAAAATAAGTCGCAATCAGGTTTTCTTGAGTTTTCAAGCCATAAAACTCCTTTCAGAAAGAGGGATATCATGTTCAATTTTTTCAAATCAAGTCAACGTTTGAGTCAGTCAGATGCTTATCAGATGTTAAAAGCCGATCCGTCCATTTTAGTGATCGATGTCCGTACCCCCCAAGAGTTCAAAGAAGGGAAAATTGCCAAGAGTATCAATGTTCCCCTGGATCAGCTCGAAGTACAGATTACAAAGAAAGTCCCTGACAAAAGTAAAAAGCTGTTTGTCATATGTTACAGCGGTTCTCGCAGTGCCGCTGCCACCAGGATTCTGAAACAATTGGGATATACGGATATTCATGATATCGGAGGTATTGCTTCCTGGTCTTATGGTATCACAAGATGAACAGGAAAAAAAGTTTCATCGCCATATTGATCCTATTTTTGATAATGACAGGATGCACGGCATCTTCTTATAAAAAAATCAGTGCACAGCAAGGAAGAGATATGCTGTTAAACGAATCATCCGTAATTCTCTTGGATGTGCGTACTCTGCAGGAATATCAGGAAATCCGTATCCCGGATGCACTTTTAATCCCGTTGGATACATTGCGGGAAGTTGTCGGAGATAAACTTGCGGATAAAGATGCAAAAATCATCATTTACTGTCGCAGCGGCAATCGCAGTAAACAGGCCGCGGATATTCTCATCGAAATGGGGTACACAAAAATTTATGATATGGGCGGCATCATCGACTGGCCCTATGAAACGGAGAGCGGACAATGAAAATCTGTATCGTCGGCGGAGTAGCCGGAGGAGCCGGAGTCGCAGCACGTTTGCGCAGACACGATGAGAATCATACGATCATCATGTTTGAAAAAGGGGAACATATCTCCTATGCCAACTGCGGACTCCCTTATTATATCGGTGATGTCATCACTGATGAAGAAGAGTTGTATCTTCAGACACCAGAGAGCTTTAAGGACCGCTTTAACGTCGATGTGCGCGTCTTAACCGAAGTCATAAGGGTAGATACTCAAACTAAGACATTGTTCGTCAAAGAGGTCACCAACGACCGAAATTACACAGAGTCATATGATATTCTGGTATTATCGCCCGGAGCAAAACCGGTTGTGTTTCCCTTGCCTGGCATCGATTTACCACATATTTTCACCCTGAGAAATGTTCGAGACACATTAAACATCAAACAGTTCATCAATAAAAACCGGGTAAAACAGGCAGTTGTCATCGGCGGCGGGTATATCGGTTTGGAAATGGCTGAAAATCTTCATCAGCTCAACATCCAGACGACGATCGTTGAGGCCGCATCGCATGTCGTCAATACGCTTGATGACGATATGGCATCGATTTTGCATAATCACATCCGTGAACGGGGTGTCAGTCTGTATCTCAACAGCAAGGCTGTTGCATTCACTCAGCGCCATGTCATCTTACATACCGGCGAACAGATTTCTGCGGATTTGGTCATCCTTAGCATCGGAGTTTCACCTGAAACCGGATTTCTTACGGACAGCGGGATTGCTTTGGGAGCCAGAAAAGAGATACTTACTGATTCGCAAGGCAGAACGAATATTGCCGATGTCTTTGCCTTGGGTGACGCCGCTGCGGTCAAACACATCGTATCGAATGTCTCAACTGTCATCCCCCTTGCATCTCCGGCCAATAAACAGGCGCGCATCGTTGCCGATGCCATCGCCGGGAAATCCGTGACTTACAAGGGATCACAGGGGACAGCTATTGCGAAAGTTTTTGAAAGGGTTGTGGCCGTGACCGGTGAAAACGAGCGGTCGCTGCAAATGCAGAACAAGCCGTTTCTGACATCGCTGTCTGTCAGTAACCATCATGCATCCTATTATCCGGATGCAAAGCGCATGTTCATCAAAATCTACTTCACACCCGATGACGGTACCCTGTTAGGAGCTCAGATCATCGGTGAAGAAGGTGTAGACAAGCGGATAGATTCCCTTGCCATAGCCATTCGTTACCGAATGAAAGTCACTGATCTACAGGATTTTGAACTGGCTTACGCTCCGCCTTTCGGTTCTGCAAAAGATCCGGTCAATATGGCAGGGTATGTGGGCGAAAATGTTCTTATCGGTAAAACCCGCCCGGTTTTTCCTGCTGCACTGATGCATATGGATGCCATCAAACTGGATGTTCGGGATGAAGAGGAACTTGAAGAGGGTATGATTGCCGATGCTGTCAATATTCCTTTGCCATATTTGAGGACGAGACTCAATGAGCTGGACAAATCAGCAACGATCGTCATCTATTGTGCTGTCGGACTCCGCGGTTATCTTGCTGAACAGATCCTGCGTCATCATGGTTTTGCGGATGTATATAATGCGGCCGGCGGTTATGCCTTTTATCAGGAGTATCTTAATTCATATACAAACAAATAGCGCATTGCGCTATTTTTTTAATACATGATCAGTAAGCTGTGCAATATCATCAAAGTAGAAATCAGCTTCACTGCGGAAAAAATCTTGGATTTCTTTGCTTTCTATCGACCATCCGGCCGCAGCGAAGGGTATGTTGAGCTGTTTCGACATGATCAGTCCGAGTTTCATGTCATCAACCATCAGACATTGCTGCGGATTCAGTCGGTACTTAGCCAGTATGTGCTCGGCCGGACCGGCTTGCGGTTTTCGCATATGATCGGGCTGATCCCAGCCAAATACGAGATCCGGCTCAAAACCGAAGTGGTGAATATAGTCTCTGCGGATCTCTTTGCTTTCTGAATGAGATACGACGGCGATGATTCCGTCCAAATTCTTAAATTGACGGATGAGCTCGTCGATCTTAGGATACAATGTCGGGATCGTTGACATCGTATGCTTTTTCCAAATGGCGTACTCCAGTTTCATTTCGGCATCATCAAACTGGTATATCTCAGTACACATCCGGACAAATCCGGGATCAAAGCAGTATGATGTGTACTCATGATACGTCGGCGGTGTCAGATCGGGACGCAAAATACTTATGGTTTCGAGAAATGCAGGGTAGTGGATCGTTTTACTGCTCTGTACGACCGTATCATCGTGATCAAGTATCAAACATCGTATTTTCATATCAGACCTCATTGTTAACACAATTTTATCATAATTACGCCAAAATAATTATGATATAATACAAGCGGAGGTCGTTTATGAAAGTTTGTATGACAGCAGGTGGCAGTGGCGGGCATATTTTCCCGGCAATTGCTTTGGCCGATGCATGTTCGGCGGCATCAATGGATGTCTTTTTTATCGGTAACAAAGATAAGATGGAAGCCACCGAGATACCAAAAGCCGGCTTTACATTTTATATGATAGAATCGAAAGAGTTAAGCAGAAGTGCTCTTTCGAATATTCGGGTTTTGTTTCAGCAGATCAGCGCTGTATTTAAAGCGTACCATATACTTAAACAACATCAGCCGGATTTAGTGGTCGGTTTTGGCGGATATGTGACCGTACCGGTCGTTTTGGCAGCTAAATTGCGTGGTATCTGTGTGCTGCTTCATGAGCAAAATGCGATTGTCGGTAAGGCTAACCGGTTTTTAAGCCGTTTTGCGGATGGGATCGCAGTATGTTATCCGGCGTCTGTCAAAGAGTTTAATCATAAAGATGTCCGATTGATCGGAAATCCGAGGGCGACTGTAGCTTTCAGAAATCATACCAGCGATCATCTGATTTCAAAACTCGGTCTGGATGAGCAGAAAAAGACAGCACTGATCGTGATGGGTTCACTCGGTTCCGTCAGTGTCAACGAGATTCTGAAGAAATTTATTATTAAGGCTTCATCAAGCAGCCATCAGTATATCATAGCGACCGGCCGCAAATATTTTGCCGAATTTGTCCGGGATATTCAACCGGTTGAAAATGTCAAAGTGGTCGATTTTGCTGACCAGGTGAGTCTGTTATCTCAAATCGATCTGCTGATCGTCAGAGGCGGTGCGACGACGGCAGCAGAGATGCTGGCTAAAGGGGTGGCATCCATCATCGTTCCATCGCCGTATGTACCTAACAATCATCAGCTGCACAATGCGATGGCCTTGGCCTCACAAGGAGCCAGTGTATGCATCGAGGAAAAAGACTTGGATGAAGAAATTCTATTTCAAACAGCTGAAAAGATCCTTAATGATGATCAGTTACGATTGAATATGGCATTGGCTGCCAAAACTCTGGGAATACCGGATGCTCTAGACAGAATGGTTGGGTGGGTTCATGAATTTGACAAGTAATGAGAAATTTTTGGAGCAATTGGAAGTTTTCGGTCAGGTAGAGATCGGGAAGCAGCTTAAAGATATGACAACTTTTCGGATCGGCGGAAAGGCCGCCTATGTCAGTTATCCGCGAAACATGTTTGCGTTAGCGCAACTGATACGTTTTTTAGAAAAAAGTAATGCTCCTTATAAGATCATCGGCAAAGGTTCCAATCTGCTTTGCAGTGATGATGATTTCGATGGCGTGATCATCCGTTTAGACAGAACTTTGAACCATTGGTATGTGGACGGTACAAATCTGATTGCAGAAGCAGGAAGTTCGATGATCGCATTAAGTGTATTTGCAGCTAAAAACAGACTGTCGGGATTGGAATGGGCCAGTGGTATTCCGGCGACGGTCGGAGGCTGTGTTTTTAATAATGCCGGTGCATATAAATCTTCGATGAAGGACAGTGTATCACGGGTGCTTATATTCAACGGTTCGGAATTTCGTTGGATCAGCGGCAGTGAGTGTGAATTTGCCTATCGCTCATCTGTTTTTCACAAAAACAGGCATTGGATCATTCTGGCCATCGATTTTGCGCTTAAAATTTGTGATGAACAGGACATTTGGATTTTGATGGAGCAGCGTAAAATTCGGCGAATGGAAAGTCAGCCACTGGATTATCCCAGTGCCGGAAGTATTTTCAGAAACCCGGAGTCAGTCAGTGCCTGGTCACTGATCGAGCAGGCGGGTTTACGCGGTTTGTCCATTGGCGGGGCTCAGGTTTCCGTGAAGCACTGTAATTTTATCATCAATGTTCAACAGGCTTCTGCCGAAGATGTCAGAGAACTGATGGATCTGATCATCAGAAAAGTGGAAGAAAAAACGAAAGTACGTTTACAGACAGAAGTGGAGATGTTCAATTGGAACCCTACGAAGATACAGCTTCAATCAAAGCTGTAACCCAGGCGATCAAGGACCGTAAAAATCGAAAGCAGCGCCGGCTCATCAGCATTTATGTCCGGCGGCTGATTTTTGTTTTGCTCTTGCTGGCTTTTTCGTTTGCATTATATGCTATCGATCAGTCGGATCTGCTTCGTGTCAAAACGATCAGTGTCGTCGGTAATGTGCATATAGACGACCAGGAAGTCATTTCTTTGAGTGAAATTAGGTTAGGTGACCGTATATGGCTTACATCGAAAAACAGCGTCAGAAAGCGTGTATCAGCGTCTCCGTGGGTCAGTCAGGCAAATGTACTGAAAGAAGGCAATCAGGTGACCATAGAGGTGACCGAACATCGTATTTTGGGTTACAAAGTCACGGACAGGATTTCATTGCTTCTTCAGTCGGGAGAACTGATTCCTCTAAAGGAAAGCCAGTTGGACTGGATCGCGACAGCTTCGATCATAACAGGATTTGAAGATGATGAAGTTCAGAAAAGACTGGTCGATGCATTTGCGGCTGTGGATGACAGCATCATGCTATTTATTTCGGAAATTCATCAGAATCCGACGACATATGATCAACAGATGATACGGCTGATCATGTCAGACGGAAATCAGATATTTACGGATTATGCAGGATTGGATTTGATCAATGAGTATAAACTGATTGTCAGTCAGATCAACCCTGCAAATAAATGTATATACTTTGATGCTTTGCATCGTGCTTACAGCAGTCGTCCGTGTCAGGGGGAGTAATCAAGTACTTTGACGAACAAAGAATATCTGTTATAATAACTCTGCAACTTAAGGAGGATACTTATGGGAATTGAGAGAACAACGAATTTGGGTAACATCAATATCTCCGAGGAAGCAATCGCTACTTTAGCCGGTGGCGTTGTCTCTGAATGCTATGGCGTCGTCGGTATGGCTTCACAAAAAATACTGAAAGACGGCTTGGCTGAATTATTAAAAAAAGAAAACTACACTCGTGGCGTAGTCGTTCGTAAAACAGATAACGGTTACGAACTTGACCTTTACATTGTGATCAGTTTTGGCGTGAAAATCACGGAAGTCGTTGCGGAAGTACAAAAGAAAGTGAAGTACATGCTAGAAAAAACCTTGGAACAGGATTTTGATAAAATCAATGTTTTTGTCCAAGGTGTGAAAGTTATCGGTTGACGGAGCGGATATGAATACATTAACAGGCAAACAGTTTAAGCAGATGCTTGACAGCGGTGCGAATTATTTATCCAACCGCCATCATGAAATCGATGCTCTAAACGTATTCCCGGTACCGGATGGAGATACCGGCACCAACATGCATCTGACTTTTTCCGCAGGGGTGAAAGATGTTTTGACAGCTCACAGTGAACACTTGGGTGATATCGCCAAGATCTTGTCCAAAGGTCTGCTGATGGGAGCCCGCGGTAATTCTGGCGTCATTTTATCGCAGATTTTTCGCGGATTTTTCCAAAGCGTGGAACAGTTTAATGAGATCAGTGCCAAGCAAATGGCTGCGGCATTCATTCGCGGAAGCGAGGTTGCTTATAAAGCAGTTATGCGTCCGGTCGAAGGCACGATTTTAACTGTGCTTCGCGAAAGTGCTGCGAACGCTTCAAAGTCCGTTGAAAAGAAACCGGATATGTCGATCATTGAATTTATGGACATATTGATTAAAGAGGCACATGTATCGTTACAAAATACGCCTGAACTGCTTCCGGTGCTCAAAGAAGTGGGTGTCGTTGACAGCGGCGGTGCCGGACTGGTCGTTATTTTTGAAGGGTTCCGTTATGCCTTGATCGGAAAACCGGTCGAACTGATGGCCAACATGGAGACTCATACCAGCGCTCAATTGGATCTGGCAAATGAGGAGTTCGGATATTGCACAGAGTTTGTGCTGCGTCTTGACCATGAAAAAATGGATTTCTTTTCAGAAGATAAAATGAAACGCGATCTTGCCCGGATGGGCGATTCCATCGTCGTCGTTCAGGATGATGATCTGGTCAAAGTTCATATACACACTCTGACCCCAGGAGATGCGCTGAACTTGGCCCAGCGGTTTGGTGAATTTGTTAAACTTAAAATCGAAAATATGCAAGAGCAGCATGCGGCGATTCTTGAACATTCTCACGGACACGGCATCACTGAAAAGCCACGTAAAAAGTATGGAATCATTGCGGTAGGTGCCGGTGACGGTATTAAAACGATGTTTGAAGATCTCCGTGCAGATGTCGTCATTAATGGCGGCCAGACGATGAATCCTTCAACTGAGGATTTTGTTGCTGCCATTCGCTCGCTCAATGCCGAACATATCATCGTTTTGCCGAACAATTCCAATATCATTCTCGCTGCTCAGCAGGCCGAATCCATTTGTGAAGATTTGGATGTTCATGTATTGATATCAAAAACCATTCCTCAGGGTTTGAGTGCCTGCATTATGTTCAATCCGGAAGTCGATGTTGACAGCAACTTGGAGGAGATGAATGCTGCAATCGCACATGTCAAAACCGGACAGGTTACTTATGCGATAAAAGATACGGCCATAGACGGCAAAGAAATAAAAGCCAATGATTATATGGGGATCGTAGAAAAACATATTGTCGTCAGCATTCCGGACAAAGTCGAAGCTGCCTGTCGGATGCTGGATCAATTGCTCGATAATAACTCGGAAATCGTCACGGTGATTGCCGGTGAAGATGCCAGCGAACAGGAAATTGAGCAGGTTACAACGTATCTGAGAGAGAATTTCAGAGCCGAAGTCGAGGTACATCTAGGCAGACAACCGGTGTATTCCTTTATCTTCGGCGTAGAATAAAAGGGCAGATGCCCTTTTTTAGCAAGGGGTAGCATGAAGAAAAGTGATTTGACCTCGCGTCAATGGGAAATCTTGCAAATGTATGAAGTCAGTGATATTGATGATGTTTTGCGTATGTACCCGTTTCGCTATGATATCATCAAAGCAACGGATGAAACAAAGATGCTTCCAAATACCAATGTCACGATCGAAGGCATCATTACCTCAGCAGTATCAACAGTCCGATATCAGCGCAACCGCAGTGTTACCCGTTTTACGCTTTGCACAGACAACGATTGTTACACGGTGTCTGTGTTTAACCGTGCCTGGTTCTCTGCGTCTGCCCAACAGCGTGCAACGGTCATCGGACGTTTTGAAGGTAAAGGGCGGATCACCGCAACGAATATCTATTTAAAACCGCTTGTGCAAATCGAGGGAGTTTATCCCGTATACTCACTTAAAGAAGGCATCAGACAATCCGATATCCGCAAGATTATACAAAAGATTCTAATCAGATATCAGAATCAGATTTACGACATTATTCCTTTATCATTGATTAAAAAATATCGCTTGCTGCATCGTGCCGAAGCTTTGAGGAAACTGCATATACCTGCTTCTTTGCAGGATGTGAGTGAAGCATCCCGAACGTTAAAGTATGAGGAATTTCTACGTTTTCAAATGTCGTTGTTGCTTAAAAGCAAAAGTACTTTTATTGAAACTAAGGCATCTAAGGTATTTGACCGGTCCAAAGTTGAGCGTTTCTGCAATCGTTTGCCATTTCGGCTGACTGATGATCAGAAAATGGCCATCGGCGATGTTCTTAATGACTTAATGTCAGAGAGACCCATGATGCGTTTGCTTCAGGGAGATGTCGGATCGGGAAAAACGGTCGTAGGAGCGGTAGCTATGTTTGCAACCGTTCTATCCGGTTATCAGGCAGCGATGATGGCACCTACTGAGATCTTGGTCAGTCAGCACGTCCTTTCACTCAGCCGTATGTTTAAAGATGAAAATCTGTGCATTGAAGGTCTGACCTCATCGCTGAGTATGTCTGAAAAAAACAGGATTTTAAAAGGTTTAATGGATGGATCTGTGGATATGATCGTCGGTACTCACGCACTATTTCAAGGCGGAGTAAATTTTAAACATCTGGGGCTGGTTATCACCGATGAACAGCATCGGTTTGGAGTACAGCAGCGCCGTGCCCTGATAGAAAAAGGAAAGGATGTTGATGTTTTGACGATGAGTGCCACTCCGATCCCAAGAACGCTTGCGGCTGCACTTTTTGCGGATATGGATGTATCAACCATTGCTACAATGCCTCAGGGCAGAAAGAAGGTGCGCACAGTTCTGATTGAGGAGAACAGTATCCGTTCGATATTGGACACGTTACTGTCGGAAATCAAGCGTGGGAATCAAGTGTATGTCGTTTGTCCGGCAATTGAGGAAAGCGATGCCTCTGCGATGCGAAATGTATCGGATATTTATCGATCGTTACAGAAATCGATCGGGAATCAGGTCAGAATGGCTATGCTTCATGGGCAATTGTCCGCAGATAAGAAAGAACAAGTCATGGCAGATTTTCGTGAAGGTGCCATGGATATGCTGATAACCACGACGGTCATTGAAGTTGGGGTTCATGTCGAAAATGCTAATATCATGGTGATATATGATGCACACCGCTTCGGTCTGTCACAGCTTCATCAGCTGCGCGGCCGGATCGGCCGCTCGGACAAACAGGGGGTTTGTTACTTGCTAAGCTCGCAGAAGGATGAGGAAAGTCATGCAAGACTGCAGACATTGGTAAACAGTCAGGACGGATTTGAAATTGCGATCAAAGATTTGTCCTTGCGCGGTCCGGGAGATTTGCTGGGCAAAAGGCAAAGCGGGCTTCCTCACTTTATCTTAGGAGACATTCTGGCGGATCAAAATATCTTGTTATCAGCAAAAGAGGATGCGAGATTTATTTTCGAAAATCAGCAGTACCCTGAATATGAAGCGTTTGTGAAAATGAATCTCGAGTCAAACAATGATGTAATTCATGGAGTCGATTAGTGTATAATATGTACTATCAGGAGGGTGGTTTATGAAAATCGGTGTTGATGTCATGGGGTCAGATCTGGGCCCTCAGGAGCTATTGAAAGCTTGCTTACGCTTTGTCAGTGAACATGATGTTGAGTTGGTTATTTATGGGAGTCAAGAAGATATTGATGAAATCGAGCATCCCCGGATCAGCAAAGTACCGACGACATTTGTTTTGACCATGGATGCCGGTCCTTTAGCCGTGAAGCGTCATCCGGATGCCAGCATGGTCAAAGCCATAAGTGACTGCACACAAGACCTCAATGACGCAGTCGTAAGTGCCGGTTCCTCCGCTGCACTTTTATCATGCGGGGTCATGATTTCAAAAATGATTCCAGGCATTGAACGGCCGGCTTTTTTAGCAGATATTCCCAACACGGTCTCAACCTCGACTGTTCTTCTCGATATGGGAGCAAACTCCGAGAATTCCAGCGATCAGCTGTGTCAGTTCGCAATATTAGGCACTGCTTACGCTCAAGCGACCAAAAATATCGAGCGACCGACCGTTGGATTATTGAATATCGGTTCTGAAGATAAAAAGGGTGATATGGTTCATAAGGATGCTGTAAGCAAACTAAGGACCATGAGTAATATTAATTTTTATGGCAATATTGAGGGACGTGATGTGTTGAACGGAGTGGTTGATGTTCTGGTAGCGGATGGTTTCAGCGGTAATATTGCACTTAAATCGGTTGAAGGAACGGTTGTCGCTTTCAATCAGATGATTAAAGAGGTCATAAAAACCAATTGGCTGACATTTATCGGCGGTTATCTGATTAAAAAAGAACTGACGGTTATGAAGGATAAGCTCAATTATCAGAAGTATGGCGGAGCATTGCTGGCGGGATTGAATCATGTTATCATCAAAGCTCACGGTTCAAGCAATCAAGAGGCGTTTTACAATGCCATCAGACAGGCCTATCGTTTAGCTGAAGGAAAAGTTGTCGATAAGATCAAGGGGAATCTGGTATGAGTATTGCCGCCTATTTGAAAAGGATGGGAATCGAATGTGCGGTTGAGGGATATATCGAACAAGCGTTCATACATACTTCATTTGTCAATGAAAATAAAAGTGCTAAGAATCATAACGAACGGTTGGAATTTATGGGAGATGCGGTTTTACAGCAATGGGTTTCGCATCAGCTGTTTATGATAGAGCCGCCGTTGCCAGAGGGTCAAATGACAACCTTGCGTGCTCATCTAGTCAATGAGACGTCTTTGGCTGCTTACGCGCGTCAGCTTCAGCTTCCCAAATATCTGAAGTTGGGAGTCGGTGAAGAGAAGACTGGCGGAAGAGACCGTGATTCAAATCTGGCCAATTTATTCGAAGCCTTTTTAGGTGCTTTGTTTTTACAGTGCTCTGAAAATGCCGTAAATATCATTCTTATGAAAGTAATCACACCACAGCTTCAGAACATCGAAAACATAAAAAATACGGACTACAAGACCCGGCTTCAGGAAGTCGTTCAATCTGATACCCGAAAAACCGTGGTATATGAAGTTGTGAAGATGGCAGGCCCTTCAAATCGTCCGGAGTTTGAGGTCGTCGTGAAACTGGATGAGATCGTTTTAGGCAGAGGCCGGGGACTGAGTAAGAAAAAAGCTGAGCAGGAAGCTGCGAGAAATGCTTTTGATAAGATGGTACGATGATGATTCCACATAGTCATACAATTGAGAATTCATTAATGAAAATCTCAGTGATCTCCTATGGTGCGACACTTGTATCAATTCTGGATAAAACCATCAATCGCGAGATGGTATTGAATTTTGACAAACCGGAGAGATATAAGTCATCAGATAAATACATCGGAGCGACCATCGGCCGGGTATCCAACCGGATCGCATCTGGCCGTTTTATACTGGAAAGCAATGCTTATCAGCTGGCAGTAAACAACGGGCCCAACCATCTGCATGGCGGATTTCAGGGTTTTGATAAAAAAGAGTTTGATTGCTTTGTAACTGAGAATTGTATCCGCTGCACACGTATCAGTCCACATGGCGAAGAAGGTTATCCCGGAAATCTGATGGTCGAAATCATCTATACACTACAGGAAAACAAAGTAATAATTGAAACCGTCTGTCAAAGTGACAGGACGACATTGGCTAATCTTACCAATCATACTTACTTCAATCTTGATGACGATAAGCTATCGATACTTAACCATCGGCTGAAGATCCTTTCTGACCAGGTGTATCCGGTTGATGAGTTCGGCTGTACATACAATCAGCCGTTTAGTGTAAAATCAACACCTTTTGATTTTACATCTGATAAAAGAATTGGTGAATGCTTACAAAGTACGCATCCTCAGATTCTGATGGCGCGCGGTCTCGATCATCATTTTGACATAAAATCTGCTGGAATACGCTTAGCAGCAATATTGTCAAATAAGGACACCCGAATGCTGATATACACCGATAAACCGGGAATGCATGTATACTCTGCAAACTATCTGGATGGCACTGACATCGGAAGTGAAGGACTACCGTATCATCATCATTCAGGCATCTGTTTTGAAACACAATATGTACCAAACAGCATCAATTTCAATCAGACAATAGCTCCGATCATCCAGGCAGGTCAGATTCAGAAACATCAGACAGTCTTCGAATTTCAAAGAATCGAGGGATAATATGAACATAACGCGAGTGCGGAAATCCATCATAGACGGTGAATTTAATGAGTTATTTAGCAAACTGACAGTCGGTGCTCAGTCAGACATCTCCCAAAACCGCTGGCTTTCTTTGATCGGAAAATTTGAATCTGTGTTCGGGCAGACAGATATTTTGGGATTCAGTGCGCCGGGGAGATCGGAAATCGGTGGTAATCATACCGATCATCAGTGGGGGCGAGTCTTGGCTGCAGCTGTAAATCTCGATACGATTGCTGTGGCAGCCAAAAATGATTCGCATCTGATTCATATCCGCTCACAAGGTTATTTTATTGATCCAATCGATATCACTGACTTAGGCATACGTGAAGAAGAAATCCATCGAAGTGAAGCACTGATTCGCGGGATATGTGCCGAATTTTCTAGGAAAGGGTACAATATCGGCGGATTCAATGCAGTCATTGATTCACAAGTTCTGCCTGGTTCAGGTATATCCTCGTCAGCCGCCTTTGAAGTGCTGATCGGCCAAATCCTTTCCGGACTTTTTAATGAACAGATCGTAGACCCACAAACCTTGGCTATGATTGGGCAGACTGCTGAAAATACATACTTCAAAAAATCATGCGGTTTGATGGATCAGATGACTAGTGCTGTAGGCGGATTCGTCTTCATCGATTTCCACGACCCCAAATCTCCGATCGTTGAAAAGATCAATCTTGATCTTGACGAATTCGGTTATGTGCTTTGTCTCACCGATACTGGCGGTTCACATGAGAATCTGTCTGATGCCTATGGTCTGATGCCGGCCGAGATGAAAAAAGTTGCGAATTTTTTCAATCAGCCGGTCTTATCACGAATCACATCTGCTCAGCTGATCCGACAGCTGTCAAAAGTGAGAGCTGCGTGCGGTGATCGCGCCTGTTTGCGGGCTTTGCATTTTCTAAATGAGACCCAACGGGTCTTATTACAGAAAAGGGCATTGTTAAATCGGGATATCAACGAATTTCTCAGGCTTGTCATCGAGTCCGGTCAGTCGTCATATATGTATCTTCAAAATGTATATATGCCGACAGATACTGATTATCAGCCGTTGGCCGTAGCTTTGGCACTGAGTCAGCAGTTTTTAAAAGAGGGTGCTTATCGTGTTCACGGCGGCGGATTGGCTGGGACGATTCAGGCTTTTGTGCCTAAACAACAAATAAGCAGTTATATCAATGAAATGGAAAAAGTGTTTGGGGAAAACTCGACATACAAGTTGGGCATTCGATCGATAGGTTCGATCCAGGTATTCTAGAAGGAGTCCATATGGCTAAAATTGTAAAGAAAGAATTCTTAAATGAAGGAGTAGCATCGATGGTGATCAAAGCCCCTCGAATCGCAGCAAAAGCACAGGCAGGGCACTTTGTGATGATTCGCATCGACCAGCACGGAGAGCGCTTCCCACTGACGATTGCTGATTCAGATCCGATCAACGGTGATATTCGCATCATTTTTCAAATCGTCGGAGGCAGTACAATCAAACTGAACCGACTGAATGAAGGGGATGAAGTCTTGGATATTGTCGGTCCTCTGGGCATGCCTTTGCATCATCAAAAAGTCAGACATGCAGTTGTGATTGGCGGAGGGGTCGGATGTGCAATAGCCTATCCCCATGCCAAAGCGTTGAAACAACAGGGAGTACAGGTCAGTTTTATTGCCGGCTTTCGCAATAAGGACTTGTTTATCTTAAAAGACGAAATCGAACATATCGCTGATCAAGTTTATTTTACGACGGATGATGGTTCTGCATATCGTAAGGGGTTTGTGACCGATTTGCTCAAAGAACTGCTCAATAACGATCGTTCCATTGATTTGGTCATAGCCATCGGACCTGTTGCAATGATGAAAGCAGTCGCAAATGTGACACGTCCGTATGAAATCAAAACCGTAGTCAGCTTGAATCCGATTATGATCGATGGAACCGGGATGTGTGGCGGATGTCGCGTCAAAGTCGGCAATGAGTATAAATTTGCCTGCGTCGACGGACCAGAGTTTGATGGGCACCTGGTAGATTTTGATGAACTGATGCTCAGAAACTCTGCATATGTCCAACAGGAAAAGCATTTATGTCAGCTGACCAAGGAGGAAGAGCAATGATCAAACCTCTGAAAACACCGATGCCGCTTGCTGATGCTGAGGTAAGAAGCACGAATTTTTGTGAAGTTGCCTTAGGATACACTTACGAAGATGCGCTGTCAGAAGCACAACGTTGTCTGCAGTGTCTGCATAAACCGTGTGTGGCCAGCTGTCCGGTCAATGTCGATATTCCAAAATTCATCTTGGCTGTCAAAGAAGACAGATTGGATGATGCTTTGAGCATCATTCACCAGACTAACTGTTTCCCATCGATTTGCGGAAGGGTTTGTCCGCAGGAAGTCCAGTGTGAAAGCACTTGTGTCATGGCCAAGCGCTATCAGTCCGTGGCCATCGGACGTTTGGAACGTTATGTCGGCGATCACGCCAAAGTCCGTCTTGAAGGTAAACCTTTGGATCAGACTTATAAAGTGGCAGTTGTCGGCAGCGGTCCGTCCGGACTTGCCTGTGCTTATGACTGTGCAAAAGCCGGCTATGCCGTAACCGTATTTGAAGCATGGCACGATATCGGCGGTGTTTTGAGATATGGAATTCCGGAGTTCCGGCTTCCGAAGAAGACCGTGGATAAAGAAATCGATCTTTTGCGCCAACTCGGTGTTGAGTTTGAGTGCAATATCGTCATTGGAAAAACCTTAGAATGCCACGAACTCTTTGAAATGGGATATAAAGCTGTTTTTTTGGGTACCGGAGCAGGATTGCCTACATTTATGAACATTGAGGGAGAAGGATCTATAGGTGTATTTTCAGCCAATGAATTTCTGACCCGCGTCAATTTTATGAAAGCAGGCCAGCCCACGTATGACACTCCGTTACTTACCGGTAAAAAAGTTGTCGTTATCGGTGGCGGCAATGTAGCTATGGATGCTGCCCGATGTGCCAAACGCCTGGGATATGATACGACAATCGTGTACAGACGTTCACTAAATGAACTTCCGGCACGTCAGGAAGAAGTGGAGCATGCGATCGAAGAAAACATTAAATTTGAACTGCTGTCTGCACCGGTAAAGATTTTAGCCGATGCACACGGTCGAGTGCATTCGATATTGTGTCAACGTATGCAACTTACGGAACCCGGTCCTGACGGACGCTGTAAAGTGGTTCCGACAATGGATGAACCTTTTGAAATCGAAACGGATACTATCATCGTCGCCATCGGTACTTCACCCAATCCGATTCTGATACGGAGCACCAAAGAGCTGAAAACCGGTAAATGGGGTACGATCGAAGTGGATGATCATCAGCAGACATCATTAAATCATGTCTATGCCGGCGGCGATGCCGTGACCGGAGCGGCTACGGTCATTGAAGCGCTTGGTGCGGGTAAAAAAGCAGCAGCATCCATCATCGAGTATTTCAGAAGTAAACAAGCCGGATGACCCCGGCTTTCACTTGTCAAGACTGTAAAATAACTAAATTAGTGATATGATATAAACCAAAGGATGTGAATCAGTTGCAAACATTGCAGTTTAAAAAAATAGTTGAACAAATCGGTCTGACACCAGAAGAAAAACTGATGGTAGAAAAAGCTGTCATGGAACGGCCGACGTTTGTAGTCAACCGAAAAATATTGAAAATCGCATTGAAAAATGATCGGCCGCTTCCGTTTTTGACGTGGAAAAAGATTCAGGACGGATTGATCAGACTGACACACTCCAATGTCGAATTACAGATTATCTGTGAACCTTCAACTGTGCATATCAAAGAAATAGAACAATATGTCCGCTATTACTCTGGCTTGATACCTAACGGACGTTTATTAAATGACACTTATCTTGCCATGGGCCAGGATGAGATTGACTGTCTTTGTCCGTTGACTCATCAGAAGGAGGATATAGATCGTCTTCTGCCAGATTTGAATTCTTTTTTGCAGCTGTGCGGAATTCACTGGCCGATCAGAAGCAAACTTGTCGAACGAAACGGAACGACTGTCGAAGTGGATATGCCTGTTTCAATAGAGAAAGTCGTTGAACCTAAGAAAGAGTTCAAGGATTTCAGACGAAAGAAGAAAACATATGCTGCGGTGAAGATTAATGACATTCAGGACAATATGATCGATATCCAGATCGAAGGATCTGTATTTCAGGTTGAAAGCCGTGATATTGCCAATGGCGGACAGTTAATGCAGCTTATTTACCTTACAGATGACACGGACTCTATTTCTGTCAAGAGGTATGCACGCAAATCGGAGGAAAAAGAATCATTCAATCAGCTGAGTATCGGTGACTTTATCGTTGTCAAAGGACGCAGTACGTATGATCAGTATGCCAAAGATGTCATCATCATTGCTGATGAAGTCAGTATTATGCCGAGAAAAACTGCTGCAGCCGACCACAGTAAATTTAAAAGAGTGGAGTGGCATTCACATTCCAATATGTCTGAAATGGATGGTGTCTGTGATGTAGAGACACTGATTGAAACAGCGTTTGCCTACGGACATGAAGGATTAGCCATCACAGATCATATGGTTGCACAAGCATTTCCCAAAGCACAGTTTACGGTAAGCCGATTAAAGAAACAGTATCCCGATAAGCCGTTTAAAATGGTATACGGTGTCGAAATGAATATGGTCGACCCGATTCTGAGAATCGTTGAAAATCCAAGAGGTCAGATTCTTGAGGAAATGACGATCGTTGCCTTTGATCTAGAAACAACCGGTCTTTCATCACGATATGATGAAATCATTGAGTTTGGGGCCGTAAAGCTTAGATATGGAGAAGTGATCGACCGGCTTCAGTTTTTTGTAAAACCTTCTGTCGATATTCCTTTGTTTATCAGTGAAAAGACTAATATCAGACAGGAACATGTTGAGCAAGCACAAACGATTGACGTTTTGATGCCTGAAATTTTGAGGTTTTTTTCTGATCATGTACTAGTCGCGCACAATGCCGCCTTTGATGTCCGTTTTATCAATGAAAATTTGAAACGCTTGAATAGAAATCCTCTGCAAAATACGGTAATCGATACTCTTGACTGTGCAAGAGCACTGATCAAAGACAGAAAAGCGTTTAAACTTGGAAAAGTTGCGAGATATTATGCGATTCCTTATGATGAAGAAGTGGCTCACCGGGCTGATTATGATGCAGAGATAGTCGGGATGGTCGCTGTCAATCTTTTAAAAGATGCCAGAGATAAAAACTGTAAAACAATTGAAGATTTACAAAGCGTTCAGGATGCAGATGCGTTTAAGAGCGTGATGCGCAATCATGTCAATGTCATTGCCAAAAACCAGGCAGGTTTAAAAAGTTTATTCGAATTGGTCACACTTTCGCATACGCAGTATCTCGCTTTTTTCGGAAAGGCAAACAGTAAGAAAGATGAAGATGAGTTTATGGCTGAACCGCGGATCATCCGTGATGAAATCATTTCCCGTCGGCAAAATCTGCTGATCGGTTCAAGCTGTTACAATGGAGAAATCTTTGAAATTGCTGCCAATCAAAGCCGTCAGAACCTGATGGATGCAATGAAGTTTTATGATTTTATTGAAGTTCAGCCGCCTGCCAACTACCAGCCGCTGATCGATCAACATTCGATTGCTTCCAGAAAACGTCTGATCATGATTTTAAAAGATATCATCGATACAGCTATGGAGCTAAATATTCCGGTGTTGGCTACCGGTGATGTTCATTATGCGACCAAAGAACAAAAGCAGTTCAGGGAGATTTATA
Organism: Erysipelotrichaceae bacterium; assembly: GCA_036677505.1. Lineage (GTDB taxonomy): Bacteria > Bacillota_I > Bacilli_A > Erysipelotrichales > Erysipelotrichaceae > UBA2227. The sequence continues at coordinate 23,662 of JAVBWK010000026.1, forward strand.
TTCAGGCGCAGGGTATCGGCGGCATCCGTCACCCTTTGTACATATATAATGCCCAGCGCCGCATGAACTCCGTTTCGCCCGATCAGCATCTGCGTACTACTCAAGAAATGTTGGATGCTTTTGATTTTCTGGATGATACGACTGCTTCACAAATCGTTATCGATAACACACGTCAGATGCTGAATCAGGTTGATGAAGTATTCCCGATCCAAAAGGGACTGTTTACTCCTTCGATTGAAGGAGCGGATGCAAAACTAAGCGAAGTCTGTTATAAAAATGCTTATCGGCAGTATGGCAGTCAGCTGCCGGTGCCGGTACAGCAGCGTTTGGCTAAAGAACTGACTTCAATCATTTCCAACGGTTTCGGTGTCATTTACTATATCGCTCATTTATTGGTCAAAAAATCTCTTGAAGATGGCTATTTGGTCGGTTCACGGGGTTCTGTAGGATCATCTTTCGTTGCTACGATGGCCGAGATCACGGAGGTAAATCCATTACCGCCACATTACAGCTGCCCGCAATGCAGTTACAGCGAATTTTTCTTTGACGGCCGGGTAAGCAGCGGCTATGATCTTCCGGACAAGTTTTGTCCTCATTGTTCCTCACTGATGCATGGTGACGGTCAGGATATTCCGTTTGAAACATTTTTAGGTTTTGAAGGGGATAAAGTTCCGGATATTGATTTGAATTTCTCAGGGGATTATCAGGAAAAAGCACACGCTTACACAAAAGTGTTATTCGGTGAAGATCACGTGTTCCGTGCCGGCACGATCGGAACGGTTGCCCAGAAAACTGCTTTCGGCTATGTCAGCGGCTATTGTGAGGAAAAGGGCATAGATATACCGATGCGTCAGGCACAGCGCATACGTCTTGCTTCGGGGTGTGAAGGTGTCAAACGGACGACCGGTCAGCACCCGGGCGGTATCGTGGTCATTCCTAAGGATGTCGATATTCACCAGTTTACTCCCGTCCAATTTCCGGCGAATAATCCTACATCCGAATGGAAAACGACACACTTCGACTATAATGACTTGCACGATAATTTACTAAAACTTGATATTTTGGGACATGTAGATCCAACAGCGATTAAGCTGCTTGAAAAAGTGACCGGTGTCGACCCGAAGTCCATTCCGATGAATGACCCGAAAGTCATATCTGTATTTTCGGATCTGACATCTTTAAACATTGACAGCCGCAATTATTCGGAATCTAATGGTGCTGTCGGGCTTCCGGAGTTCGGTACGCCGTTTGTTCGTGAAATTCTGAAAATAACGAGACCTCAGACATTTTCAGATTTGGTCCGTATATCCGGATTATCCCATGGGACTGATGTTTGGTTAAACAATGCAAAGGATCTGATTTTAAACGGATATCATCTTTCGGATGTCATCGGTTGTCGTGATGATATCATGATTTATCTCATTCAGCGCGGACTTCAGCCTAAACAGGCTTTCGATATCATGGAGTCTGTCCGAAAAGGAAAGGGTTTAAAACCTGAGTGGGAAGAACTGATGCTTCAACATAAAATCGATCCGTGGTATATCGATTCATGTAAGCGGATTAAGTATATGTTCCCCAAAGCCCATGCCGTTGCTTATGTCATCATGGCCGTGCGCGTCGCCTGGTTTAAGGTGTACCATCCGCTGGCCTATTATGTGTCTTATTTCTCTTTGCGATGCAATGCATATGATATTGATGTCATGCGTAAAGGCAGTCAGGCCATTTTGCAGCGGCTGACCGATATTGACCGGCGGCTGCGCGACAACAATACGAAGTTTCAGGTAACCAATAAAGAGCGTGAACTGTACAATACACTGGAAGTCGCATTGGAGATGACCTTGCGAGGATATCGCTTTGATAATATTGATTTACGTCTTTCTTTGGCGGATGAATTTATGATACATCCGAAGGATTCCAGGATCTTAATTCCGCCGTTTAAAGTACTCGACGGACTTGGGGATAATGTCGCCCGCTCGATCGTTGATGCCCGTGAGCAATGTTTCTTTTTATCGAAGGAGGATCTTCAAAACCGTACACAGATCAACGGTACGCAGATTCGCAAAATGGAAATCATGGGTGTGTTGGATGACCTGCAGGATGAAAATCAGCTTTCACTCTTCTGAGTCACAATGACTTGCATTCAAGCGTTATTTATAGTAGAATAAACATGCGAAGTAAACAGGGAGTGGTCAGAACCACTCCTTCGTGTTTGTTTAAGGAGGTATTATGTCTTCAATTTCTTCCGTCCGATCTTTAGTTGAACCGATTTTAATCAAGCATAACGTCATCTGTTATGAGTGCAAATGGATCAACGAAGGCAAGAACCGGATACTTCAAATAGCGATCATGCGTGATGACGGATCCATGGATTTAGATACCTGTCAGTTGGTATCCAATGAAGTTTCCGAAGTTTTGGATGATCATGATTTAATCCCTTTTGAATATTATTTGGAAGTATGCTCGGCCGGAGCTGAAAGGGAATTACGTAATGATACGGAAATTTCTGCCGTCATTGGCGCATATGTTTTCATTCGTCTGAACAAACCGGTGGATAAGATGATGGAAGTCACAGGGGAGTTGCTAAGTTTTGAGGATGGGATTGTTGTCGTTGAGTATCGAAATAAACAGAAAAAGAGCAAATTAACCATTGAAAGAAGCAACATATCGCTTATTCGCTTAGCGGTTGCTTTGTAATGAAGGAGTAAAGATGAACGTAAAAGAGTTATTGGTTGCTGTAAAAGCAATCGAAAGCGAACGCAACATTTCTAAAGAAGTCATATTATCAGCGTTGCAGGATGCATTGGCAAAAGCTTATCGGAAACATATCGAAATCCCCGATGCTTTGGTTCGGGTCAATATCGATGAAAATACCGGCGATGTCAGTGTTTATCAGCAATACACGGTCGTTGAAACCGTGGAAGATGATGAATTGGAAGTTTCGTTGGACATGGCCAAACGCCGCAACGCTGATCTGAATATCGGTGACCTTTATGAGGAAAAAGTAACGATCGATGATTTGGGCCGTGCAGCTGCACTTCTGGCGAAAAACGTCATGAAGCAAAAAATCCGTGAAGCTGAGAAATTCTCAATTTATCAGGAATATATCGACAAACTTGACGAGATGGTCATCGGTCAGATTGAGTCCGTTGAAGAAAAATTTATTGTGGTCAATCTTGGCAAAACCTTGGCTATGATGCCGAAAGCTGCCCAAATGCCCAATGAACGTTATGTCGAAGGTCAGAAAATGCGCGTTGTAATCACGGAAGTCAATCGTGAGACCAAAGGGGCGCAGGTGCTGGTATCCCGTGCCGATGCCAAACTGGTCAAACGTCTGTTTGAGCGTGAAGTGCCGGAAATTTATCAGGGCATCGTAGAGATCAAAGCGATTGCCCGTGAACCGGGAGAACGTACGAAGATGGCTGTTGCTTCTAAACGCAGCGATGTCGATCCGATCGGCGCATGTATCGGTCCGCGCGGTCAGCGCGTTCAGGTGGTTATCGAAGAGTTAAAAGGGGAGAAGATCGATATTTTTGAGTGGAGCGAAAATGTTCCGGAGCTTATCAAAAATGCACTATCCCCGGCTCAGATTTTGGCTGTTTTCCCGACAGAAGAAAGACGCGGTCTGATGGTCGTTGTCGAGGATAACCAGTTATCGCTGGCCATCGGTAAAAAAGGCAAAAATGCTCGATTGGCTGTCCGTTTGACCGGGTTAAAGATCGATATTAAATCCCGCTCTGATATTGAAGAGAAAGGGATCGACTGGCAGGGACGTTTCAATGATTATCTTGAAGATCTTAAGATAAAAGAAGCTGAAAAACGGCAAAAAGCATTGGATGAGGCTGCTGCTGATGAGGCAGCTCGCTTAGCAGAAATCGCTGAGAAGCAGGCCGAGCAAGAAGCTATACGATTCGCTCAAAATGAGGCTGCACGTCTTGCAAGAGAAGCTGAATCAGCTCAAAAAGCTGAGCAAGCCAAGAAAATCGTCGAGATCGTTGAAGTTGAAGAAAAACCTGTGATCATTGAATCTGAGAAACCGGTTGAACCGAAGAAAGAAGAGGTTTTTGTTTCTGTCAGCAAGCCTGCTGAGCAGCCCGTTGAAAGAAAACCGGTTGAAAAGAGAGTCAAACGCGAAATCAAAGAACGCAAAGACTATGTTTCACGTTTTGAAAAACTTGCTTCAGCACCGAAGCCAACCGAAAAGAAGAAGGAAGATTTCCGAAAGAAGAAAAAAGAAGAAACCGAAGCCCGTATCAATGTGGCAGAGTTACTGAAAACTAAAGATTATGATATCAAGCCGACGTATTCTGATGAAGAATTGGAAGAAATCCGCCGTTTGGAAGAGGAAGAGGCCAAGAAAACTTGGATCGAAGATGAAATTGACTTCGATGAGTTTGATGAATATTACGATACTGAATAAAGATCGGAGGTACTTTTAAATGAAGAAAATACCTTTACGCAAATGTGTGGCAACCCAGGAGCAACTGCCGAAAAAAGAAATGTTGCGCATTGTCAAGACACCTACCGGTGAAGTTGTGATCGATTTGACCGGCAGAGCAAACGGTCGCGGAGCTTATTTGAAAAAGAGTCGCGAAGCTGTTGAGATCGCTTTGAAAAAAGGGGCATTGCAGCGAGCACTGGAATGTGCGATCCCTACCGAGATTTTTGACCGGTTAAAGGAAATGTTTCCGCAGTGAGTTCGATTGAGGGTTATTTGGGCATTGCTGCCCGAGCTAGAAAGGTCGTATCGGGAGCCTTGCTTCTTGAGGCCGTCCGCCATAAACAGGTAAATCTGGTTTTGGTCGCATCCGATGCATCCGAACGTACAAAAAAGCAGTATCGGGATAAGTGCGCCACCTATCAGATTCCTTGTCTGATATGGGCTGACATCGCAACGATCAGTTCAGCAACCGGATTGCATATGCGCGTTGCCATCGGAATCGCAAATGTCAAAATGGCGGACAACATCCGCAAAATAGTTGAAATGAGGTGAAAGTATGGGGAAAAAACCCACACAGAAGAAAAAGCCGCAAGGTCAGAGCCAGCGGGGCAGAAGCGGTCATCAACAGCCCTTCCAGCGGACCAAGGCTGAGCAAGTCAGTAAGATTACGTATACGGAAGGTCTGACCGTCGGTGAACTTGCTGAGTTGCTTAAGAAGAATGCCAGTGAAATCATTAAGTTATTGTTCATGCTTGGAAAAATGGTTACCATCAATACTTCGATGGATGATGAACTTATTCAGCTGGTATGTATGGAATATAACGTCGAAGCAAAAAAAGAGGAAATTCTTGACGAAACAAGTCTGGAGGATACGACCGTAGATGATCCTGCCGATCTTGAATCCCGTCCTCCGATCGTCACAATCATGGGACATGTCGACCACGGAAAAACAACTCTGTTGGATACGATTCGTAAAACAAAAGTCGTCGCCGGCGAATTTGGCGGTATTACACAACACATTGGTGCTTATCAGGTGTCTGTCAACGGTAAGAAAGTTACATTTCTCGATACTCCGGGTCATGAAGCCTTTACGGCCATGCGTGCCCGCGGTGCCAAAGTAACCGATGTTGCCATTATCGTCGTTGCGGCGGATGACGGTGTTATGCCGCAGACACGTGAAGCAGTCGACCATGCCAAAGCTGCGAAGGTACCGATCATCGTTGCTGTCAATAAAATGGATAAACCATATATCAATCCTGATAAGATCATGAGTTCTATGGCTGATCTGGGATTAATGCCGGAAGAGTGGGGCGGTGATACGATCTTCTGTAAGATCTCCGCATTGACCGGCATGGGCGTTCAGGAACTGCTTGAAACGATTCTGATCGTATCCGAAGTATCTGAACTCAATGCGAATCCCAAGCGTCTGGCATCCGGTACCGTTGTTGAAGCACGTCTGGATAAAGGCCGCGGTCCGGTTACTACACTGCTGGTTCAAAACGGTACACTGAAAACCGGGGATGCTGTGGTCGTAGGTGCTTGTTTCGGCCGTGTACGCCGCATGACGGATGATCGCGGCAAAGAAATCAAGGAAGCCAAACCATCGACACCGGTTGAGATCATCGGACTAAATGATGTTCCGGTTGCCGGTGATATATTCAAAGTATTTGAGAACGAACGTCATGCCCGCATGATCGCGGATAAACGTTCGCAGACCAAAATCGAAGCAGAGCGCAAAGTAAGCAGCGCATTGAGTCTTGATGATTTATCCAATCAGATCAAAGCCGGTCATGTTCAGGAAATCGCCGTGATTGTCAAGGCCGATGTTCAGGGAAGTGCCGAAGCTGTAAAAAGCTCTTTGGAAAAGATCGATGTCGAGACTGTAAAGATCAATGTCATTCGTTCCACTGCCGGCGCAATCAGCGAATCAGATATCATGCTGGCGAGTGCTTCAAAAGCAATCATTATCGGATTCAACGTCCGTCCTGATGCCAATGTTCGTAAGAAGGCTCAGGAAGAAGGCGTAGACATTCGTTTGCACAATATTATTTACAAAGCCGTTGAGCAGATGGAAGCAGCCATGAAAGGGATGTTAGAACCGATTTTTGAGGAAGTCATCCTCGGTCAAGCCAATGTCCGTGCAATATTCAAAGTATCGAAAGTCGGTACGATTGCCGGATGCATGGTCACTGACGGAAAACTGGTCCGAGAATGTGAAGTACGTCTGATCCGCAACGGTGTCGTCGTTTATACCGGACGTTTAGGATCGCTCAAACGTTTCCAAAACGATGCAAAAGAAGTCACAGCCGGATTTGAGTGCGGCATTACCATTAAAAACTTTAACGATATCAAAGAAGGCGACATATTGGAGGCATTTGGCGAAGTTGAAGTTGAAAGAGAATAGGAGGTAGTTTATGACGATTAAAAGAGAGCGCCTAGAGCAGATCATTCGAAAGGAAGTATCTGAAATCATTCAGTTTAAGGTGAAAGATCCCAATATTTCCTTTGTAACTGTGACTGATGTCGAGGTAACAAGAGACTACTCGATTGCCAAGATATATATTACCTTTTTTAACCGGGAATTGGGCGATGAGCTGCAGCTGCAGGCTCTTAACAAGGCAAAAGGCTTCATTCGAAGTGAATTAGGCTCAAAGCTGACGGTCCGGAAAGTTCCTGAACTGCTGTTTAAGATCGATGATTCTTTGGATAAAGGAAACCGAATCGACGCACTTCTAAAAGACATATAAGAAAAACTGTATCTATCCTTTACGGGCAGATACAGTTTTTTTAATCAAATCGTTGTCTGTAACCGCATTGCTGACAAAAGGGTTCAGTGATCTTGCGATTTAAAAATCCTTCTCTCATCTTGATCAGGCGCGGATGTTCCAACAGCGTTTTGAAGTCAGTTTCAAAAATATTACCAAAGGCAACAGAGCCCTGATGATCAAGACAGCAGGGTACCAGCGTTCCGTCACTGAGAATTCCCAGCATCTCTCGGGTACCGTAGCAGGATCCGATCAAACGGGCAGCCTGAGGATCACTTGGCCATATAAACGGCTGATCAAGCGAGAAGAAAACATTTTTTATCTGTGTATTATAACGTTTTTTTTGAGATGAAAGGGACTGTATGTCAACACCAAAGTACTGTAAACAATCGTTTACAAATTCAGTGAACGGTTGTTTATTATACATCCAGTACCTTATCTGAATGATCTTACCGCTATTTGAAAGTATTTTTAGCTGTTCAAACCATTGAAGGGCCTTGGAAGAATCGTTGTATAATCCACTTGATACAAGTGATTGCAGAGATACGGAAATCTGGCGAAGGGATGATGAGGCTGACAATGTGTCCAAGTACTTATCTATCAGTGTACCGTTGGTAACCAGCTGAACCTTCAGATGAAAGGCATCGGCGACTGCAAGAATCCCGTCAAACTGGGGATGTAACAGCGGTTCACCTTGGATATGCAAATATATATAATCAGTATAAAAGCGGATCTGATCGCAGATGTTCCGAAACTGCTCGAGTGACATTGCTTTTTTCGGCCGATTGCTTTTGGCGCAAAAGTCACAAGTCAGGTTGCATTGATTCGTGATTTCGATGTAAATCCGCTTAAGTTTCATTTTATTTCCTCACGGGATATCATAACACATATTCAGAATGTCCGTAATACGCGAGCAAGGAATTCTTTCGTACGGGGATGTTTTGGATCACTGAACATCTGAGCAGGTGAGCCTTGTTCACAGACAACACCCTGATCCATAAATATGATCTGATCAGCGACATCTTTGGCAAAGGACATTTCATGTGTGACAATCAGCATGGTCAGTCCTTCTAAAGCAAGTTGCTTGATAACTTCCAGAACTTCACCGACCATCTCCGGATCTAGGGCACTGGTCGGTTCATCCAACAACAAAATGCGCGGTTCCATGCATAAGGCTCTTGCAATCGCAACGCGCTGTTTCTGACCGCCCGATAGGCTTTTGACGGACTGATAGGCGAAGTCGAGCATGCCGACTTTTTCAAGATAACGCAAGGCAACGGCTTTGGCTTCTGATTTTGGGCGTTTCAGTACTTCAGTCTGACCAATCATACAATTTTGAAGTGTGTTCATATGAGAAAACAGATTAAATGACTGAAAGATCATTCCGACATGCGAACGATATTTGTTGATATCAAAATTCGCAGTCATGATGTTCTGATTATCAACGATGATCTCTCCGCCATCGGGAGTCTCCAAAAGATTTATACATCTCAGCAGCGTACTTTTTCCCGATCCTGAGGAACCGATCAAACAAACAACCTTTTTCTCTTCGATGGAAAGATTGATATCCTTTAATACCAGATTCGAACCAAAGGATTTATTAAGATTTCTAATTTGAATCAGACTCATGTGTTAGACTCCTTTCGCTTAAGAAAAGGAAAGTTTGTCGGCAGCGTTGCGGAAGCACCGCCGGTTCCTTTGGGTGAATCAAGCTTTCGTTCAATATAACGCAATATCTGCGTCGTCGAAAATGTCAGAAACAGATATATGAGTGCCGTAACTAAAAATGTATCGCGATATCGGAATACGATGCCGGCAACGGAGTTGGATTGAAAGAACAGTTCGGTAACACTGATGACATTGAGTACCGAGGTATCTTTAATATTAACGACAAACTCATTGCCGATGGCAGGAAAAGCGTTACGGATAGCCTGAGGCAGGATGATTTTCATCATTGCTTGAACATTATTCATTCCTATTGAACGGGCTGCTTCGTACTGACCGTCATCGATGGATTGAATGCCGGCACGGATGATTTCAGCCATATAGGCTCCGGTATTGATGGAAACGATGAATATCCCGGCTTGGATCGGTGTCCACATTAAATACTGCCGCAGACCGTGATATAAAAATACAGCTTGAACCATCATCGGCGTCCCGCGAAATACTTCGATATATATGGTCGCAAAAAACCAGAACAACCGTTTGGTTAATCGTGTCAGAAGAGAGTCTTTGGGCGAGAACCTGACATTACGTATGCTGGCAACGGCCAAACCGATGATAAGCCCGATGACAGTGGCGCTTAATGATATAAGTAAGGTTGTTCGAGCTCCGGCCCAAAACAACGGAGCATATCGCTGATAAATGTATAAAGACCCGCCGAGCAAGTCAGCGGGTATTCCACTACCTAAGAAAAACACTAGTTACCTTCCGGCTGGCGGTCAAGCGCATCCGCCATCCATTGATTGCGGGTGTCATCGGAAATACCGGCAAGAATCGTATTGATAGAATCTAAAAGAGCAGTATCTGACTTGCGTACGGCAACCGATACAGTCGTGTCTTCAAATGATGTTGTAAATCCTGATCCTTCTTCAAAGGAAATGATCATCAGATCGCTGTTGGTCGCAACGATGGAGATAGCCACCGGACGTTCTGAAACCATGGCGTCGGCATCTTTGGTGTTGACCGAATTGACTAACAGCGGAAATGAGGATAACGGTGTCATATGAACGACACTGGGAATCTGATCAATGATATCGTCGTGGAAAGTACTCAGCTGAGCAATGACTTTAGCACCGGAAAAATCGGCCAAGGATGTGGCGGTCGCATAAACGGAGTCTTTACGGACGATCAATACCATGTCAGAAGCATAATACGGAGTTGAAAAGCTGACGCTTTGACGGCGTTCGGCGGTGTCGGTCATGCCGGCGACGATCATGTCGATTTCATTGTTATTTAGTGCCGGTTCCAATCCTTCCCATGCGATCTTTTTGACAACTAAGGTCTTATCAAGACCTTCTGCGATTGCTTTAGCGATAGCAATATCATAACCGTCACAGTATGCGACATCACCTTCGATTTTAACAGCAGGTGAAGTGCTTTCGATTTGTGTCCAGTTAAAGGGAGCGTAGTTACACTCCAATCCGACGATGATGGTATTTTCGTTGGCTGCAGGTGTGCAACCGGCCAACAGCAGAGTCAGTAAACTTAACATTGTGATTAATTTTCTCATATTTTCCTCCTTGAGTGACAGTGATATAAAAAAGATCGTGCGAACCACACGACCTTGGGATAACGAAGGTTTTGTAGCGCCACTTCAGTAACTGAAGGAGTGTTGCAGGTATTCCCTGAAACCCCACAAGCGGCCATGCCTTGCTCGCTTGTTCGGCGGTGATTGCCTTTTACTGAACTCATCGCCTGCCGGCTCCTTCAGTTACTCATCTGCACCGCTACCTCTAATCTTTTTTATTCTTGTAGAATATACACCATAAAGGCTGAATTGTCAATCACTAATGTCAGATTTATGCCATAAATCAACTTGTTCCTGATTGCTGAGCATAGTCATGAAGTTATCACGGGCCATGGGATATTGCTGATACAGCATATCAAGCATGATTTTGATCTCTTGGCGTTGGGTATGTTTATCCATCGGACAGGTGGAGGTAACCACAGGTAATCGGTCATTCTCAACAGCACAGCGGATGTCATGCTCAAAAACATAGAGCAATGGGCGGATAAATGTGACTTTCTTGCGGGTAAGATACATTTTAGGTCGAAAAGTGGCAATCCTTCCGCCATAGATCATATTGAGAAACAGCGTTTCGACCGCATCATCACCATGATGGGCAAATGCGATTTTGTTACATCCGTGTCTGATGGCTTCATCGATGACATGACCTTTCTTGAATTTCGAACATAATGAGCAGGGGAGCCGACCATCCGGTGTTGCCTGGATTTTTAATATTTTAAAAACATCCGTTTCTACTTGAATCAACGGTATACCTAAATTATTACACCAATCGTCGATTGGTTTCATGTCCATCCCTTCAAAACCAAGTTTCAGATGAATGGCTACGATATCGAATTTTTTCTGACTGATCTTTTGATATAAATACAGACCGTAAAGCAATACGATCGAATCCTTACCACCGGAAATTCCTATGGCAATTTTGTCATTTTCTTCGATCATATGATAATCTCGATCCGCTCTTTTGATACAACCCAATACTTTACGCATATGCCCCTCGTTTCTTTTGCTTTCACATTATATCATGTTTTGCTATAATAACTAAGAAATGCGGTGGCAAAAATGGACGGAATCATATGTGTGAATAAGCCGGCTCAAATGACATCCTTTGATGTCTGTGCCTTGATTCGAAGAAAGTTTCAGATTAAGGTAGGTCACACCGGAACGTTGGATCCGATGGCGACCGGCGTCATGATCATAACCTTAGGCAAATCAACAAAGCTTGTTCAGTATTTGACGCATGCAAAAAAGACTTATCAGGCTGTTTGCCGGCTTGGTATTAAAACAAATACCGGCGATATATGGGGAGATGTCATTGAGCGCAAACCTTTTAGAGAGCCGGATAAAGCGATAATCAATGAAGTATTAGAGTCGTTGGTCGGTAAAAGCATGCAGAAACCGCCCATGGTGTCAGCAGTTAAGGTAAACGGTAAAAAACTATATGAATATGCGCGCAAATCGCAGACGGTTGATGTGGAATCTCGTCCGATTGAAGTATTTTCGATTCAGCTGGACGGCATAAGAGAAAATGAACTGGTGTTTACGATTACTGTTTCTTCCGGAACATACATTCGGACATTGTGCGAAGACATTGGGGAACGATTTCAAACAGTGGCAACCCTCAGCGGCTTACAGCGATTGGCCGTCGGTGATATAACGATCAATCAGACAATGGAACTGGATGATGTCATCTATGGAGATCAAATTCAGCTGATCGATCCTTTAGATGCTCTAAAAGAGTATCGTCAGGTTATCATCGATGATCCAACTTTCATTTATCATGGTAAAAAGATTGACCTTCCGTATCAAGATGATAAAATATTGTTTGTGTTTGAACAAAAGCCGTTGGCTTTCTATAAGAAAGAAGATAACGTCTATCGCAGTGAAAGAGGGTTATGGTAATGGAAAAGTATGTCATCGATATCAATCATGTCCCAGATATTGAAAACCGTTTGGCCGCTTGCATCGGTTATTTTGACGGTATTCATCTCGGACACCGCCAACTCATCGATAAAACAATAGCAGAGGCGAAAATGCGTGGGATCAAGAGTGCCATGATCACATTTCATCCGGATCCTTGGGTCGTCATTAAAAACATAAAGAAAGTTGAACATCTTACGACAATGAAAGACCGGATGGATATCGTAGAGAGTCTTGGTATCGATGTATGGATTATTCTGAATTTTACAAAAGATCTCTCGGAGTGTGAACCACAGCGGTTTTTGGATGATATCTTATGTAAGTTGCCTATCGAGACACTCATCTTTGGCTATGATTTCCGTTTCGGATATCGCGGGAAAGGGGACGGCGAGTATCTTAAAACCCATGGCAGCCACTGCTTCGATACGATCGAAGTAGGTCAGATCAGTGACAACGGTGAAAAAATCAGCAGCACGCGCATCAGCGAAGCCATCGTAAACGGTGATATCACAGATGCGAACCGGTTGCTTGACAGACCATATTCCGTCAGCGGGATTGTCGTTGGCGGCCGCCATAAGGGACGGGAGATCGGATTTCCGACCGCCAACCTTGACTATCCTTCCGAATACATACTTCCTAAAATCGGCGTTTATATAGGAGAAGCGGATGTACCACAGGGAAGATTCAAAGCCATGATCAATGTCGGGCATAATCCGACCTTTAATACCAGAAACGAGGTTTCTGTTGAAGCTTATCTGCTTGATTTCAATGATATTCTTTACGGTCAGAAGATGACACTCTTCTTTTATCATCGGATTCGCGATGAAATGAAGTTTAGCAGTATTCAAATGCTGATTGAGCAGATGCTCGTCGATTATCAAATGACGCGAGAGTATTTTGAAAAACACTCATCCGATACACAACAAGCATCCTCATTAAGTTTTTAATCCTATAAATACTTTGACAAGTACCAATTTTATGAAAATTTCATCGTTTTCATGAATATTTTTGAAAGTATTGTTAAATAACACTTGATTTTCAGATTTTTGAATGTATAATAACCCTCATAGCAATGAAAAAGAGTAGTAACACGACCCTCTTCAATCCAGCGACTTGTGATTTGGTGAAAGACAAGCTGAAGAAAGTGTGAACGTGCTTTGGAGCCGGACTATCGAAATTTGAGGTAGATCCCGTATATCGGCGTTAACGATTCGAGTGCATAAAGGAAATCCTTTATGAATTAAGGTGGTACCGCGTAAACACGTCCTTATCTGTTGATATGGGCGTTTTTTATTGGAGGGTGACGATGATCGATTTCACTAAAATTATTGAATACATACCGTATATCGTTCAAGGAGTGCTGATAACCGTACAACTGGCATTGTTTGGTGCGATCGGCGGTTCATTGCTTGGGTTTGTATTCGGACTTACAAGCCATAAGAAAAACCTGTTTGGCTATGGTGTCCGAGGAATTATTGATTTCTTCAGAGGAACACCGATCGCCTTTCAGTTGGCATTTTTCCACTTCGGAATGCCGCAGCTGCTCAAAGCTTTGTTTGACATCAGTTTTGTCCCGACCGCGATGTTCTCGGCGACCGTGATCTTTATCATCAACTCATCTTCATATCTCGCAGAGATCTTACGTGCAGGTATTGAATCTATTGACCGGGGTCAGATCGAGGCTGCCAAAGCTTTAGGTGTCAAGTCGTCTGATTACATGTTGCATATCATTATACCGCAAGCCATCCGAAACGTGCTTCCTGCCATTGTCAATGAGTTTATTACTTTGACTAAGGAAACGTCAATTGCATCGCTGATCGGAGTTTCCGAACTGATGCGACGGGCTACCGTCATTACCGGTACGACATTCCGTTATTTTGAACCTTTGCTGGTCGTCGGTATTACTTATTATATTTTAAACAAAATGCTATCGAATGCCGGCCGATATGTTGAAAAGAGGTTGAAGTATGATTAAAGTTGAACATTTGTATAAACAGTTTGACAACACGAAAGTACTCAAAGATATCAATGTCGAATTTGAGGACGGTAAAACATATGCAATCATCGGATCATCAGGAAGCGGAAAAAGCACTTTACTTCGCTGTTTAAACGGTCTGGAGAAGCCGACAGAAGGAAGCATCATCATCGATGGTACGGATATCGTCGGAAATGAGAAACTGCTGATGCAACTGAGACAGAAAATCGGTATGGTTTTTCAATCATTCAATCTGTTTGCTCATATGAATGCAACAGACAATATCACATTCGCTCTTATGAAAGTCAAGAAAATGAGTGAAACGGATGCGAAATCGATTGCGATTGAGAAACTGAAAGAAGTCGGATGCGATCATCGCGCCAATCATTATCCTCATCAGTTGTCCGGCGGCGAGAAACAGCGTGTCGCTATAGCCAGAGCATTGGCCATGCAGCCGACAGTCATGCTGTTTGATGAGCCCACCAGTGCATTGGACCCGGAGATGACCGTTGAAGTACTTAAGGTCATGCGAAACCTCACACATACCGGTATGACGATCATTGTCGTTACTCACGAAATGAATTTTGCCAAAGAAGTGTCGGATGTAATTATTTATATGGACAACGGAGAAATCGTTGAGATCAATCCGCCCAAAATATTCTTTGAACAGACACAGAGTGAACGTGCAAAGAAATTCTTAAACAACATGTTATAAAAGAAAGGAACTGAAAACATGAAAAAAATTATTGCATTATTGATCGTTCTCTTCATTTTGGCCGGATGTGCTCCGAAAGAAGAGGAGAAATTATTGAAAATCCTGACATCCAGCGGGTATCCTCCATATGAAATGACCAAACCGGATGGAACACTGGAAGGTTTTGACATCGATTTTGGGGAAGCATTGGCTATTGAGCTAGGCTATGACGGTGTCGAATGGGTCGATATGGATTTTGGCGGAATCATCGCTGCCTTAAACAGCAACAGTGCTGACATGGCGATTGCCGGAATGTCGGCCGACCCCGAACGTGATTCGATTTTCTCGATTCCTTATCTGATCCGCGATGAAGAAAGCCCGTTTTTCGTACTGACAAAGAAAGATAACGGTATTACTGATACCGCGACCCTGGCTAATAAAATCGTCGGTGTCCAAATCGGGACAATTCAAGAGGGTGCTGTCAATCAGATGAAGGAAGAGCTGAATCTGACAACAGATCCGCGCAATGACATCGGTCAGATGGTCCAGGAAATTCTGGTCGGACGCATTGATTTTATCGTCGTTGAAGGATTGGTCGCAAAAGAATATGTAACACAGTTCACTGATTTGAACATGTTCTTGTTGCAGCATGAAGCAGCAACCTCCGTACCTGGTGTCGTTGTGACTTTACCGAACAACAGCACGATGAAAGCAGCGATCGATGCAGCAATCGAAAAGCTTACAGCCGATGGTACTTTGGCAGCATTAGAAGCTAAGTGGTTTGATGAATAATCTTGGATTCACATCGAAGGCATGTATGTTATAATGTCTTTGGGTGATACAGTGGCAAATGAATATATACTGCTAAAACAGAACGGTTCGAAACCCTTTGGCCAAATCGCATTGACGAAGGAAGCATTTGAGATGATTACGCGGTTCACCGTGGAAGATGATGAATCGCTGATCCTTGATCATTCTCCGTTGAAAAGGCCGATTTTATGCAAAATCGGTCAGAACAAACTGAACATCAGTGTCGATGTCAGGGTCCGTTACGGTAAGAATGTCAACCAGATCGTTGAGTCATTACAGACGCGGATTGCCAATAATGTATTTACGATGACGGATTATCGGTGCTCAAGAATCGATGTCAATGTCGTAGGTTTCGTGTTTAACACCCAGTGATGGGTGTTTTTCATTGTCTATACCAAAAAAGTTGATTTTGTGCTAAAATTGTAACGTCTATTGGAGGAATTGTATGTCAAGTCGTCGTAAGCAACGCGTAAATGCGATCATAGCCCTGTATCAGGTCTTTTTATTAAATCGCGATATCGAAGAGGTCTTTGATGATATGGATTTTATCCTATCGGAAGGAGAACCTGCATTTATGCCTTTTTCAAATTTAGAAGAACCTGTAAAAACGATGTTGATCGATGCCTATGAACATCAGGATATCGTTATTAATAAAATCAATGAACACTTATCAGAATGGGATTTCTGCCGGCTTGGCGTCATGGAGCAGGCAATCTTGTTTTTGGCTGTCAGCGAGATGGTGTATGAAACTGCACAACGGGCAGTTATCATCAATGAAGCGGTGGATATCGCCAAGCTTTATTGTGACGATGATGCATTTCGACTGATCAACGGAGTATTGGATAAGTTATGAGTCAATCCATTTGGACGGTAACTGCCCTGGTCCGCTTCATTAAGAAGTACTTGGAAGCTGAATCATCGATTCAGTCTGTTGCCGTGCAAGGAGAAATATCGAATTTCACCGCTCATCGCAGCGGACACTGGTACTTCACGTTAAAAGACAACAGTTCTCGGTGCAGTTGCGTCATGTTTGCTCAAGCCGCATCCAAAGTATCGGTCATGCCTAAGGATGGAGATCAGGTCATTGTCGTCGGCTCAGTTTCAGTATTTGAGGCCGGCGGTCAGATGCAGCTGTATATCAGTAAAATGATCCCTCAAGGGTTGGGAGCTTTATACGCGAAGCTGGAAGTGCTGAAGAAGAAACTGACTGAGTTAGGGATTTTTGATGAGAGCCGAAAGAAACCTATCCCGATGTTTCCGGAATCCATCGCAGTCATTACTTCGAGAAATACAGCGGCCTTCCAGGATGTGACATCCACACTCAAACGCCGTTGGCCCATGGCCAAATTGATACATTTTCACAGCGCTGTTCAAGGCGAAGGTTCGCTTGATCAGTTGATCAATGCTCTCAAAGAAGCTCAGCTGAGCCATCCCGATGTTATTCTGATGGTTCGCGGCGGCGGTTCGATCGAAGACTTATGGACATTCAATGAAGAAGCGTTAGTGTTGGCCATGGCCCAATGCAAAATTCCGATCATTACCGGCGTAGGGCATCAGAGCGATGTGACATTGGCAGATTTTGTTGCTGATTTAAGGGCTCCGACGCCGACTGGAGCAGCCGAAATGGCGACTCCAGATCAGCTGGATGTTGTAAATCAGCTAACTATGGTTTCGCGGCTGTTTACAGGCAAGATCAATAAGATCATAAACGAACGTAAAAACCGTCTGAATCAGTTGAAAAGTCACCGATATCTGCTGGATCCTTTTAGGCTGACAAATGAATATCAACTGTCATTGACTTATATGACTCAACAATTGGATAAACAGCAGTTGAGGGTCATAAGAATAAGAAATCAAGTGATTGAGTTGCGTTCATTGCTCGTCGGACACAGTAAGGACAGTGTGTATCATCATCATTCTGAACTGAGTCAATTGTTTACCCAATTGAAGCATCATCTGACATACCACTTCAAGAGCAATGATGATAAAATAAAACTACGAAGGCAATTGCTGGAATCACTTTCACCAATGGCCATCTTAAACAGAGGATATGCCATTACCTATCACGATGCTAAATTAGTCACCTCCATCCGGCAGTTATCTGTCGGTCAGCCGCTGACTGTTCGATATGCCGATGGAATTGCCGAAACCACGATCACACAAATAAAGGAGTCAGACCATGGAAAAACAAACCTTTGATCAAGCTATGAAACGCTTGAATGAAATCGTTGCCGCACTCGATAAAAATGACCTCGAACTGGAAAAAGCCATTACACTTTTCGAAGAAGGATTGCATCTGGTTCAGTTTTGCGAAGGTAAGCTGAAAGGTTTTGAAGTTAAAATCGAGCAGTTACTTAAGAATAATACAATGGCACAGGAGAATACCGATGAAACTGACATTTGAGGATTATCTGTATGAAATTTTCGATCCGCTGACACCTTCTCGCTTGAAAGAGTCAGCTATGTACTCGCTGATGGCTCCTGGCAAACGGATTCGTCCATTGCTTTTGCTGGCAGTTTTGAAAGATTACGGGTGCAATCCGGAAATCGGACTGGATGCTGCGGCAGCGCTTGAAATGGTTCACACATATTCATTGATACATGATGATTTGCCTGCCATGGATAATGATGATTACCGTCGCGGACGACTGACCAATCACAAAATGTTTGATGAAGCCACGGCAATATTGGCAGGTGATGCATTGCTCACTCAGGCATTTATGCAAATTGCGTCCTCTCAGCTCTTATGCGATATCAAAATTCAGCTGATCAATGAGCTGGCAATCTGTGCCGGTGGCGAAGGAATGATCCTTGGTCAGATTCGTGATATTGAAGCTGAGAATCAACCGGTCGGCTGGGATCAGTTACTGATGATTTATCTGCTGAAAACCGGTAAGCTGCTTTCGTGTGCCTTGGTCATGGGTGCCATCATTGCTCAAAAAAGCCAGGATACTGAATCATGGCGCAGGATCGGAGAAAATCTGGGATTGGCATTTCAGATTCAGGATGATATACTCGATGTTACCAAAACAACCGAAGAACTGGGTAAAAGTGCTAACAGCGATGTCATCAATCATAAATCGACTGCCATCACGCATTTGGGTCTGAAAGCCGCAAGAGAGAAAATGAATCTGATTTATCAGGATGTTCTTGAGGATGTAGACAGTTTACAGTTAAACGGAAGTGAAGTAAGAAAAATCATTGAATTATGCAGTCATCGCCAAATCTAGGAGGTATCTCATGGATCTAAAAACGATCCGACATCCGGATTTTCTAAAAAAGCTGACGATCCGTCAATGCAACGAACTGGCAAAAGACATTCGTTCTTTTCTGATTGAGAACGTTTCTAAAACGGGGGGGCATTTATCGAGTAATCTGGGTGTCGTCGAACTGACGATCGCCATTCATAAAGTTTTTGATTCACCGAGTGACAAGATCATTTTTGATGTCGGACATCAAAGTTATGTTCATAAAATCCTTACGGGAAGGGCAGACAGATTTTCTACGCTTCGGCAGTTTGGCGGATTATCCGGATTTAACAAGCGTAGTGAAAGTGAACACGATGTGTGGGAAGCCGGTCATTCTTCAACATCGCTTTCAGCGGCTTTGGGCATGGCGGTTGCCAGAGATTTGAAAGGTGAAAATCATCATGTGATCGCATTGATCGGTGATGGTTCGATCATCAACGGTATGGCGTTTGAAGCTTTGAATCATATCGGTGATCTGAAGAAAAATGTAATCATCATTTTTAATGACAACAATATGTCAATTTCTAAAAATGTCGGTGCTTTGAGTAATGCATTTGCTCGATTACGTTCTAGCAAATCTTATAATACGCTGAAACAGGATGTTAAAGATGTCCTGAAGACCAATGTGGTCGGAAGTACGGTGTTAAAAGGTATGACAGCCGTTCGTGATACACTGAAATCGCATATCATCAATTCATCTATTTTCGGTGAGTTTGGTATTGAGTATCTCGGACCGGTCGATGGACATAACATGAAAGAACTGATTCGTGCTTTGGAAACCGCGAAAGGGCATCAGGGTCCGATCGTCATTCATGCTATTACTAAAAAAGGAAAAGGTTATCCTCACAGCGAATCAGATACTGACGGGTCATGGCACGGGGTCAATCAGTTCGATCCTGATTCCGGAACGTTTAACAGTTCTTTACCGCAGGATCATGCTTCTTGGTCATCGATATACAGCGAGACCCTGATCCGATTGGCGAAAGATGACCCCAGAATCACGGCTGTCACACCTGCCATGATTCAGGGTTCGAAACTTGAAAAATTCTTTGCGATGTTTGAAAATCGCAGTTTTGATACAGGAATTGCCGAGGAACATGCGGTTACTTTTGCGGCCGGGCTTGCCATGGCCGGATATCGACCATTTCTTTCGGTATATTCTACTTTTCTGCAGCGCGGCTATGATCAGATCAATCACGATATATGCCGAATGAACCTGCCTGTTGTCATCGGCATCGATCGAGCCGGATTGGTCGGTGAAGACGGAGATACCCATCATGGAGTGTTTGATATCGGTATATTGCGGCCACTGCCAAATCTGGTAATCGCTTCTGCGAAAGATGCGAATGAGGCACAGGATTTACTGTTTACGGCTTTCAATGAGAACCGGCCGTTTGCGATACGCTATCCGCGCGGATCTGCTTTTTATCAGGCAAATGAAAACCTGAACCTTATTCCGATTGGCAGTTGGGAAAAAATAAATCATAATCCAAACCATAAGACCGTCATTATCACTTACGGACCTGACATTGAGCGAATCGCGTCAAAAGTACAGGTCAATGATCTTCCGGTCACGGTCATCAATGCCCGGTTCATCAAACCGCTTGATACCGTAATGATGGAAGAAATCATCAGGTTGAATGTACCGGTTTTTGTTTATCAGCCGGATATGGAGAGTGGCGGTTTAGCTTCTGCCATCCTTGAATATTGTGCGAAGAAACAGTATCATGTTCAACTGACATCCATCGGCATTCAGGATGAATATGTCGTTCACGGAGCTATCGGGATCTTGCGTAAAAAATACGGAATCGATATCAACAGTCTGTTTGAACGCGTTTGCGAGGTCACTGGTAAGTAAAATGCGTCTAGATATAAAACTGACACAACTTTATCAAATCTCTCGTCAAAAGGCTCAGGATGCGTTACAGCAGGGGAGGGTTTTCGTAAACGGAGTCAATGTTACAAAGAATGCTTATGATGTAACTGAAACAGACAGTATCGAAATGGAGGTCCGAAAGGTTGAATTTGTTTCGCGTGCCGGCTATAAACTCGATGAGATGCTGACTAAGCATGACTTGGATGTAAGCGGTTGGGTCTGTATCGACATCGGTTCATCAACCGGAGGATTCACTGATTGCCTTTTACAGAGAAACGCAAAATCTGTGACCTGTGTCGATGTCGGAACAAATCAGCTTCACGGCAAACTTCAAAATGATCCCCGCGTTACGGTCATGGAGAATACCAATGCCAGAGATCTTGATGCAACTAGTTTCAAACATGCCTTTGATTTGCTGGTGATGGATGTTTCATTTATTTCCGTCCGACTGCTCATCGGGAAACTAGCAGAACTGGTGCGTCCGCAAGGGATAATGATCGTTTTGTTTAAACCTCAGTTTGAAGTCGGCGAGAAGTATCTCAATAAAAGCGGTATCGTTACCAGTCAAAAAGCAACAGACATTTCGATATCATTGTTCAGACAGCACTGCCGGTCTTTGCAGCTGAAGGTCCTTGACTGTCATAAATCTTCGGTCACGGGGCGTGACGGTAATCAGGAATATTTATTCTATCTTTCGAAAATATAGCAGGGAGGTATTCGCTTGATTCGACAGTTAACAGTAAGAAACTTTGTATTGATCGATGAAATCAGTCTTGATTTTTCTTCTGGCATGAGTGCTTTTACCGGTGAAACCGGAGCAGGCAAATCATTGCTGATCGATGCGATCGGTTTGCTTTGCGGCGACAGGGCTTCCAATCAGTATATCCGAAAAAATGCGGGTTCTGCTTTCATAGAAGGCGTTTTTGAGATATCTCCTTTATCGAAAGCCGGTCTGCTTTGTCAGAGTTTTGATATCGATCCCACCGATGTCATTATCATCAGCCGTGAAATATTCACGGACGGACGTTCCTCCTCTAAAATCAATCACCGACTGACTCCACTCTCGGTGATTCGAGAACTGACTTCTGCGATGATCGATATTCACAGTCAGCATGACTCTCAGTATCTGCTCAACGATAAATATCATATGTCATTGTTGGATGAATTTATCGGACAACACGAACTTATCTTAAAAGTCAAAGAAAAGTTTGAGATTTATGATGCTCTTGAAAACGAAGTGAAAGAAAAATCATCCAGCGAATACAACGTCGATGATCTTGACTTTCTCAATTTTCAAATCCGCGAAATTGACTCTTTTGGGCCGACTCAGGCAGACTTTGATGAGCTTGAGCTCAGATTGCGCAAACTGATGGCTTTTGAGAAACTCAATAAATTTGCGATGTCATCCATCAGTTTACTGGAGGATTCCGATGGCATTAAGGAGAAACTTTTCGAATCATTCAGAAATCTGCTTTCATGTCATGAAGATCCGACCCTGTTGGATCTTGGTAAACAACTCGAGTCCTTGTATTATCAGACCGAAGATGTTACAGACAGGCTCAATCATCACTTGGCATCGCTGGAGTTCAGTGAAGATGAATTAAATATCATTCAGCAACGATTGTTTGATTATGGAAAACTAAAGCGGAAATATGGCAACTCCATTGACCTGATCCTCAAAAAGAGAGATGAGTTTGCGGATCGCGTATATACGATCGAACATCGTCAGGATGTCTTACATGAGCTGATTGTAAGAAAAGACAAAGCCTTTACGGATTATCAGTGTCATGCAGCGGATTTAAGCGTTTTACGCAAAGAAAAGTCGTTGAATCTTCAGCAGACGATTCTGAATCATCTAAAAGATCTGCAGTTGGAGAACACCCGTTTTGTCATTGAAATCACTGAAAGCAAGCCAAGCAGGGTGGGTAATGATAAGGTTGTATTTATGATTTCAACCAATCCCGGAGAACCGGTTCGCCCATTAAGCAAGGTAGCCAGCGGCGGTGAATTATCACGCATTATGCTTGGTTTAAAAGCGATCTTTACTAAACTTCAGGGTATTTCAACGATTATTTTTGATGAAATCGATACCGGCGTTTCCGGAATGATTGCGACAAAGATCGGTCTCAAGATGCATTCTTTAGGTAACGTTGCTCAGGTACTGACAGTTACTCATCTGGCGCAGGTGGCAGCTTGTGCAGATGAGCATTATCTTGTCAGCAAGTATTCAGATGCGGATGCGACTTCTACGGTGATCGTACCTCTTGAAGAATCACAACGAATCGAACAACTGGCATTGATTTCTTCGGGAACAGTCAGCGATAAAGCTTTAAACGCAGCCCGCGAACTTTATTTGCGGAATAAAAGTACAAAATGATCTTCTTCTGAAGATTTTTTTGTAGGGAGGATAACTTTTGGGAAAAATTATTTTTCACATCGATATCAATGCTTTTTTTGCCCAAGCCGAAACATTGAGGGATCCGCTGCTTAAAAATAAGCCGATCGCAGTCTGTTCTAATAAAAGGGGATCGGTCGTTACGACTGCGAACTACATTGCGCGTCAGTTTGGGGTAAAAAGTGCTATGCCGCTGATGGAAGCCATCAAGCTGTGTCCTGATTTGATCGTTACCGGTGTTCATTTTGATCTTTATGAGCAGTTATCGGTTCAGTTTATCGAATGTTGCAAAAAGTATTCAGATGTTGTCGAAGTAGCCAGTATTGATGAATGTTATCTTGATGTGACAGAAACAATAAAAAGATATCGTAAACCGTTGGATCTGGCTATAGCGATTCGAAAAGATATCAGAAAAACACTTGGTTTAGATGTAAGCATCGGAATCGCACCGAATCGGTTTCTGGCCAAAATGGCTTCGGATATGAAAAAACCGAAGGGTATGACCGTTTTGCGACAGAAGGAAGTTGAGAGCAAATTATGGCCGTTACCCATTGATCGTATGCATGGGATCGGAGTTAAATCCGCAGTCTTACTGAAACAGTCAAATATCATGACCATCGGTGATCTTGCCAATAGCGGCATCAGTGATGTACAGCACATATTTAAAAGAAATTCTGAGATGATGATTAACAGAGCCAAAGGTGAGGATAACAGCGAACTGGAGATCGGTATGAATGTAAAATCACTGTCACAGTCAACGACACTGAGCTTTTCGACCAGTGATTATGATGAGATATCGATGGTTTTGGAACGTCTATGCAAAGAGTTGCATCAGCGTTGTATCGAAGAGAAAGTTCTTGCTCAGCAAATCACTCTGACAGTAAAAGATGAGTTTTTTCAATCATATTCACGGACGATGAAACTGTCATTGCCAACCAATGATCATAAGGAATTTTTTGAAAATGCTTTGCTTCTGTTTGATGCGAATTTTAACGATGCTACAGTCAAACTTCTGGGTGTCGGCTGTTCTCATTTCATCTTTCGTGATATAATCAGTGAACAAATGAAACTGTTTTAGGAGGATTATGGATTATTCGGATGCTATTGAGGATTTCCTTCATTATTGTATGATCAACGATGGAAAGGCAAAAAATACGGTGGATGCATATCGCCGTGATTTAGCTGTTTATCGCAGTTTTATGCATGAACGAAAAGTCGATCTTCAAAAGATCAGTCATCTGGATATTCTTGAATTTATCCGATTTATCAGAGAAACGAGAAGGCCCACATCCGTAAACAGAATGGGCAGTACCGTCAATGGATTTCATCATTTTTTGTATAATCAATACAAAATTCATGATCCGACCACAAAGATATCGTTGCATCGTGCGAAAAACCCTTTGCCAAAAACACTTGATAGAGATCAAGTCGAACGATTGATTCAAAGCTTCTCAGATTCATTGATTGAAAGATTTCAAAGAACGTTCTGTCTTTGTCTGTTTTCAACCGGATTACGGGTTAGTGAGTTATGCGGACTGACATTGAATCAGGTGTATCTTGAGGAAGGGATCATACGGATCATCGGAAAAGGGAATAAAGAAAGGATCGTTCCCATCGGTAAGGCCGCAGTCTCTGCATTAAGGGATTATCTTGAGAATATTCGGCCGAAATGGCTCAGAAGAAGTCTTTCAAGCGTATTTGTCGGACCGAAGGGACTGCAACTTTCTCGTCAATATGTCTGGTCTGTGTTAAAATATAAATCGAAAGAATTGAACTTTGAGCCATCGATTTCCCCGCATACGCTCCGTCACAGTTTCGCTTCGACACTGCTTCAAAACGGTGCAGATTTGCGCATAATTCAGGAATTGCTTGGTCACAGTGATATTTCTACGACTCAAATCTATACCCACATCGAAAGTGACCGCTTGCATCGCAGTTATGATGAATTTCATCCGGGTCGGCTTTTAAAAGAGGAGAATGAAAATGAATAACAGAAAGTTTAACCGCATCATTGCCATCGTATTGGATTCTGTCGGAGTCGGAGCAGCACCGGATGCACATAACTATGGTGACTTAGGTTCCGATACCTTCGGAAATATCGCGAAATCCGTCAATGGTTTGAAAATGCCTAACATTGCTTCGCTTGGAATGGGCAATTTGCATCCGATTTTAGGAGTAGAGCCTGCTTCATCGCCTTTGGGCTATTATGGAAAAATGGCTGAAGCTTCCGCCGGGAAAGATACGATGACCGGACATTGGGAAATGATGGGTCTATATATTGAAAAACCGTTTCAGACATTCACAGAAACCGGATTTCCGCAAGAACTGATTAATGAACTGATCAAAAGAACCGGGCATAATGTCGTATGTAATCGTTCCGCATCGGGCACTGAGGTTTTGGATGAGTATGGCGAAGAACATATGAGAACCAATGACATGATCGTTTATACTTCGGCTGATTCCGTATTGCAGATTGCTGCTCACGAAGAAACCTTCGGCCTTGAAGAACTTTATCGGTGCTGTCAGATTGCCCGTGAGCTTACCATGGAGCCCAAATGGCTTGTCGGTCGGGTCATTGCCCGTCCGTTTGTCGGGCCAAGGGCAGGGGAGTTTAAAAGAACTTCCAACAGACATGACTATGCTTTGAAACCATATGGCAAGACAGCTTTAGATAACTTAAAAGAAGAAGAATTGGATGTCATCAGTGTCGGCAAAATCGTAGATATTTTTGATGGTGAAGGCATTACTGAATATTATAAGAGCAAAAGCAATCAGCATGGCATGGAAACAACGATAGATTTACTTGATAAAGATTTCACAGGACTATTATATACGAATCTTGTTGATTTCGATGCATTATGGGGACATCGCCGTAATCCTGCAGGTTATGCCGCTGAACTTGAAAAGTTTGACGTACAGTTGGGTCAGCTGATTTCAAAAATGAGAAATGACGATTTACTTGTACTTACAGCCGATCATGGAAATGACCCGTTGCATCACGGAACCGATCATACACGGGAAATGGTTTTCCAAGTATATTATTCGCCATCGTTTGAAGGCAGCGGATTACTGCCAGTCAGTGATACTTTTGCAGATATTGCCGCAACGATTACTGATAATTTCGGTGTTAAGAGCCCGCCGTACGGGAAATCTGTTTTGAAGTACCTAAAATAGAGAACAAAGCCAGATTAAAAGTTATAAATTACTTTTGATGTTTCAGTATCTTACATAATATACATTATGCGAAGTCATTTGTTTATGAATTTTGCCAAATATGAGACACTGTTACCCGTCTCCTTCTCTAGAACATTCATTAGATACTGCCAAGGATATTTTGCAGTATTTTTTGTTTTATAGCTGATAAACCGGGTTTTCCTATGAAATGGATCGACGACTTTTACAACGATGCATCGCTGTCCATCAGCTCCATGACTGTCATATACATGATAACATAACAAATATTCTCCCAGCCTGGTTACATCGACATTTCCTTCTACGGTCAGCTGATGGCTGATGTCACCATCTTCAACATCATAAGCGAATACATTTTCGAGTGCATCAAAATCACTGAACCGATAAATAGATTTATCTTCGGCCAGAATCATCGGTATGGTATTTAATGGTTCATTTACAGTCACATGCATGATGCCTTTTGTTGAATATCCGTATTTATCTGTTACTTCGAATACGAGAGCATAATTACCGGCTTTATCGATATATGGATTGCTTGTTATAACAATTTTATGAGATAACTCCCCTTCCTGCTCATCAAAAGCGCGTATATAAAGGGAATAATCAAAATATTCGCCTTGCTCAATGCTTGGATGAATTATCTCAAAATACGGTGCTGTATTGATCAGTTTACTGGTTATGATCAATGGCGTCCCGCCATACTGAACAAAACCTGACGCAATCCACACCGGTTTGACGGTTTTTCCTTCAACGATCCTTCTTCGGTTCAAATAACAGACACTTGGATCAGCGGAAACCATGAAGTAAGTATTTGTTCCGTCGAAAAAACGGTCAAGAATGTTAAGATAAGTTGTGTTTTCTCGAAAAAAAGCACGATTCAGCGCAGATTCGGAGCAGTTTGAGCCTAATCTATATACCGGATACTCTGTCGAGGGTCCGGATCTTGCATATACATGAGCTGAAATGACGGAGATTTCCGTTTCTTTCAAACTCGAAATACTGTGATACTCGTAATCTCCGATTTTAGTTATGATTGGATTTTGCAACGGATA
This sequence comes from Erysipelotrichaceae bacterium, assembly GCA_036677505.1. GTDB lineage: Bacteria > Bacillota_I > Bacilli_A > Erysipelotrichales > Erysipelotrichaceae > UBA2227. The sequence continues at coordinate 51,274 of JAVBWK010000026.1, forward strand.
GTACAATGGGATTTTCTGATATTCATTGAGCTGTTTTCCGTAGACGATCAGATACATCGTGTAAGTCTTCTGAAACGACAAGTCGCTTAACGGAATAGAAACCCCGAAGCCGACATTAACATAATCGTAATAACAAGTCATTGCATGCTGATTAAACTCCGTTTCTTTGCATCTTGGAACATTTCCATATCGCAGTAATTGGGTCTGATCAATCGGCAAAAGGCTTGCTTTGTATCTTTTTGACTCCGTTTCATTTTCCAATTGAACATAAATATCATGAGTCGTAACATCAGTGAAGTGCTGACGCATATACATAAATCCCCATCCCTGAATGCTGAGTTTACCGTTTTGATAATGTAATCCGGTAATTTCATACTTTAATTCTCTACGCGTAACAACTTCTATCGACTTAACCGGAATGTAGCGGGCAAACAAGGTCCCAATGATCCAACTGACGATAAATATGATCTTAATCATGTGTCCTCCTTTGTATTATCAAGATCAAAGAATACATAATCAGTAAAACTATGACTCCAGTAAAATGCGTTAAACTAAAGTTTTCTTCGTTTAAGACTGATTTTTCTGTTACCTGTTCTTCACATTCAGTAAATGCCAGTTCAAATGTTTTTAAGTAATTATGATTATTATCATAATAATCAAAACTGTATCTTTGGGTGGCTATGGACAAATGTCCATCGGATGAAGTAACAAAATATGGTAATTCTGATTTAATATAACCTTCACGCAATTCTGAGACATAAATATTTTCATACAGACATTCGTTTCTCTGAAATATCAGTTTAGGCTGATGATCACCGTTATGGAAGTACATTTCTATCACCACTATTAAATTCCACACAAAAAAAAAACTCCCTTAGGAGTCAGAAATATTTCGATAATGTAGGGATAAGATTTCGATATCGACTGAGAAGAACAATCTGACTTGAATTCAGCTTTACTTCAAACAGCTTGAGGTGTTCGAGATAAACAGTGTCTTCCTTCAGGTAAACCAGTGTGTCTGAAAGCAGTATGCATGCATTAAGCAGATTTTCTTCGAGTTCAAACTCCAATAAAATCGAGAAACGGATGGCGCGTAATATCCGTAAGGCATCTTCATTAAGTCTTAACTGAGGATCACCGATACAGCGGATGATTCTATTATCTATATCAGCTTTTCCAGAGTAAGGATCAAAATACTTACCATCCTTATCCAAATATATGGCATTGATTGTAAAGTCGCGCCGTGCCGCATCCAAGGTCACATCATTGACGAATCGGATATCCTTGGGATATCGGTGACTCTTATAGTCCCCTTCACTTCTGTATGTCGTTATTTGGCATATAACAGGCTTATTAAGCGTTACAACGCCAAAATACATTGCACTCGAGTCAATATCACAGTCATAGAAAATCTGCTCACAAAGCTTTGCTGGGGCGCTGGTAGCGATATCTACATCTTTAATCAGCCGATTCATCAAAAAATCACGGACACATCCACCCACAAAATAGGCGGAATGTCCGTGATCGTTCAATCGCTTAAGAACAAACAAATATGGCTGCAGTTGCATCTCAACGCCTGCGTCCGCGCAAAAGCATCAGTCGCATGATCTGAGCAAGCGTAGCGATCAGTGCTGCAACATAGGTAAACGCAGCTGCTGAAAGCATATCTTTGGCATAAGCACGCTCATCGCTGTTTAAAATCCCCATGTCCGTAAGCAAGCCGATGGCACGGCTTGAAGCATTGAATTCAACGGGCAGTGTGATTGTCTGAAATAAAGCAATAACACCAAGCATCGCAATCCCCAGTAAAAAGATGACATCGATTTGCGAGAAAATACCGATCATGATGACGACCCAAGCCAGATGGCCGGAAACGATGGCTGCCGGCAAAATCGTATTGCGCAATGCAATTCCGCCATAGTTTTCAGCATGCTGGATGGCATGACCGACTTCATGAGCGGCAATTGAAACGGCTGCGACCGAGTTTGTATTAAAGACATTGGGCGAGAGACGGACGATTTTACTGCGGGGATCATAATGATCACTGAGCAATCCCTGACCCATTTCCACCTGAACGTCATAAATTCCTTTCCGCTTCAAAATCAGCCGAGCAATTTCGGCTCCGGTATATTGAGAATTAACAGCAACCCGTGAATACTGCTGATACTTATTTTGAACTTTGCTTTGTGACCACATGACTAAAATCATGGCCCCAAAGAACAGAATTAATTCAAATCCTTGCATATTGACTCTCCTTTACAGTTAAAGAAAACGTTATTTGACCGATTCCTTTAAAGCTTTCGCCGGACGAAAAGCTGGCGATTTAGATGAAGGTACGGTGATGGCTTCCTTGGTCACCGGGTTATAACCGGTACGCTGATTTCTGACTTTCACTGAAAACCGTCCAAAACCGCTGATATCGACTTTTCCGCCATTAATAAGCACTTCGGTAATTTCATCAAAAACGATATCAATGATTTCGTTGGCATGCTTTTTCGTAATATCCAACCGATCAGCAACAATCTCGGCCAATGCCTTTTTGTTAATTGATTCAGACATATCTTATCCTCCGTTCGCAACATTATCATATCATTCAGAGTGCCCATTTTCAAGTAAACGACTATCATGCGAATTCTGATTTCAAATCACGGCTCATCAGAGCCTTGACAGCCTCTTTCGGAGAAACATTCTCATACAGGACGCGATACACCTGTTCGGTGATCGGCATCGATATATTCAGTTTCAAAGATTCTTCATAAATGGCTTTGGCCGCCTTGACACCTTCGACTGTTTTTGTGTTGGTTTCCCAAAACGGTTTCGCTGAATTAGCTTTTCCGATCTGTAAACCCGCCTGATAATTACGGGAATGAAGCGATGTGCATGTGACGATCAAGTCCCCTACCCCAGTCAGCCCTAAGTAAGTTTCCGGTTTCCCGCCCATAGCTACACCAAAACGTGATATTTCAGCCAAACCGCGCGTCATTAAAGCTGCGCGGGCATTGTCTCCCAATCCCAATCCGCTCAAAATACCGCTGGCAATAGCGATGATATTTTTTACGCCTACCCCGATCTCAGCTCCGATGACATCGGCGGAACGGTAAACCCTGAAGTATGAATTTGAAAAGGTTCCTTGTACTATTGATGCAAAAGTCTCATTTTCACATACGGCATTGATTGAAGTCAACAGACGTGTGATAACCTCTTCCGCATGGCTCGGACCAATCAAAGAGACGACATCCTTATATAATCCGGGCTGCAGCGTTTCCTTGATAACGACCGACAATCGTTTATGTGTATCGGGATGAAATCCTTTAGCCACATTGACGATGATCACCGGCTTGATCAAAACAGAATTTAACATGACACAGACACCTTCGACAGCATCGGCAGGTACGGACAGCACGATGACATCTCTGTCCGTCATCATCTGTATATCTTGAGTCGCACGAATTTTATCATTGATGTGAATGCCCGGGAAGAATTTTTCATTTTGATGATATTTGGAAATATCAACGATTTCATCCAAAGATTTGCCCCAAATCAGAGAGTCATGACCATTGTCACAACATACCTGTGCTAATGCCGTACCCCAGCTTCCGCTTCCGATAAAACCGATTTTCATAGTGATTCCTCCTATTCTTTGGGACGGGCCATGATATGAATCGGTGTTCCATCGAAAGCGAATGCTTCTCTCAGTCGGTTTTCAATGTAACGTCTGTAGGAGAAATGCATCAGCTCCGGGTCATTGACAAATAATATAAACGTTGGAGGTGCAACGGCCACTTGGGAAGAATAATAAATTTTCAAGCGTTTGCCATTGTGAGTCGGTGCCGGAGTGATGGTTTGTGCATCCAAAATGACTTCATTAAGAACGCTGGTCGTAATTCTGCGCGTGCTGTTTTGGTGAACTTCCTCAATCTTAGGAAGTATCGTATGAACACGCTGTTTAGTCAAAGCTGAAACAAATACGATCGGAGCGTAGGACAGATACATAAACTCTTTCCGGATCGTTTCAGTCACAAGATTAATCGTATGATCATCCTTTTCAACCGCATCCCATTTATTATAAACGATGATCAGTGGTTTACCTGCTTCATGAGCATACCCGGCCACATGCTTGTCCTGTTCCCGTATTCCTGTGATTCCATCAATCAGAAATAATACGACATCACTGCGCTCAATAGCGCTCATGGCTCTTAATACCGCATACTTTTCAATATTTTCATATACTTTACCGCGCTTGCGAATGCCGGCCGTATCGATCACAACATAGTTCTTACCATCTTTTGTAAACGGTGTGTCAATGGCATCTCTGGTTGTGCCTTCAATTTCGGATACGATGACTCGTTCCTGATTTAAAATAGCGTTTACCAACGACGATTTACCGACATTCGGCTGTCCGATTACGGAAAACTTCAGCATACCTTCATAGGTAGGGAGGTTGCGCTTGCCAAGCTTATCGATTATGGAATCGAGCAAATCTCCGATGCCTATTCCATGTGCAGACGATATTATCAGACAGTCATCAAATCCCAGCGAATAGAAGTCGTATTGAGCATCCTGAAAAGTAACATCATCAATTTTGTTTACAGCCAGAATGACCGGTTTCTTTGACTTTTGCAGCATACGGGCAATATACTGATCATCATTTGTCAGACCTTCCCGTCCATTGGTCACAAAAACGATGACATCTGCTTCATTGACCGCAATTTCAACCTGCATTTTTATCTCTTTTTGAAAAGGCTGGTCCAACAGCTGGATCCCGCCGGTATCAATGATTCTCAGTTGTTTGGTAAGCCAGTCGGCTACTCCATAGATACGGTCCCGAGTCACTCCGGGTGTATCTTCGACAATCGACAATCGCTCTCCGATCAAACGGTTGAACAAAGTTGATTTTCCGGTATTTGGTCGACCGACAATGGCTACTACTCCGTCAATCATAAAAGTCACACCTCTTTTCAATAATTTCCTTCATTTTACTCACGACCTGTTCAACGGTCATATCGGATGTATCGATTTCAATGGCATCATCAGCTTTACGTAACGGCGATTCAGCACGGTTGATGTCCTGATAATCCCTCAGCTCGATTTCTTTTTTAAGCACTTCAAAATCACTGTGGATGCCTTTATTCAGATTTTCCTGATATCGTCTTTTAGCCCGTGAATCAACCGATGCAGTCTGAAATATCTTTACCTCAGCATCAGGCAAAACTACGGTACCGATGTCCCGGCCGTCAACGATGAATCCTTTTGACTTAGCCATTTCCTGCTGACGGGCAACCATGGCTTTACGTACACCTGAAAAAGCGGACACTTTTGAAGCTTCTAAAGAAATATCTTCACCGCGAATTGCAGAAGTAACGTTATCACCGTCTAAAAAGACCTGTCCGTCGGCTGACAGACGTATATCCAATGATTGGGCCAACAGATTCAATTGCTGCTCATCTGTTGTACTGATCCCGGATTTTATTGCCGAATAGGCTACACACCGGTACATGGCCCCGGTATCGATATGAACATAACCAAGTTCTTTCGCCAGATGTTTTGCTATCGTGCTTTTACCTGATGCACTCGGCCCATCGATGGCAATATTAATTTTCATTTATATTATTCCTCGTACTAGCATGATCCAATATATGACGACTCCCATGACAACAATAAGACCCAAAATCAATAAAGCGATCAAGAAATTCAACAGCCGGTTGGTATTGATTACCCGCTGATTGACTTCAGTCAGATCATGCTGATATGTTTCAAGCTTAAGATTCAACTCTTCGGTCTTCTGTAAAAACTCGTTGCTCATCAGCGAAAAATCACTGGTTACAGCAACTTCATCCTCAAAATCATCCTCACTGACAAGTTGCATGACTTGCATAGAAATGGTCTGTTCATCCTCAGAAGATTCAGCAAATTCAACCGGCGCTTCTGTTTTTAAAACTTCCTCGGGATTCTTATCCGTAATTTTTGTGATCAGCTCACGCTTGGTATCATCATCTTTGCGATATCCTTTGCGCAAATTGTACTGCTTCACTTCTTCAATAAACTGATCCAGATAATCGTTATTGAAAGTGGACTCCTCAAAAGATATGGGCTGTTCAATTGGAGCGTAGGCGGCATTGCGTAAGTGTAACGGAGAATGGCCGGTGGATTGAATCTCCATCGGTTGAAATTTAGAGTCGATCCGGCTGAGCCGATCGGCATAAGGAGCAAGAGCTTCCGACTTTACTTCACTTTCATTGTCATTGGTCAATTCTTCGCGCAGTTGCGCATATTTCTTTTCTCTGGAAAATTCGCTCATCACAAATACCTCCTTAATCTTCAATATTATAGCATATCTGCATGTATCTGACATCTTCGAAAAAAAATATACCTCTTTCGAGGTATAAGCAAGAAACAAATCTATTTGCCGACAAAGCGCTCGATGACTGTACGCAGTTTCGGATATAGCAATGTGAATACGATACCGACCGCAACCCCCTTGAGTAAGTTGAACGGAGTAAAGGTCGTATTGATAAGATTCCAACGAATTTCCTCAGGAATCCCGTATAAAGGGAATGTGATATACAGATTCACGAAAATCATTATGATCGTCGCTAAGATAGTTCCAATCGCAATACCTATCCAACCAAATTTCTTGGCATTTTTACGATATGCGATCAGTATCGGAAACATCAGAGCAACACCGGCAAAGAAATTAGCGATTTCGCCTGAAGCAGCCGGTTCTTTCGAAATCAGCAGTAAATGCAACAGGTTCTTAAAGAACTGAACCAGGATACCGCCAATCGGACCTACAGCAATTCCTGTCAGTATAGCCGGAATGTCACTGAAGTCGATTTTCAAAAAAGGCGCGGCGGGAAACAGAAAAGCCACAGGAACTTCCAAATAATAAAGAGCGAAGGCCAGACCGGTCATGATGCCGATCAAAGCGTAGTAGCGGGTAGTCGTTTTTTTCATTTTTTTACCTCCTAACAAAAAAAACCGGACTCATACCCGGGCGAGACAGCTAAAAAATAGCGTCACTTCTTTCATCCAGACTTTACTGTCGCCCTCGGAATTTCACCGAATCATGCCTTTTGAGGCTCGCGGGGTTTACCGCCGGTCGGGAATTACACCCTGCCCTGAAGTATTACGTAGTCATTATACACAACGCATGTTATTTTGTAAACAAATTTATATAATCATGGTATGCTATTTATACAAAGGTAACAAAAATGGAAAGAATAACCAAACGAGACTCAAATGATACTGAAAATCATTCAGGAAGCTTGAACAACAACGAAATATATGATACAAGCGCTTTTAATCAACTGAAGTGTTATGAAAACTATCATGAAGATCTTTTAAATGAATATCAGCAGATAATAAAAAAAATGGATGCACTGCGTTTGAAAAATCAAATGAAAACTGTAACTTTTAAGCAGCTGTTCTCAATCAAACTGCAAATTGAATGGACGTTAATGCGAATGGAGAAGTATTTGAAAAAATAAAAAGCTGACAAATATCAGCATTTTATCACTAAGCTCTTGATGAGTATTTTCCGTCAGAAGTCGTTACGAGCACCATTTCATCTTGTTCGATAAATAATGGCACTTTGATCTGAAGACCGGTTTCCAGCACAGCGTTTTTCGAAGCGCTTGTTGCCGTGTCACCTTTGACTGCCGGTTCGCATTCAACGATCTGCAAGGCTACTTTATCCGGTAATATGATTCCTAAAATTTCACCCTCATACATTGTTATATTTACATTGTCATTCGGTTTCAGGAAATTCATTTCCCATTTCAAATTGTCTTTCTGAATTTCAATCTGATCATAAGAATCTGTGTCCATAAATACCAAAGCTTCACCGGCATCATACAGATATTGCATTTCACGTTTATCGATATGAGCAGGCTCAACTTTGTCTCCGCCGGTAAAGGATATCTCAACGATTGACTGAGTACGCAGGTTTCTGACTTTGGCTTTTATCACCATCTGTCTCATTGCGGTTTTGTTATGTGAAGCATCAAGAACCACAAATATACTGTTTTCATACTGAAAAGTTATACCGGGACGTAAATCATTTACTAAAATCATACGTTCACCTCCTACCGTATATATTTTAACTGCTTGTCAGATTTTGTCAATCGAATACAACCATCTTTAATGATCAGAACATCATCTTCAATTCTGACACCGCCCAATCCGGAAATATAGATGCCAGGTTCGATGGTGATGACCATGCCCTCGCGTAAAATTTCCTGACTCTGCTGATTTAAACGCGGAGCTTCATGAATCAGCACTCCTAATCCGTGACCGGTACCATGTTGAAACTTATCCCCATATCCTGCAGCTGTTATGATATCTCTTGCGATTTTATCAATATCAGCAGTTGCAATATTCGGCTTACACGCAGCAAGGGCTGCTTGCTGGGCTTTTAAGACAATTCCATAAATTTCAATCAGTTTAGGATCAGCATCTGAGCTCATGGCAAATGTCCGTGTCAAGTCAGAGCAGTATCCTTTGTATATTGCTCCAAAATCAATGGTTACAAAGTCGTTAGGTTCAATGATTTTATCACTGGCGACTCCATGAGGCATCGCACCACGATGACCGGAGGCTACGATCGTATTAAATGAAAATGATTTAGCACCAAGCGAACGGATTTTGTTGTATAGCATAAGTTCAACATCCGATTCTCTCATACCCGGTTCGATATTTTTGATTATAAATTCGATAGCTTCATCCGCAATGTCTGCTGCCTTCTGCATGATTTCGATTTCTTCAGGCAGCTTGATCAGTCGCAACTCATTGAGATTGATACCGATCAGATCAGCATTTATGTGATTTTTCAACACTTCATGCTCAGAGACCGATAGCTGATCAATCTCAAATCCCAGTCTTGAAATATTCTCTTTTTCAAGACATTCATTGATCAGCCGATGTACCGTTGAATCAATATCATCACTTAGTCTGACCGTAAAATCCTTGCACTGATTAACTGCCTGATCATAATATCGAAAATCAACGAAAATATACTGATTCTTTTCTGTCAGCAGAACCGTAGCCGTAGTTCCGTCAAAACCACTGAGATAGAACTTATTGTGTGACGATGTTATAAGCATCGCCTGAACCCCTTGATCAGACCCGATTTCAAGACATTTTTTTGTTTTTACATTCATATATTCACCACTTTCAATGCTTTTATTATAAAACCTTTGAAACTGTGATTCAATGATTATTGATATTCAACACTGAGGATGATGCTATTTTCAATATCATAGGTGACGATCATCATATAACACGAATCATCACATATCGTTACTTTTATTATATCATCGTACATTATTGATACAGTTTTCGACTGAATCACAACCGTTTCATTGTATGACAAATGCACGTGATTTTTAATCATTCGAATAACTTCTTTCTCAACTTCAATCTTTTGCATAGCTGATTTATAGTACTCCTGTTGAATCAGAGAAACTTTATGCAATACAGCAATGGATGCAATGGTTGAACTGAAGAACACGAAGAATGTCAAAACGTGATACAAGATAAATCCTTTACGGTATTTCGAAACCGAAACTGAACGATTGATTTTCATGTACTCCTTTAATAGTTATTTCATTTTCATTTATCTCAAACACACAGCTACTGACATTATCCAACAAAATTTCGTAACCGGGCTTTTTAATGATTCTTTGGTTATCTTCAACTATACAGAAAGTGCGTACATCCGTATCAAAACAGAATCCTTGCTCAGTGATACGGAAATTGCTTCCCAATGTAATGAGCTGATCGAACTGCAATGAAAAGACATCGAGTTGAGATAAAGTAACAGGTCTTGGTATATTCAGTATGATTGTACTTAACGAGAAAATCATCAAAAATGCAAAACCTGAGAAAGAAATCGCAATCAGAGCTTCAATCAGTATAAATCCCCTTCTCATCGGTTCAATACCATCAGTAACTGATGGCAGAGCAGTGTCATTAGTGATATGATGATAATCGACACAAACACCTCAATCAGTATGAATCCTGTCTGTGATTTGAAAACGTCCGAAGCCGAGCCATTGTACAAGTTCATATGTCTTCCCTCCTTTTAAAAAGATAAAAGTTCTTGAAGTGTTGATATTTCCCTTTGCATTGAACCAACAGTTTTTTTCAGGACAGATTAATGAGTCCATCATAACTCTGTTTCTTGATGCCATAGCTTTAAGTTGCGTCGTTATCAGCGAATTTTGCACATCAGAAACATTTTCGGATAATAGATGAGTTTCAACAGGAAAAATTATAGAAATGATAAGAAACAACAGAAGCAGTTCAGTCAAGATAAATCCTCTATTTAAGTCTGGCTTGATTGTTTTCAATCACAATCTCCCTTCCGTTTTGACAGATTTTGTGTTCTTCTTTTATTAATCCATCATCAGATAATTCGGTCATCGTCATGGGATAACGATCATGTTCAAGTTTGTACTGAAGGATAGCTGAGTCAATCAGAGATAATTGAGATTTACATCCTGTATTTTCAATAACACTGATTGTTTTTGAAATATTCGGAATCGTAATCATCATTAAAAGTGTAATAGCCATCATGACAATCAACATTTCAATCAACGTAAATCCGTACTTCATAGTTACCCCCTAAAATTTGGTACTGATCATATTTATAGGAATCTGTATAATCTGATAGAGTAGATAAGCCGTGAGTATAAACTGTAAGTATGCGATAGTATACAACATATAAACGAAGTCGGAATATATTTTTATTACATAAAGTCTGCTGAAATGGATGTAGTTCAAAAGATATTTGTTAACCTGATTCGAAAATAGACCCATTTGCATAAATATTTTAAAAGAGTTATCAGTTTCTACAGAAAGAATGGATTGAGTAAAAGATTGCCCTGACTGAAGTTTGTTTATGCAGCGCTGAGCCAATAAAACGGCAAATGGTTCATTACTGAACATGGAAGCGACTTTTAGTGCAGATTGTGTTGCTATACCGTGATTGATGCATTCAGAAAGTATGTGAGCAAATATTGAGGTTGAATACACGGTCAGTAAGTTATCCTTAAATCTCTCATGAAATTTCAGGTAAACAAGATTTCGGGTATTTGCATTTTTCAGTAATAACCAAAGGATTGATGTGATCAAAGCCATAACTGTAAAGGCAGTTACTATAAACAGTATCATAATGTCAAGCTGAAGAAACGCAGTTACCGCACTATCTGAATCTAGAAGAGTTTTGATTCTTGGTATAAATATCATCCGAAAAAAGATAAGCGACATAAAACTTGTGATGATCAGAAATATCGGATACAGACAACGTTTCATCAGTTGCTCAAAGTCTTTGCTTTTCAGTTCTTTCAACGACTTCCACAATTTAAGGCACTGCTCATCTGACAGATATTTTCGAATATGTTGATATATATGATTTGATGAACCAAAGTATGATGAAGTCAATTCACTCAATGATGATTTCTTAAGATTTAAAATGACTTTAGCATTATCAAAATTACAGCCACCAGATAACAATGACAGAAGCATCTCAATATCCGACTCGTTGAATTGCTGTTTACTTGAAAAGAAATTCAAACTTCGCACCTCTTTCTCTCAGGTCATCACTTACAACCAATCGCTGAAATACGACAGCTTTAAGTGTTTGATCTATGTCACTCTGTGGTATCCCGAATTCTTTGAGCCGATATTCAATCTGATTTATTGATGAGCAATGAATTGTAGCCGTCACCAAGTGACCGCTATACGATGAGCGGATGGCTGCTTTCGCCTCCAATGGACCTCTGATTTCACCGATGACAATGATATCAGGGTCGTGTCTTAACAACTGAAAAATCACTTCATCAAAATTAAGACCTTGTTTTTTGTTAACCTGAACTTGCGTAAGATGATCGTAAATCTGCTCTATTGGATCTTCTACCGTATAAATCCGACGATTCTTTAGCGATCTCAACCAAGTGAACATCGTAGTCGTTTTTCCGCTGCCGGTACTTCCGCAAAATAATATCAGTCCGTTTACTATGCTATCCAGCCGATTGATATCACTTTTGACATTTGCGCGACTCAAATCTTCGATTTTGTCTGCTTTCTGAAGATTAAGGATACGCAAAACACCGCTTCTTGAGTAAAAAGTCTCAATGACTGAAAAGCGAAGGCAATATTTTCTTTTTTTTATAATGTACTCAAAGCTGCCGGTTTGAGGAATCATGTTCATAGAAAGATCAAGGTTCGCTTTATATTTGCAGTATTCATACAAATCTGCCAGCTTAACTGTTATCGGATAATCGATAAGTCCCTTCAGCGATCGCAGTAGAATCGAATTCTTATGATCATCAAGCTGAAAATGAATATCTGTCGACTTCTTTGCAAGTGCGACTGTCAAAAGAGATTCAAGTTCTTTTTCCATGTTATCACCATTACTAAATTATGTAATTATCAGATTTCTCCTAAAAAAAAAGGACGGAACCTTATATTCCGTCACTTCTTTTTAATCTTTAATTCTTAACTTCTTTTTTTCTGGATACAAGCAGCATCAGTAATCCGAGAATCAGAGCACCGATACCGAGAGCACTGTTGGAGTTATCCGAAGTATCCGGTAATGTTGCATTGATTTCGATCGTTACTGTAGCAATTTCAGAATCTGCTTCTCCGTCATTGACTTTGAAAGTAAAGCTGTCTTCATAATTTTCGGAATCATCATGAGTGTAAGTAAATGTTCCATCAGGATTGAATACTAGATCTCCAAATTCCGGCCCGTTAACCAAGATAAAGGTGATTTCATCTCCATCTTCGTCGCTGCCGGTGACCATACCATTAAATTCTTCACCCTGATCAACATCGAATGAATAATCATCAGCTACAGGAGCAGCATTGTCATCAGGTAATGTTGCGTTGATTTCAATTGTTACTGTCGCAACATTGGAGTCAGAGTTTCCGTCATTGACCTTGAAAGTAAAGCTGTCATCATAGTTTTCAGAATTATCATGGGTATATGTGAAGGTTCCATCGCTGTTAAGAACGAGGTCTCCATATAAAGGAGCATCCACGACGATAAATTCAAGTACATCATCTTCGGCATCGCTTCCAGTTAAAGTGCCATTATAGGATTCACCCTGATCAACGACAAATGCATCGTCATCAGCAACCGGAGCATCATTGACCGGATTGATCGTGATCGTCACGGTTGCCGGTTCTGAGTAGAATTCACCATCGAATACGCGGAAGGTAAAGCTGTCGGAT
>JAVBWK010000027.1:0-83455 GCA_036677505.1 Erysipelotrichaceae bacterium
TCGGCCGGTTTCTTCCATTTCAGAGATTAGTTTAAGCTTAAATTCTACATCATACGTTGTCATATAAAAATGCACCCCTTTCTGTTAGTTGTCTAACTTTTGGGGTGCACTTCAAAACGGTCTTTTTCAGTCTTCTCTTTTAACGTATACATCCCGCGGTTTGCTGCCTTGGGACGGACCGATGATGCCCTGCTCTTCCAAAGCATCGATCATTCGCGCAGCCCGATTATATCCTAAAGCAAATCTTCGCTGCAACGAGGACGTCGAAGCTTTTTGGGTCGATATCACATACTCCTTGATCTCCTCAAACAGCGGATCATCACTGGCATTGACAAATCCTTCATTTTTGTCCAGACCTTCCAAACGGATAAACGCATCGTCATATCGCGGTTTCCCTTGGACGCTGGCAGCTTCGGCTACCCGCCGGACTTCATCATCCGATACGAATACGCCTTGAATACGGACGGAAGCCGGTTCACCGATCGGCACATACAGCATATCGCCATATCCCAACAATCGTTCTGCGCCGATATGATCCAAAATTGTCCTTGAATCGACTCCGCTGGACACTGCAAAGGCGATCCGCGAAGGGATGTTTGACTTGATGATTCCGGTAATGACATCCACTGAGGGGCGTTGAGTGGCAACGATCAGATGAATACCGGCAGCTCTGGCCAGCTGAGTGATCCGTTGGATGCTGGCCTCAACATCCTTCCCCGCAACGACCATCAGATCGGCAAGTTCATCAATGATAACAACGATCCAAGGCATCACGGCTAAATGCTCATTGGGTTTGGCAATAACCGACTCATTGTACGCTGTAATGTTACGTACACCGACTTTCGAAAACACTTCATAACGGTTTTCCATCATCATGACAATGACTTTCAGGGCACGTGAAGCCTCTGCCGCATCAGAAATGACCGGTCCGATCAGATGCGGAATCTGAGTAAAGTTGGTAAATTCGACTTTCTTAGGATCAATAAGTAAAAGTTTGACTTCATCCGGAGTCGTTCTCATCAGCAGAGTCGTGATGATTGAGTTGATACATACGCTTTTACCGCTGCCCGTAGCACCGGCAACCAGTAAGTGAGGCATTTTATCCAACTCGCCATATACCGGGCGTCCCATCAAATCTTTACCTAACACAAATAACAGCTTCTTATTAATTTTATCGGACGGAATCGTCTGAAGCAGTTCGCTCAGGCGGACCGGCGTCATTTCCACATTGGGAACCTCGACACCGACCGCATTTCGACCCGGAATCGGGGCTTCAATACGAATATCCTTCGCCTGCAGTTCCATTTTGATATTATCCTGAATCGCCGCGATTTTGCTTATTTTGACGTTAGAATCCGGACGGACCTCAAACTTAGTGACTGCCGGTCCGATATGGGTACCGACCAGGGTCGCATTGATGCCAAACTGTCCCAATATTTCAATCAGGCGTTTCCCTTTGATGACACTCGCCGTCGTATTGGCAGTAGAACCTTTTTTGATCATCACTTCATCCAACAGTGAAATCTTCGGCAATGAATAATTGGTGATCCCGCTTATAGTCGCTGCCGAAGTGGTCTTAACTTCTTCCATTGGCTTGTGTTCAATCTTTGCAAGAGGTTTAGCAGGAGCGATTACCTCATCACTGTTAATAAAAATAGTCTTTTTTGGCTTCTGTTCAGCAAGTGCATCTCCCATCGTTTTATTGGTATGTATGGGCATCTCCTCTGGCTTCGCTATCGGGATTTTGACCCCGATTTTGTTTTTTATCGAAATCAGCACGGCCGGCTCGATCATCAGATAGGCACTGATGATCGCAAATGTGATCAATACGACAAGGGTCCCGCTTCTGGATACCAGCGTAGAGACAAGGCCAAACAGAAAAGCTCCGATAAGACCGCCACCGGCAGATACTTCCTGATTGAAGATTTCCGAAATCATTTTCAAAAAGTCAGTAAAAACGGAAAATCCGCTGATTTCAGGCTCCGCCGGAATGGCGAGAAACAGTAAAACTGTCAGTAATCCTAAAATCATACCGATCAGCGATTTCAAACTGAACCATGGGAACTTTCTCTTGAAAATAAGATATACCGAAATCAGAACGACAAGTACATACACGATGATGGGATACTGACCGAAAAATACGATAACAAGCCCGTGAATGATTCGGCCTACGATTCCAAGCTGTAAACTTGAGATAATCACGAGCATGATCAAAATCATCGAGTAAATGACGATAAGTACTTCATTTCTTACTCTGTCGGCTGATTTTCTTCTTCTTGCCATAGATTACCCCCATCATTCTGAAATATTGAGTTCAACGATCGCCGGTAATATCATCGGGCGTTTACCGGTTTCTTTCAAGATATACCGAGTAATTTTATCTTTTGCTTCCATTCTGGCAGCCATATTCTCATATCGTCCGTCTTTGACCATCTCAACGATGGTACGTTCCAGAATATTGCCGACTTCTTTTACGATATACTCTGCATCTTTTAAATAAATGACACCGCGCGACTGAACATCCGGACCGCCAATGACTTCTTTTGTTTTAAAGTTTACGACGACACCGACTACCAATGCACCGTCAGTCGCCAACGTTTCCCGATCCTTCAGTACCATTCCGGATGCGTCTAGGTGAGTGTTTCCGTCAATCATGACTTCCTCGAGATTGATGATCGTGGACGTCTGTTTTAACACACCGTCGTCAAACTGCGCGATCTGTCCGTTGTCCAATACGATGATCCGTCCGGCATTATAACCCACATTCAAAGCAATATTTGCATTATTTACCAAATGTCGGTACTGACCTTTGATCGGTATATAATATTTCGGCTTAAACAGATTGATAAGCATCTTGATATCTTCAGTCGAACCATGCATCGAAAGTACCTTTTTGTGATCGAGCGAAACGACTTTGCATCCTTCTTTGTAAAGTTCATTCTCCATGGTCGAAGCTTCCCTTTCGGTTCCCGGAACCACCGGCGAAGCAATGATGACCGTATCCTGCGGATTAAGCTCGATCAGCGTATCTTCGTTCATCGCGATTTTATGCATCGTTCTGAAAACATTGGGTCCGCTTTCCGAAACGATGACCAAAACGTTGTCCATATCATTTCTGTACTTTTCTTTGACGATTTCCAAACCGACCGGAATCTTGTAATATCCCATTTTTTCGACATGCTTAAGATACTGACGCTGAGCGTCATTGTAAAAAACGATTTTACGGTCATATTTATTAGCCAGTTCGATGATTTCGATCAGCCTGTAGAGATTTTGCTCGTAAAGCATGACGATAATCCTACCGCCTTCTTTCTCAAAGGACGATTCGACTTCACCGGTAATTCGGTGTCGCGGTGAAGTGAATCCTTCACGGTCAGCCGACACAGATTCTGTCATTAAGGCCAGAACCCCTTTTTTGCCGATTTCGGCAAATTCGGTTATGTCACAGGTGAATGACTCAGTGCGGATATCAAAATCAATGATAAACTCCGATGTATATACGATATAACCGTTGGGAGTATCGATGGCTATGCCATAGCCGTCAGCAATTGAATGAGTCATCCCGAAGGTTCTGACTTTAATCCCGCTTAAAACGATCTGACCATAACGTTTGATACGATGAACCTTGGCTGATGTGATGTTATGAATTTTCAGCTGATCTTCAATCATCAATGCCGTCAGCGGTGTCGTGTAAACAGGGATGTTGGCATTTTGCAATAAATACGGCAATGCAGACATAACATCATCATGTCCGTGAGTAATGAAAATACCAGCAATGCGGTCTTTGTTCTCAATCAGATAAGTAAAGTCAGGGATGATAGATTCAATCCCCAACTGGTCGATATCCGGATATTTAAGGCCGGCTTCGATGACGATGATCTGCTGATTGATTTCCACGACCATACAGTTTTTGCCATCTTCATCTAATCCGCCCAACGCTAAAATTTTAACTTGATTCATTATATTTCCTCCTAAACCAAACTTCGGTTTTATTATAGCTTATTTAAACAGCATTTACAATTCTACGCAAATCTCACTCAAAAGAAAAGCGGAATACCCTCCGCTAAACCATTTCACCAATCAGAAACCAGGTTTTACAGTCCGTTACTTTCACATCGACCAACTGACCCGTCTCGACATGCTCTGCTGAAAAATTGACGAGTTTTTGAGTTTTGGTGTACCCGCTGAATATCTTCGGATTTTTTTTCGACGGTCCATCCACCAAAACTTCCACGGTTCTTCCGATATAGGCCTGATTGTTTTTCAGAGCATACGAGCCGACTTTGGCGTTGAGCTGTGCCAGTCTTTTCTTCTTTACTTCCTTAGGGACATTATCGGTCATTTTTGCTGCGGGCGTACCCTCTCTTGGCGAGTAGATAAAAGTAAATGCATTATCAAACTGACAGAAATCCACAATGTCCAAGGTATCCTGGAACTGCTGATCCGTTTCATTTGGGAATCCGACGATAATATCCGTAGAAAATGCACAATCTGCGATTCGCTCCTTCAGTTTGATATACAGAGCCTTATATTCTTCAATCGTATATCTTCGTCCCATGATTTTCAGCATTTCGGTATTCCCTGATTGTACGGGCAAATGGATAAAAGGCATGATATTCTCATTGGAAGCAATGACATCAATCATTTCATCGGAAAAATCCCAAGGATGGCTGGTCGTGAATCGGATACGACTGATCCCGGTGTTTGCCACCTGAGACAGCAACTGTGCAAAACTCAATCCGTCTGGCAAATCTTTACCGTAAGCATTCACGTTTTGTCCCAGCAGCGTTATCTCCTTAAATCCACGTTCTGTTAAATCATGGACTTCACTAAGGATATCTTCGGGCAGACGGGAACGTTCTTTACCGCGTGTATAAGGAACGATACAATAAGTGCAGAACTTATCACATCCGTACATGATATTGACCCAGGCTTTATGTTTACCAAATCGCTGTACCGGCAGATTTTCGATGACCTCCCCTTCTTTGGAAAAAACTTCGATTGTCCGCTCCTTGCTCATCGATACCTGATAAAGCAGTTGCGGTAAGCGATGGATGTTGTGTGTACCGAAAACCAGATCGACATGAGGGTATGTTTTCAAGATCGTATCGACCACTTCTTCTTCCTGAGGCATGCATCCGCATACTCCCAGTATAAGATCCGGATTGGTGATTTTTAAATGCTTCAAATTTCCGATCTCGCCAAACACGCGATCTTCAGCGTTTTTCCTGACCGCACAGGTGTTGAGCAGAATTAAATCAGCTTCATCCGCAGTAAGTGACATGGTATAACCCATCGCCTGCAGAATCCCGGCAATCGTTTCACCGTCTCGCTCGTTTGCCTGACATCCGTAGGTCCGCAAGTAGTATTTCCGCTGTTTTCCCATATCCCTCACAGTATCGGGCAAATCAAAAACCAATCGTTCGATCGGCGGTTCGTTTTTAGTTCTTTTCTGAGCTGACTTTAAGTCAGGCAGAATCCAGTCTTTCTTTGTTTCTTTCATGAGCATTCCTTCACAATATATCTAGAAAAGAAAACCAAGCGATGCTTGGCTCTTTTATACTTGGAAAATCGCTTGAGTCGGGCAAACTGAAATGCAGGCACCGCAATCAATACAAACAGATTCGTCACAGAAAGCTTTCCCATCATCTTCCATGGACAATGCACTGACCGGACATACACCTACGCATGCGCCACAACCGATACACAAATCCTTATCTACTCTTACTGGCATCAACGATTACCTCCTTACACTCTGACATTATAGCAGAAAGCTATCGCGTCAACAAGAGCAAAAGTTACGGTCGGATCTGAATGCGTTCGATAAATTCCGCCCGGTTATTTTCACCAAATCGAACATACACCGCACAAAATACCGCATCAGATTCAGCAATCGTATATTTTGTCGCTTTCTTAAGGATGATTCTCTGTAAAACTTCATCGATATCCCGACCGATGATGCTTTCATACGGGCCGGTCATCCCTACATCGCTGATAAAAGCACAGCCATCAATGATCCGTTCATCTGCAGTCTGAACATGGGTATGGGTTCCGAAAATTCCGCCCAACCGGCTTTTATACTGATAGGCAAATGCTATTTTCTCACTGGTAGCCTCACCATGCAAGTCAATCAGGTGAATATCGGCACTGACTGATGACAAAACCGGCTCCATGATGTCAAAAGGGCTTTGTGAGACATTTTCCATAAACACCTGAGTCATGATATTACTCACGGCAACATTTTTGTTTCCGACTCTGAAAACCTTCGTCTGAACCATATCACTGATCGGGTGAAGATTGATTGGAAATACCAACCGGTCCGCCTGATCTTTGATTGCCAGGATCTCACTTTTAGAGTATGCATGATTTCCCAGAGTGATACAATCGATCCCGCCGGTAATCAGCTCCTGATAAATTCGCGGAGTGATGCCTTTGCCATGAGCGGCGTTTTCACCGTTGGCAATGACAAAATCGATCGCATAACGCGCTTTAAGGGCAGGCAGATGTTTTTTAACAGCTGCCCGCCCTGATGCGCCAACGATATCTCCGATAAACAGGATATTCATTACTTAGCCAGTTCCGAAGCTCTGACTTCGCGAATGACCGTTACCTTAATCTGACCCGGATAAGTCAGTTCATTTTCGATTTTTTCACGGATCGAACGTGCCATGCGATGGCAGGCAAGGTCATCCAGTTTATCCGGTACGACCATGACCCGAATCTCACGTCCGGCCTGAATAGCAAATACTTTATCCACTCCGTCAAAGGAAGTGGCAATCTTTTCGAGTTGTTCCAATCGTTGAATGTAGTTCTCAAATGACTCAAAACGAGCCCCCGGACGCGCTGCGCTCAGTGTATCGGCTGCAGCTACCAACGTAGCGATGATGCTGTTTGATTCAACTTCACCATGGTGAGATTCAATCGCATTGATGACGACCGGATGTTCTCCATGCTTCTTCGCGATGCGTGCACCGATTTCGATATGGGTCCCTTCCATCTCAAAGTCGACTGACTTACCGATATCATGCAAAAGTCCCGCACGCTTCGCCAGCTGCTGATTCAAACCCAGTTCGGCAGCCATCATGCCTGTAAGATAAGCGACTTCCATGCTGTGCTGCAAGGCATTCTGACCGTAACTGTAACGATATTTCATACGGCCGACCAAATGAACGATTTCCTTGTCCACCTTATGTAATCCGAGTTTGAAAATCGCCTCTTCCCCGGCTTTCTGAATAGTTTCTTTTAATTCTGCCTGGACTTTATGCACAACTTCTTCGATGCGGCCCGGCTGAATCCGACCGTCTTTAATCAGGGTTTCCAATGCCAGACGGGCAGTTTCCCGACGAATCGGATCAAAACAGGATACCGTGATGGCTTCAGGAGTATCATCAATGATCAGATCGACACCGGTTGCCTGTTCGATGGCCCGGATGTTGCGACCCTCACGACCGATGATTCTTCCCTTCATTTCTTCAGAAGGCAAACTGACGACAGATACCGTACGTTCGGTCGCCTCTTCCTGAGCATAACGCTGTATAGCTAATCCTATGATATTGCGAGCGGCTTCGGCTGCTTTTGAGCGGGCCTGCTCTTCTTGTTCTTTGATATATGCGGTAACTTCATTTTCGGTTCGTTTTTCAACGACTTCCATTAACTCCTTCTTCGCTTCATTGACAGTCATATTGGCAATGCGTTCCAGCTCAGCCAACTGTCCGTCGATTTTAACCTGCAGTTCTTTTTCCAGTCTCTCCAGCACACTGTATTTTTCAGTCAATTGTTTGTTTTTTTCTTCGATTTGTTTTTCTTTATTTGTCAACGATTCATCACGGAAATTCAGATTGTCTTCACGTCTTGAAAGTTTGTTTTCAAACTCCAAAACTTCGCTTCGACGATCCTTGATTTCTTTTTCCGCGGCAAGCTTCAATTCATAAACCTGCGTTTTCCCATCCAAAACGGCCTGACGTACCATATTTTCAGACTTGATCGCAGCTTCTTCCAGAATTAAACTTGCTTTTTGTTGATCTCGATTTAAACCTAACTTAGAAAGCATAACCATGATGATTATGCCAATTGCAAAACCAGCAATACCAGACAGAATGGAATAAATAAGAATTTCTCTCATGTTATTCCTCCATCTATGTGAGTGTTTGAGTCATGTAACTCTGCTTATATAATACATAATTTATGCGTCTTAAACAATATCAAAGCACAGAAAACCCAAATTAGATAAAAAAACAAGCGACTAACGCTTGTCAGTTGACTTCTTTGGTAAACAATTTCGCTTTAAGTGCGGCTGCTATTTTTTCAAATACCTCAGGATTGGCTTTGAGATAACCGCGGACGGCTTCGCGTCCCTGTCCGATTTTCTCCCCTTCATACGAGAACCAGGCTCCGGACTTTACGATGATGTCATGTTCGACACCCAAATCGATGACTTCCCCAGTCACTGAGATCCCTTCACCATACATGATTTCAATTACGGCAGTTTTAAAGGGCGGTGCCACTTTATTCTTTACAACCTTGACATTGACTTTATTGCCAATCAGATCCGTCCCCATTTTGATGGCCTCACTCTTACGGACATCCAAACGGATAGAGGAATAGAACTTCAATGCCCGACCGCCCGGAGTCACTTCCGGATTGCCAAACATGACCCCGACTTTCTCACGAAGCTGATTGATAAAAATAACGGTAGTATTGGAACGGTTCATGACTCCGGAGAGTTTGCGCATTGCTTTTGACATCAGCCGTGCCTGCAAACCGACATGGGCATCCGACATTTCCCCGTCAAGTTCAGCTTGAGGGACCAATGCCGCAACAGAGTCGATGACGATCAGTTCAAAAGCCTGACTCTTGATCAGCAGCTCCGTAATCTCCAAGGCCTGTTCACCGCTGTCAGGCTGAGATAATATCAGATCTTCGATATTGACACCCAAAGCTTTGGCATACATCGGATCGATCGCGTTTTCCGCATCGATAAATGCCGCTTTGCCCCCGCGCTTTTGAACTTCAGCAATCGCATGCAAAGCCAGCGTCGTTTTACCGCTGGACTCCGGTCCGTATATCTCGATGATACGCCCTTTGGGATATCCTCCGACACCCAATGCCGCATCAATGGCAATCGAACCGCTGCTGATGGCATCTACTTCCACATGCGCTCTGTCTCCTAAACGCATGATGGATCCTTTTCCGTATTGTTTTTCTATTTGTTTAATAGCCTCATCTAACAACTGATCTTTCTTTTGATTATCCATGATAGACCTCCCCTATCCTATTTGCGATGTCCGCATGATTTCCTTATTGATTAATTCTAAAACACGGCGGGTAGCAAGCTGCACGATTTGGTTTTTGATTTCTTTCCTGCTCCCCTTCAAATCATCTTTATAAGTATAACACTGATCAAACATTGCAATGGCAGTAAATACTCTTCCTACCGGCTGATTGGACGATGTCATCGGCCCGGCATTACCGCTAAAAGCAATTGCCAGATCACTCTTCAGTATTCTTTGAGTTCCTATGGCCATGTGCCGGACAGCCTCTTCACTGACAGATCCGCTCACAGACAATATCGTATCATCTACCCCAGCCAGCGTGATTTTGGCAATATCGGAATAAACGATCAGTCCTCCGAGATATACTTCACTGGCTCCGCTGATATCGGTCACTGCAGAAGCAAAATCACCCCCGGTCACAGACTCACAGCTCGCCAGAGTTAAGTTCAGTTTCTTAAGAATCGAAATCAATTCATTCATTACATGCTCTCAAATAATACGGACTTGCTCTGCATGAAATATGAGAATCCGCTTAATACCGAAATACTGACTGAAAACCAAAGAAGGAAGTCGGTAATCGGCAGATTGTACAGTTCAAAGGGCAGATTATTCAGTAAGACAAAGATAATCGTGAACATTTGTGACACGGTTTTTATTTTCCCGAGGTATCCGGCTGCCATAACAATACCCTTACCTGAAGATACCATGCGGATGCCATCGACAATCGTATCCCGCCAAATCATGATCAGTACTGCAACCACCGGGACGATACCTTGAAATACAAACATGACAAACATCGTATTGACAAGCATCTTATCTGCAATCGGATCGATGAACTTTCCAAACGATGTGATCAGATTGTATTTCCGGGCAATATACCCATCGATAAAATCTGTTGTTGAGGCGATAATAAATAAACCAAGTACAATGAGATTCAATAGCGATATCGTAACAAAACCGACATTGTATACCGGCAATACGATATCAAACTGCGCATACGGGAAAATCATGATCAATACGATGACCGGAACCAAAATCATGCGTATGACCGACAGCTTATTCGGCAGATTCATGTTACTCTCCTTTGAAGCGGAAACTGATTCTTATTCCGCGCAGCCAATTAGCAATCGAAGTATCCCAAACGATTTGATCATTGTTGATCTTAAGGACATTATCTTTCAGATTACCGAAGTGAAGCATGACATTTGTGTCATCTTTGGCTAACAGCCGCAACTCCATCACTTCATCTTTTTTATATGTTTTCGACATCGGATTATCCGTTGCGACACCATCAATATACACCTTCATCCAGACATCCCGGGCAAATGTTACGGAAAACAGAATTTCTTCGTTTTCGGCATATCCGGTAATCTCATAGTTAACAGAATTGATTTGAGTGACAACAGCGTTGGAAATAAACGGAATATCCGTATCATCTTCATTCGGTTTCTGCTCGACATCATTGGGATTCTCGGGCAGACCGATAATTTTATTATCTTGATTCTGTGCGTTTGAATCATTGATCATAGGCAGTACATATACAAAGAAGACGACCAGTAAAGTAATAAGCAGTAAAATAACGAATACCAATAAAGATAACAGTGAGTAATCAATCCTCCGCTTTCCCGCCGGGCGCAAAACCCCGGAAAAATAATCCGATTTCTGACTTGCAACTCGTTTCTTAACATTTTCATCCGTTTGCTTGTTTTGCTTGATAACATTCAGTTTTTGTGTCTGATGGAGATCTTTTATGGCAAGATCGACATCCGCCCGCAAAGCATCATAATCGAGATACAATGCCTGCGCATAAAACCGCACAAAATACGGAACATAAGATATATCTTCCTTAAAGTAGTTGAGATTTCCCTCTTCTAACGCACGCAGCTGAGGTACGGTTATCTTGGTCTTCGCGCTCATTTCTTCCAACGTGAAACCGACTTCTTCGCGTTGTTCCTTTAAGCGCGACCCGACATTTTTCATGATCTACCACCTGCTTTCGTATCAAATAAATACTATCATGCAACGCATCGAATGTAAAATAAAAATGGAACTCAAACGTTCCAAGATAAGACTGACACCCTGTAAGCCATGTTCTGTCCCTTTTACAAGGGGGTAACCATTTATCTGCACGTTGCCGTGCTCCACGCAGGCTTCATTTTGCCTTTGTGAATTCCCCTACCAAATTTGGGTTTCTCGCTTGCGGGGTTTACCTCGTTCCACTCCACAGGTTTCCCTGAAGACTCCGTCACTGTGGCACTTTTACAGACGCCATCCATGGCTTTCGCTGTAGGATTTGATCGGCCGTCAGATTGCTCTGCCTAAATTTATCGTTTCATTTAGCACAAACACTACCGCCGTCGCAGGCGGTGCGAGCATGGACTTTCCTCTGGTTGCCCAGCGGTTACCCGGGTGTCAGTCGTTATTCTGTTTATAAAGCTTTTCTTCCAGTTTTGCCAAGCGTTTCAATACATCGCTCGAAGAGATACTTTCAGATGCGCCGGCGATTGTCTGTTTACTTTGCAATTCTACGACAAGTGACTGCAAATGAGCATTCTCTTTCTGCAGTTTCAATAACAGCGCCTGCTGTGTTTCGATCGTCTTGTCAAACTCCTGATAGTCACGAATGATCTCATCAAGAAAACGGTCAACTTCAATGGCAGAATACCCTTTGAAATCGACATTGAACTGCTGATTCAGAATCGATCTGGGACTGTGTTTTAATTGCAGACGCATACTATCACCTCGCAACGTCATTTTCTCAAATATCCCATCAAAATGCAAGTAAAGAAGACGAAAAGAACGAGTATAGTCAAACGGAGTGAAATCCGTTATAATATTACAGGTGATATCAATGATCGGTTATCCTACAAAGAAACCAAGCAAAACAGCGAATGTCAAGGCACAAAGCAGTAAAGCACGTCGGGGAATGTCGTTGGAAGACGATCTGAATAAGACAAACAGTTTTTACTTGGAAACCGACCGCGCGGTAATCTTCAAGAAACCGACGCCGATCCAAGTCGTCGAAGTGTCTTATCCGGCCAGAAACAAGGCCAAGATCACCGAAGCCTATTACCGACAGCCATCCACCACCGATTACAATGGCGTTTATAAAGGTCTGCCAATCGATTTCGAGGCTAAGGAAACGGTCAGTAAAACAGCGTTTTCATTAGCCAAGCTGCATAAGCATCAGTTGAACCACCTGATCCACGTCCATAAACACGGTGCCATCGCGTTTCTGCTGATCCGCTTCAGCCTGATCAATGAAACGTATCTGGTGACGGTGGAATCTTTACTTGAATTTCTAAACAATCAAAACCGGCAGTCGATACCCTATCTGTGGATCAAAGAACATGGCATTGTGATTCCCTACTCTTTGACCCCGCCGGTTGATTACCTTAATGCCCTGGATAAAATACTAAACAAAGGAGTTATGTAATGATGAAGAAAGATAACCGAAAACCGAAACGTAAAATATTGATGTCTACGATATCAGCGATCGTTGCGATGATCGTAGTTTTCGGCATTTCCGGTACTGCGACCGCCACCCTGCTTTTAAATGAAATGCTTCGGGATACACCTGAGCTGGATGTCAACGACTTCCTTTCACCGGAATCCACGAAGATTTATGACCGTGAAGGCGTGCTGATTGCTGATATCGGCTTTAAAGTCCGCGAGAACATCACTTATGCACAAATGCCGCAAGTACTGATCGATGCCTTTGTAGCAATCGAGGATTCACGGTTCTTTACTCACAACGGATTTGACCTGCCCCGTTTTACCAAAGCGATCCTGGAGAACATTCGCAATGGTTTTGGTTCTCAGGGTGGTTCTACCTTCACGATGCAGTTAGTGAAAAATACTTATTTCGCATCGGAAGAAAGCAATGCTGAAGTCTCCATTGAACGCAAAGTCATGGAAATTTCACTGGCGATGCAGCTGGAAAAGGAAATAAGCAAAAAACGTATCCTTGAACTTTATGTCAATAAAGTCAACTATGGCGTCCCTTCATCTTATGGTATTTATAATGCCGCTCAGTATTACTTCGGAAAACAGATCGAAGAACTGACACTCAGCGAAGCGGCCTATCTGGCAGGCGTAGTCAACGGACCCGGTCGTTTTCAGGCATACAAAAATATCGAAAGAGCAACCGAACGTCGCAATGAAGTTTTATACTTCATGTTTTATCACGGTTATATTACCGAATCTGAATATGAAGCCGCACTATCCATCAAACTTGAAGATCAGCTGGTCGGTGACGGCTTAGCCGGCACACCGTCTCAGTATCAGGCATATATCGATGCCGTGGTGGCCGAGGTCAAGGAACTGACGGGTATGGACCCCGCGGTCGTTCCGATGAATATTTATACTCATATGGACCGCTCGACTCAGGAACTGATGGAAGCGATACAGAATGAGGAAACCAATGTTAAGTTCCCGCATGAACTGCTTCAGACCGCCGGCATCAGCATGGATGTCAAAACCGGAGAAGTCATCGCGATCGGAGGCGGACGTTTCTATTACGGTGAGCGGCTGTATAATCGTGCGACCCGCGCATTCCGCAGCCCGGGTTCTTCCGTCAAGCCGCTGCTGGATTATGCTTTGGCTTTAGAGTATGTCGGGTATGCCACCAGTCATGTCATTTTGGATGAACCGATTTTATGGGCCGGCACTGATTTGGTCATCCGCAACTTTGACCGTACGTACAACGGTGAAATGCGGATGATGGAAGCATTGTCCCGATCAATCAATATCCCGGCCATCAAAGCTTTGACCGATGTGGTCAACACGATCGGATCTGCCAAAGTGGTCGAATACTTGCAGTCACTTGGATTCTCGAAAGTCTTCCGCGGAAATAACGGTTTTGACTTGGGTTATGCCATCGGCGGATCGACGTTTACAACGACTCCCTTTGAAATGGTCGGTGCCTATGGCATGATCCTCAACGGAGGCGTCTATACCAAACCGCATACGGTCAGTCGGATCGAATTTCGAAACGGAGACACTCCGATCATACCGACCTTTGCATCTGTCCGCGTCCTGTCAGCACAAGCCGCATTTCTTACGGCATATATGATGGAATATTCGGTCAGCGGACCTTTCGGTAACTATATGCGCATTTTAAATCGCAGTTATCCTGTCTATGCAAAATCCGGTACTTCTGACTGGGGAACTGAAGGTGAACAATACGGAATTCCGACTGGGGCTGCCAAAGACATGTGGATGGTCGGCGGTACCTCACGCTACTTAAATGTCGTCTGGTTAGGTTTTGATCAGGCCGTCGCCGGAGAGCAGACATGGATCACCAGCAACATTTCACGGGCCAATATCCATGGCAACACCATCCGGCTGTTGCTTAACCATCAGGAAAAACTCGCTCCGAGTTTCCCGGGTGTGACACGTCCTTCGGGAATCGTGGATATCACCCACGTGCTCGGTGTCTACCCCTATGCAGCACCGATTGCCGGTATGAATCCAGCACTGATAACCACAGGACTGATCAAGCAGGAATTTGCCACACTGACCACTTTAACGCCTCCGGCACTGTCAAACCTGGTTGATGCTACGGTTTCGATGAGTTCAACGAATCCGAATATGCGCACCATCACAACGACTCTGACCCCCTATCCTGTGCCTGAGGATCTGATCATGGCCTCCGACACGATGGAAATGGTATTGGATACCGGCAGAACCGTCGTCAGAGCCAACGGCAAGCGCTTGTATCATCCGTCATGGGTGTTTGGACCTGTCCGCTACTATACCAGTGTAAGTGTCAATGGTGCAACTCCGGTATTGGTCAAGAGTGATCAGAATACGATCAATGTCGAAGTGGAAATTCCGGCCGGCCAAGATTCGACGCTCAATGTCTGCGGATTCTATGCCTTTGAACTGGCTCCGGATATCCGCAGCAATCAGATTTGTAAGACCGTAAATGCCGGTGATGCCAACATTACCGTTCCAAAGTTTACCGGCGGATTGCTGACAGCCTTCACAAATTGGATCACCTCATTCAACTTAAAAACACCGGTACTTACCATGGTTGAACCGCTGTTGAAATCACAGATCGGAATAGTCACCGAGTTATCTCCGGATGTCCAGGAAGATTCCATGAAGTATTCCGATTTAAAGAAAATCACTTTCGAAGCTACTTATTACGACAAAAATGTCAGTTTCGCAGGTATAATCAATCAGACCAAGTTATATGTTCAGACATTGTGGCCGGACTTCAGATTCTTCAATGTCACCTATGAACCGGCGGATGCCCCCAATACAGCGACGGTAAAAGAAGTTCTGGTCAACGGTGTCGTCGTTACCAGTCAGAAACTGTCACTAAACAATAACATTACGATTCGATTGCAGTAAAAAACGAGTGCTCATTCATTGAGCTACTCGTTTTTCTTTGACATATCGGCAGTGATCCTTAAACGGACACAAAGCACATGACGGTGATTTTGCTTTGCAAAAGTATCGGCCGAAGAATATAAACAGATGATGAGCGCGATTCCAGCGCTCTCTTTTTATTTTTCGGCGCAGTTTCTCCTCAACTTTCAATACGCTGTCCGCCGGTTTGGCCAGATACAAGCGTTTGCTCACGCGTTCGACATGTGTATCGACAGCAATCGCGGGAACATCGAACCAGACAGACAGTACGACATTGGCCGTTTTCCGACCGACCCCAGGCAACATTTGCAAATCTTTTCTTCTCGAAGGTATCGAGCCTCTGTAACGTTCTTCGCAAAGAGTAGCCAATTCTTTAATCATACGGGCTTTGTTTCTGTACAGACCGATGTTTTTGATGCATTCTTCGATGTCGTTGATATCCCCTTGCGCTAATGAATGGATATCCGGATAACGTCTGAATAAACCCGGTGTGACTTTATTTACCGAAACATCGGTTGCTTGAGCAGATAGTATTACTGCAATCGTCAGTTCATACAGATTACGATGGTCAAGCTCACATTGCGCCTGAGGAAACATCGTTTCCAGAATATCCAGAATCTCATCCGTTGTCCGCATGATCGCTCTCTTCCAGTTTTTCTACGGTGATACCCTTCAGTTTCCAACCGTGAAGGATTTTATCGATATAAGACATTGAAAGTTTACCCATGATGCTAGCTTCCCGAAGTGCATAGGTAATCAGTTTGTCGGGGAATTGTCGTGACCACGTGTTAAGCAGTTCAAGCTCTTTCTGAGACAACGGACGTCCGAACTCATTTTCCACCAAATCAAATACATCACCGCTGATCGTCACCGATTTCTTTCCGGCACTTTCAAATAGCCCATCCAAGTCGAATTCAACTTTCTTCGATGAGGTTTTGACTGTAACATATCCGCGTGAAATTAAAAGACTCAGAGACTGATCCACCGGATTTACGTCACAGTTTAAAGCGGTAGCCAGAGTTTTAATGTCGATTGTCTTACGCTGCTCGATCATGTAATCGAGCATAAGCAAAAGCATTCCCTCAGAAACGGAAACATTCAATTCCGAAAAATTCTGCAAAATCCAGTTTCTGCGATTGACATAACTTTCTTTCCACCACATGATCAAGGCTCCTTTCGTATCAGGAAAACGGTATTCCCTGAAAAATCCATATACTGCAATCGTGTTTCCGTATCGATCACATAGACCGCTTTCTCATAGAATCCGTAAGTAACGGAAGATTCATCGATAATATCCTGACTGATTAAGTCGATCAGCGACTTAGGCATATCAGGAACATCGATTGTTAGAAATACCAACCCGGTCTCATCATAAAAAATCAACTGCTTTTGCTGAGGTGAAACAAAAGCAACATATGTCTTGCGATGATGGACATGTCGGCCGATATAAACGGCATCTGACAGCTGATAGGTCTGTTTGACGCTCTGAAAAAGCCTTTGCTCATCGGCCTCAGATTTCCGTGCCGGTCCGCTGATAAACACGAAAACATTGGTAATGATCAAGAGGATCAGGACAAATCCTAACAAACATGTGAAAATTACCGATGAAAGCTTTTCTTTCACACCATCACCTCGTATTCATTATTATAGCAGAACCGCTGGCGTGTGACAGAGATTTTCTCAGATTGCATTGAATCTGTAAACATGTTATTATCAGTTTTGCAAAGGAGATCCCCGATGAAAGAAAAGTACTTCATTCTGTCTGCCATAACGATCGTGCTGACTGCCGTGATCTTATTTGCTTACAATTATTTCAAACCTTTGCCTGCGCCACTGGTTTTGATCGATTATGCCCGCAGCTTCTCAGTCCCATATAACGATCTGACCGATTATCTGATCAGCGAGGATAAAACGTACTATCTTTGGTTTTGTGACGGATCGACCGACTGCACATTTATCAATGACAACGCTTTACGACCGTTGGCCAATGAAATCAAATCCGGTGAATTTCCGGAAATAACATTTGTTGATATGACTTTTGCGAGAAAGGATATCTCGCCCGCACGGCTGAAGCAGCTGTGGGGATTTACGGCCTATCCGGCATTTGTGACGATTTCGGTCACTGAAGGAAACATCACCATCGGTTCCATCTTGCAATGGGGAGTCAATGAACCCATCGGTAAAGAAGATGTAAAAAGCTGGATGATAGAAAACGGCATTTGGAAAGGAGCGCAATAGCGATCCGCCAAGTGTTTTTTTATAAATCACTGATTCCCGAGTTCTTGTTTGCCCACGCAGAAATCATATACACGATCGCAAGACCTATCAGAGAAATCACAAAAAACCATGGATTTTCACTGATTTCGCTGACTGAAAAACCAAAAAATGCCATCATCGCAATCATGATGATTTTTCCGCCGGTGATTGATAATATATAAGATTTCTTCGAGTAGTCTGAACAGCCGAAGAACATGTTCAATAATGAACTCGGTGTAAACGGCAATGCAGCCAGATAGAATATAACAGATGGTCTTTGTTTCGATACCCAAGATAAAGAACGCTGTATCCGCACATGATGATCAGCATATCGGCTGACCGTGGGTTTGATCAGCAGCCTGAAAAACATAAACACCGTGACTGAACCAAGAACATTTCCTGCAACCGATAACAGAAATCCCAGCCAATGGCCAAAAACTGTGACATTGAACAAAACAATGACAAATAATGGCAGCATCGGAAAGAATGATTCTATATATGCCAGCAAAAAAGGCAGCAACAGACCGAATGCTGCCAGTTGCTCTTTCAGATCGAGCCAAAACTGAACATCCGTCCATTGTTGCCAATCAAAACTCATATACAGGCCGCAATCGCATCGATTGCTTTTTCTACCCACATCGCACTGCGCTTTGCAGCAACCGAAAGATAGGCCTCAAATGAAAGATGATTGTCATCTCTGACGGTTATATCACTTAATGAGCGGATGACCACAAAAGGAATGTGATAATGGCTGCACACCTGCGCTATCGCCGCTGCTTCCATCTCCACGCAGTTAGCCGTAGGAAAGTGCGTCAGGATATCATCCACCTGTTCTTTGCGATGAATGAACTGATCACCGGAAACCATCGGACCGATCCAAACGTTGAAGTCATCCGGTTTAACCATCGCCGTCATAACATCGATAAATCGCTGATCGGCTGTGTAACTGAACCTGGATCCAAACTTTCGTTGAATGCCAAAGGGAGTGATATCGACATCATGGTGAGCAACTTCCGTGGATACGACGACATCCAGCACCTGCTGCTCTGCGCGTAATCCGCCGGCTGTTCCGATATTGATAACCCCTTGGATATCGAAATTTTCAAACAGACAGGTCGTGGTCATGGCTGCCGCAACTTTCGCCACACCGCTTAAGGCGATGACAACCTCGGTTGAAGAGCACACAGCCATATAATATTTATTTCCGTGAATCATTTTTTCTTCGACATTTCGGCAAAGTTTCAGGATCTCATCCACTTCCGGCTGCATGGCACCGATAATCGCAATCATAGATTTCTCTCCTTTGTTGCACAAATCAAGTATTTTTCATTCAGGTACAAATCATTTATTTTTTTGGGATCGATGATTTCCCATCGAAATCCGCACTGTGAAAGCAATGACAGAATTTCACTGATTTCAAAGATATATTGCTGATGGGTTTCGATGACCGGATAACCTTTCGAGTATATCGTGATCGTATGCCGTAACACCGGCGGTTCACTTTCAATGAGCCATTGATAACCCATCTGACCGATCCGTCCGCTTTCTTCAAACGGCTCACTGAACTCTTTGAGCCGGGATTCCATGTGAACATCGAAAAAGAAAGTCCCACCCAGTGTCAAATGACAGTTTACCCCGTAAAACAATGCTTCGTATTGCTGAAGTGAATCGCAGTAATTGACGGAGTCGTTGGCACAGATGATGCTGTCAAATGTCTCGCCAAGATTAAAATTCAGCATGTCCAAACAGAACAGCCGGATGGAATCCGGATGAAACTTCGCTGCGGTGATATCGAGCATCGGCTGACTCAGGTCAAGACCGGTCATCCGATATCCTTTTTTATGCAAAGCGAGGGTCAAATCGCCGGTTCCGCAAGCCAAATCCAGAACTTTTCTGCCGTGCAGATACTTATCGAGCATTTCAGCATAACGCTCAACACCTTCAGGATCGCCCATGATAGCATCATACACCTCGGCCAAACGACCATAATTCACCGTCTGATCAGATAATCCGACCATAGCTTCTCCAACTGATAAAAGGCCCGTTCTTCAGAAACAAACACATGAGCAATCACATCCACACAGTCCAACAGAAGCCAACGGGATTGCGCATCCCCTTCGATATGATGGACAGTATATCCGGCCTTTTCTACGCTTTCTTTGATATGATCCGCAATCGCATGGACCTGGCGCAAACTCGGTGCATCACACAAAACAAACGCATCGACCATCCGCTCGTTGCGAAAGTCGATGACTTCGATGTCTGATCCTTTCTTATCTTCGATGGCTTTAATGATGATTTCCGTCAGTGTCATTCATTCGTTCCTTTCTTAAGTATTCGGTCTGATTCGCCTTGACGATCCGCATCGTCCGATGAATATCGCGAAATGCCAGATCGGTCAACAGACGTGTGTCATAGTTGCGACCCGGTTCGATCTTGTCGGCGATGTATAATATTTTTGCCAGCAGCTGATCGCTGAAACCCTGGACATGATGGGCGATGGCCTGCAGTACAGCTTTATCCCGAACATAATATTTATGCTTGAGCATATCAGCCGCCACATAGCTGTGCCATATCTGCGGATCCAGTGAAATCAATTGTGGCCGATAACGGCGCATCCAGAGCAACAATTGATCCTTAGGCCATTGTTTGACCGCATCATGAAATAAACCCGCCAAAACGGCTCTGTCAGCGTCAATGCCATAGCGGATGGCCAGCCGTCGGGTAAGATCCGTGACTCTGTTGACGTGATTCATCCGTTTTTCGCTGATCATGGATAAGACGATGGTTTCGGTATAAAGATTATGCATCATCATGTAACGAAGCACGCGGTGGTCGGTATCAACTGACTTGCCCGTTCGGATATCGGTCGATGAGGCTGAATAAACTGGCAAATTCAAAACATTGAATCCTTGAGGGATGTCATACCCTTTGCGCGGATAAACTGCGACTTCGACCATCGAACGGATCACATCAGGATCTTTCCAGCGATGAAAATCAGATGCCTGATCGGCTCCGATCAGCAGAATAAACCGGATGTCCGGATATTTCGCTCTCAACGCATTTAAAGTCGTAATCGTATAATTGGGGGTCGGTAACGATGCCTCAATATCACAGCACCGCAAATCACCATGATCCGCAATCGCCAGCTTGATCATCTTGATTCGATGATCAAACCCGGTCAGCTCGCGATCTTTCAGCGGCGCATCAAAAGCCGGGATCAGCCAGCACTGATGGGCATTTAGTTGTCGCAAGGCCCCTTTGGCCACCAGCAAATGACCGTGATGGATCGGATCAAAGGAACCGCCGAAAAGTATGACCGTCTGGTTCATGGAAGTTTGATTTTATTTTCCTTGCTTTTGCGATAAAGAATCACTGTCTTGCCGATGATCTGGACAATCTCACACTTGCAGGCTGCACTGATATCCAAAGCAACCTCCATGACCGGTGTCGGACAGGATTTGAGAATGGAAATTTTGATCAGTTCATGGGCCGTCAGTGAATCGGAGAGGGTTTTTGTCAGATTCGCCGTCACGCCGTCTTTACCGACTTGAAAAATTGCAGGCAATGAATTGGCCAGGGAACGTAATTCGCTTTTTTGTTTTGAGGTCAACATCAGATAACCGCCTTTCTTAAAATGATATCACAGGGTTCGATCGTTTCCGTGGTGACGGTACAGTCACCGGATATACTGATAAAGCCGACATACATCAAAACGACATCGACTTTGGCATCGGTTTTTTTCCAGGTCTTTTTAACGGGTTTTCCGTGTTCACCGACGACGGAAGGAATTTTATCGGATGTATGATTTTGCCAGTACCCGGCGGACTGCTCGGTTTTTGTCCGGTGCACATCCACTTTCGACGGAAAATAACATACCGCACTCACAGGTGTTTTCGGTGCATCGATATGAATCATCGCACACTGACCGATAATCAGGGTCTGTCTGCCCGAAAGCTGATACACCACCGGTCTGACCGCTGATTTGGGCTGAAGCAGCTTGACCTGTGCGGGCTCCAACACATGTAACAGGTGATTGCGCATCTCGATGCCGGGAGTATCGTAAATCGTATAGCCCCGCTGTGCAATCGGAATCAGATCCACGGTCGTGCCGGGAAACTGACTGACCGTGACCGGCAGGCGGTTTGGAAACAAAGCGTTGATCAGTGTCGATTTGCCGGCATTGGCCACCCCGAAAATCACGACATCACGATTGTTTCGGAAGATATCGATGGCCTTAAATACCTCATCGACCCCGTCTTTGCCATAGTCACCGACGACGACCACACCTTTGGGCATCAGTCGGGCTTCTTTGCACTGACGCTGAATCATTGCGGTGATCTTGTGCTGAGAGACCGTATCCGGCAATAAGTCGCGTTTGGTTGCCACGATGATGATATCTTTATCCGGTAAATGTCGCGTCAATCCGTCGATCATACTTTCGTTTAAATGAAACAAATCGATGACCCACAAAAACAAGGCATTCATCGCTGCCAGTTTTGCTAACAGCGCTTCCGTCTTTATCTCCGCACTGCTCGCAGCAAGATCGCCATAATGCGTCAGCCGATAACAGCGCTGACACAGCCGTGCCTCCGCCTTAGGCGTATATCCCGGGTTCTTCGGGTCTGCAATCTGTAATCGGACACCGCAGCCCTGACAATGTTCAGAATTCTTAGTCATGGGTATTCCCTTTCTTTATCAGCCACCGCTTTTCCAGCCAGCGGCTCAAGCGGGAAAATATGATATCTCTTGAAGAAATCGGTTCAACATAGATCGAGATCATCCGGTGCAGCTTAGCGCCGAGCACATCGGTCAGTATCTGATCTCCGATACAGCAGACTTCCGAAGGTTTACAATCAAACTCTCGAAGAATTCTCTTGTAATACGGAGAAAACGGTTTAAAGGCAAATCCGTATCCGGTCAGTCCGTAGGTTTCTTTGATGCCGTTAAGACGGC
Organism: Erysipelotrichaceae bacterium; assembly: GCA_036677505.1. GTDB lineage: Bacteria > Bacillota_I > Bacilli_A > Erysipelotrichales > Erysipelotrichaceae > UBA2227. The sequence goes on from JAVBWK010000027.1 coordinate 22,863, forward strand.
TGATCCGATTGTTCGATAACAAAACCACCGAAAATCCCAAAGCAGAAGCTTCATCAAGCCATGCCAACTTCGTTTCGCTGATCACATTTTTGTGATGGGGTGTCAGCGTGTTGTCAATGTCAATGACCAGCACACGGATGCCTGCCTGTTTCAGTGGTTTCAACTCGATCGATTCAACATCGTTTTCAAATCGGTCCGGACGTAGTTTTTTGATCATGCATTTCCTCCGTGTCTATTATATCAAAATCTGAAGGTTTTCTGTGCAAAGTATTGCATTTTCGATGCAAACTTCCTTCAAGTATGATATACCTAAGCAAGGTGAAATCATGAACGTACAACTGTGTATCCTCAATGCGCAAGGCATTGTTCTCGACAACAACAAAATTCTGATCGATCTTTGGAAGCAGACCGCACACAAACACGGTATTCCGATTTCGGATGAGTTTTTCGAAAGTATCCTGGCTGCCGGGTTCGATCAGCGAAACAAAGTATTCTACCAGTACCCCCGTTTGGCAGCGATCGAATCAGAAGTCATGGATCAGTATCGGATGCTTCCGGTCTCGTTTCACCCCGATATTGAGATTATTGCAGAGTCTTTGAAGAATCTCGGTATCAAGATTGCAGTCGTCAGTGATACGCGCCGACAAGACATAGCACCCAAGATTGATTCTTTTATGAAAAAGTACGGAGTCGAGGTGTTAGTGTGCGCTAATGAAGTGCTCAGTGGCAAACCTGATCCCAATATTTATTTTAAAGCAGCTAAACTGAGTCATGTCAAACCTCTTCACACCTTGGTCGTCGATGATTCGCGCAACGGCTGTTACAGCGCTCATCTGGCTTATATGCGAAGCGTGTTCTATCAGAACGCCCTGCCCATCAGTGAGCGGCTGTTTAAATACAGCTACCGTCAAATCAGTCAGCTGACCGATCTGATCCAAATTATCAAACAAGAAAATGACCCGCAGAGGGTCATTTGTCGTTTCTTACTCTTCCAAATCCAAGGCCATCATTTCCATGGCAGTGCTTTCCGGTTTGACCGGAATATCGACGATCGGCACTTCCTCAATTCCCGTAATCAGTGAAAATCCGTTGTCCAAAGCAATGACACTGCTGAAAGTAGCATCTTTTGCCATGATCGGTACATCTTTAAACATGATCGTTTTGAGTGATCCGTTGAGAATGTCGAAGGAATCATAAACCGAACCGGTGATCATATAACGAACTTTCTGAGGGTTGGATTTTACTTTCTTAGCAATCAGTTCCCCACGTACCGGCCGGTTGGTCCGAAGGATATCATTGGCCCTTATCCGCTTGCATGTTCCCTTATCACTGAGAATGACCACATAATCCGAATCTTTGATCAATCGGCATCCATAAGCGACCGCATCCATGGCTGTCAGATTCAGCGCCTTAACCCCTTTGGACTTGCACTGCACCGAAGGGATCTGATTCTGACTGTATCGTGCCAACAACCCGCCTTCGCTGACCACCAGAATGTCCTGATGTTCACCGACCAAAAAGGAACTGACAATTTCGGTTTTATGATTCAGCGTCATGGCAGCGGATACTTTGCTGTTGCGGACCAGTACCCAATCGGCAGCCGGTGTCTTTTTGATATATCCGTCCTTACTAACCGTGACAATCCACTGATACGTCGTAAAGTCCTTGAACAAAAAGGCACTGACGATTTTATCTTCATTTTCACCTTTGACCCACTGATTGAGGTGCGTTCCGATTTCCTTGTATTTGGCTTCATCGATCTGATATACCGGCAGGTAAGCATAATTGCCCTTTTTGGTAATCAGTATCAACGTGTCGAGAGTATCGCACTCGATCGAACCGACCAGCCGGTCCCCTTCTTTCAGACCGGTCAGACCTTCCGAAGCTGTTTTAGACCGCATCGAAACCCGCTTGAGATAGCCGTCTCTCGATACCGTGACCACGACCCGTTCATTGGCAATCATGCTCAGTTTATCGATGACGATTTCGGATACTTCCTTTTCAATCACGCTGCGACGCGGGATAGAGAATTTCTCTTTGATTTCCTTTAACTCTTTGATGATGACGCTGCGCAGCATTTCGGGCTGATCGATGATGGTTTTCAGATACTCCATCTCATTGATCAGCAAGGCAAATTCCTCGCGCAAAGCGACAATATCGGTGTTTGTCAAACGGTAAAGGCGCAAAGTGACAATGGCTTCGGCCTGAGCATCGCTGAAATCGAAACTTTTGCACAGCCTTGCCTTGGCATCAGCTTTATCCTTGGACGAACGGATGATCGCAATGATTTCATCGAGGATCGACACGGCTTTGATCAGACCTTCGAGAATGTGCAGACGGTCCTCCATTTTGGCATAGCGGTACTGACTGCGTTTGAGCACGACCTCTTTGCGATGAGCAATGTAAGCATCCAGCAAGCCGAAAATGCCGAGCTGGACCGGCCGCTGATGCACGATGGCCACCATGTTGATATTGTATGAAACCTGCAGATCGGTGCTTTTGTATATGACATTGGTCACCAGATTCGCATCTGTTTCTTTGCGCAGATCGATTACGATCCGCAATCCGTTACGATCGGATTCATCCCTGACATCCAGGATGCCATCGACGGTTTTATTGAGCCGGATGTCGTCGAGTTTTCTGACGACATTGGCCTTGATGACTTCATACGGGATTTCGGTGATGATGATCTGTTTGATCGTCTTGGTTTCTCTGACTTCCAGTTTACTGCGGATGATGACCTTCCCTTTACCGGATGCGAAGTAATCCCGGATGCCCTCTTCCCCCTGAACGATCGCTCCGGTCGGAAAATCCGGTCCCTGACAGATGTCCATGATTTCTTCCAGGGTGCAAAACGGCGTATTCATCCGGTAGATTGTGGCGTCGATGATTTCACCGAGATTGTGGGGCGGGATGTTAGTTGCATATCCGGCTGAGATCCCGGTAGCTCCGTTGACCAATAGCTGCGGATAGCCGGCAGGCAGGACGGTCGGTTCTTCCGTGGTATCATCAAAATTCAGGGTAAAAGGCACGGTCTGCTCGTCAATGTCGGTCAAAAGATGCTGAGCAAATGCAGACAGACGAGCCTCGGTATAACGCATGGCCGCGGCCGGATCATCATCGATTGATCCGTTATTGCCCTGCATATCAACTAAAGGGATATTCATTTTCCAGGGCTGCGACAGACGCACCATGGCTTCGTAAACGCTCGAATCGCCGTGGGGGTGATAATTACCGATGACCAGACCGACGGTCTTTGCGGACTTCCGATAAGTCTTATCGGCGGTGTTGCCATCGTTATGCATGGCATACAGGATACGACGCTGAACCGGTTTGCATCCGTCGCGCGCATCCGGCAGCGCCCGATCCTGAATGATGTATTTGGAATAGCGGCCGAAGCGGTCTTCCATTACATCTTCCAGGGCTAACGTTTTAATCACTGATTGTTCGTCCGCCATAGCCACCCTCCTTTGCGAGTTGTTCTTCCATGGTAAAAGCCACGTGCTCTTCGATCCAGTCGCGGCGCAAATTGGCTTTATCACCCATCAGAATGCTTACTTTCTTATTTGCCATCAGGGCATCTTCAATGCTGATTTGAATCAGGGTGCGGGTTTTCGGATTCATCGTCGTTTCCCATAGCTGATCGGCATTCATTTCGCCCAGTCCTTTATAGCGCTGAAGCTCACACCGCCCCAGACTTTCCCGTTTCAGACGAAGATCATCGTCATCATAGGCATACACCGACTGCTTCCCTTTGGTCAGTTTGTATAACGGCGGCAATGCGATATACACTTTGCCGGCATCGATCAGCGGACGCATATAGCGATAGAAGAACGTCAGCAGCAATACCTGAATATGGGCACCGTCGGTGTCCGCATCGGTCATGATGATGATTTTATCATAATTGCAGTCACTGACTTCAAAATCCAGACCCACTCCGGCACCCAATGCATGAATGATGGTATTGAGTTCTTCATTTTTTTCAATGTCGCTGATGCTGGCTTTTTCGGTATTGAGCACTTTGCCGCGCAACGGTAAAATCGCCTGAAACTTAGAATCGCGGCCTTGTTTGGCACTGCCTCCGGCAGAATCCCCTTCCACCAGAAACAGCTCGTTTTTCTTGCTGTCTTTGCTTTGCGCCGCAGCCAGTTTTCCGGAAAGCAAACGCTCGCTTTTGCCATTCTTTTTGCCCTTGCGAGCTTCCTCACGGGCTTTACGCGCGGCTTCACGGGCCAGATACGCCCGCTGGATCTTTCTGACCAGTTCCAAGGCGAATTCACGGTTTTCCTCAAAGTAGTACGAGAGCTTCTCGCTGAGCAGACTTTCTACCGCCGTTTTTGCTTCGACCGTACCCAGCTTGCCCTTGGTCTGTCCTTCAAACTGTAACAAATGCTCAGGAATACCGACCGAAATGATTGAGGTGCATCCTTCGCGGATATCCGAACCTTCAAAATTCTTATCTTTCTCTTTCAACAGGTTATTTTTTCTGGCAAACTCATTGACAGCTTTGGTCAGTGCCGTCTTAAATCCGACCTCATGGGATCCGCCGTCTTTGGTGCGGACCAGATTGACAAAGGAATAGGTCTCCTCCGAATAAGAATCGGTAAACTGAATGGCACAGGCGACATCGATTTCATTGACTCTGCCTTCGATGATGATCGGTTTATTCATCGTCACGCGGTCTTCGTTGATGTATTGCATAAAGGCCAGCAACCCTTTTTGATACATAAAGGTTTCAGTTTTATGAGTGCGCTCATCCGTGACGACGAAAGTGATTCCGTTTAGCAGAAAAGCACTTTCCCGGCAACGCTCCAAAATCCAGTCCAGATGAAACTCTACGACCGGGAATATCTTTCTGTCCGGTTTGAATCGGACGGTACTGCCGGTCTTATTGGTTTTTCCGATTTCTTTTAAAGGGAAGAGTTTGCTGCCGCCCTTTTCAAACCGTTTGGAAACGATTTTGCCGTGATTGCTGACGGTGACTTCCAGCCATTCCGATAAGGCATTGACCACCGATGCACCGACCCCGTGCAGCCCTCCGGCGGTTTTGTATCCGCCTTGGGATGTAAACTTACCGCCTGCGTGAAGCACGCGGAAAATGACGTCCAAGGTGTTGACGCCGGATTCGTGAAGTCCCGTCGGCATGCCGCGGCCTTCATCTTCAATACGGATAACATCATCTTTCTCAATGGCGACAACAATCTTCTTGCCATAGCCGTTGAGTGCTTCATCGATGGCATTATCCAATATTTCCCATACCAAATGATGAAGGCCCCGTGCGTCGGTCGAACCGATGTACATCCCCGGACGTTTCCGTACGGCTTCAAGGCCTTCTAAGATCTGGATGCTCGACTCATCATAATTACTTTTACTCATGTCTGACTCCCATCTTGTTATATTATACAAAAAGTTATCATGGTTTTAAATAGACATTGCCCCTGTTTATGGTAAAATGGCAGTGAGGTGATAGTATGGATATTTTGATCATGGTCATCCTGGGATACGTTTTTGGGTCGATCCCCTGGGCCTTGATTATAGGGAAAGTATTTTACAAGACGGATATCCGTCAACATGGTTCCGGCAACTTGGGCGGAACCAACGCCGGCCGTGTTTTGGGGAAAAAGGCCGGTATCTCCGTGGCTTTGATGGACTCGCTGAAAGGTTTTATCGCGATCGGTATCGCGGTCACATTTTTCTCGAAAGAAGCCGGGATCGCTGCCGGACTGGCTGCGGCCTTTGGTCACTGCTATCCGATATTTGCCAATTTCAAAGGCGGCAAAGCCGTTTCGACCGCTTTTGGCTATCTGCTGGGTGTTTCGGTATTCATAACCGGCAATCCGCAGTACTTGTTTCTGATTCCTTTGGTCACATTCTTCGGTATATTGAAACTGACGAAAATTGTTTCGCTCTCATCGATGATCAGTGTCACCTTGGCTGCCATCCTGACCTACTTTCTGCAACCGGATTTGTATGTGTTTCTGGCCATGGTGGTCATTGCCGTCTTGGTCATCTGGCGTCACCGTTCGAATATCGGTCGGATACTGTCGAATACCGAACGCAAGATCACTTGGATGTAATCAGTCTGATCATAAGTTCATTGAACGCTTTTGTCAAAATGGGACTTTCACAAAGTCCTTTTTTTATGCAATCACAGGCGTGATCGATATAATGCGTAAACTCCGAGGGCTGATCCACGGTGAATGTTTCATTGTTTCCGTCATATCGGACCAGTGTGACCGTATCACTCTTCCAGAAGTTTGATAAAATGATCAATCCTTCTGTGCCATAGATCCGTGCTTCTTTCAGTCCTTCGACACAGATGGCACTGCTTAAAGAAGCAATGACTCCGGAAGTGAATTTCAGCTGCATATGGGCGTAACCGTCACAGCCGGTGCTCATCGGATAGCGAACGACGGACACCGATTCTGTCTGTTGGCCAAACAGGGCCAGCGCGAAGGAGATCGGATAGACTCCCACATCAAACAGCGATCCTCCGCCATGGTTGGCATCATACGCCCAGTGATCCATCGGACCGGCAAAGTCATAGCAGTAACCGGCTTCGATGGCATGTACCTGACCCAGACGACCCTGATCGATCCACTTTTTCACTTGAAACGTCGTAGGTAAAAATACAGTTTTCTGTGCTTCCATCAAGAGCAGTCCTTTGGCACAAGCCAAGTCAAAGCATTCGTTAAGATCATCTACGTCGTATAACATCGGTTTTTCACAGATGACATGTTTACCGTGGTGAAGCGATTTCAATATCCACTCTTTATGCAATGCCTGGGGCAGCGCGATATATACTGCGTCAACGACATCGCACTCGACCAGACCCTGATAATCCGTGTGGATTTTTATGTCATACTGTTTCGCATAGTTTGTAGTTTTTTCAACATCACGTCCGCCTACCGCGGTGATGACGGCTTGTTGGCTGGTTGTGACCCCTTTGACGAAACGGTGACTGATTTTTCCGGGGCCCAAGATCCCAAATCGTATTTTACTCATACACATCCTCCAGATAGATTTCTTCGGCCTGTTGCGCTGTGATCACGCCTGTCTCGACCATATCATTCAAAACTTTCTTCTGACGGACTTTCGCCCTGTCAAAATGATTGCTTAGCTGAAAGCGTGAAGGTGACTGCGGCAAACCGGCCAGCAGGCTCGCCTGCCCCAAGGTCAGATCATCGGGCTGACGGTTGAAATATCCCACGGATGCCCGCTTGATGCCGGTATATCCGTCTCCGTAGTAGTTCATGTTGACATATAATTCGAGGGTCTCATCTTTACTGATCAGATTCTCGATATCATAAAGCAGAAACACTTCTGCCACTTTTCGCAAGAGATTGAATCGGTAGTCAAAATAAAGGTTCTTGCCGACTTGCTGGCCGATCGTACTGCCGCCTTCGAGCCAATCGAAATTTTTCAGATTGGTCCACAAAGCGCGTCCGATGGCTCGCACATCCAGTCCGGTCCGCTGATAAAAGCGGCGGTCCTCCACGGCGACGACCGCCTGCAGGAAGAAAGGATCGATCTTCTCTATCGTCACATAATGATCTGACGCCTGTACCAGCGCTATGGCCTTTTTCAATGGAGTTTCTGCGATGACGATGCGATACTGGATGTATCCGGCCAACAGCAGCAGCAGTCCAAGAACAAGGCCCGTCAGCAGTACCCGAGTCAGCCATTTTTTTAGAAATTTCATGACATCACCAAACTTATTATACCAAATGGGAAAAAGAAAACACAGTTGCCTGTGCTTACTTGTATTGTTCCATCGACTTCATGATTTGGCGGATTTGTGCTTCCGAGGGTTTGCGCCCCATTTGCATAAACATCGCGCGAATCATTTTTTCGTTAATCGGCGGATTTTCTTTCAGTTGTTTCAAAAATGTTTTGCGTGTGAAATAGTATCCCAATCCACCGCCGACCAGCAGTCCGACCACCAGACTTAACAGACTCATCCAGAAATCATTCATAACACGTTCACCTTCCCTTACCATGTCATTTTACAGTTTTTGTGTCTTATTTACAAGTGAAAGTTATAAGGGCAGATTAAGAATGAACCACCCGCCCAAAAACAGACTGAAAAGGTTGGCCAGCAGTACGGTAAAAAATAATCTGACTTTCTTTTTCTCCCTGACCGTCAACAGGAAAACGACCTCTTCGACAATGATGATCACTGTTTCATAAACGATCAGACCGAATATCATATACACATTTTCGGGACGTCCGGAATTGATCATAACATTCAAAAACCCCTGAGTGAACAGATTGACGATCAAAAACAAGATCCAGGTCCTTCTTTGGCGATATCCCATCAGAAAGAATATCAGTGCTTCAAGGATCAGGGTCGATAACAAACGCAATGAAATCAGGGATGCGTTGCGCTCAAAAGTCGTTCCTTCAATCAGCGTCAGCGTCTGCATATCCAACGTAAACAGCTCATTATAACCGCTGCCTCGGATATCATGACGAATGGAATACTGTCGGTTATCCAAGGTAATGATAAATGTTGCATCCGATCCGTCAATGGGTTTACTGTGATCAAAATTTGCAATCGAGTGGTAATAAAAGCGGATGTACGTTTCAAGTTTGTTGCTTCTGACCACTCCGGGCATGACATAACCGTCCACGATCAACACCCCATCGATGTGATCATAGGTTCCGGGTACGACGATCCACACCATCGGCGGTTCTGCTGAGTTGGCAGATACATCGGTGATGGACATCCAGATGGAAAAAAACAGAAACAATCCAATCATCACAATTTTTTTCATAAGTGTATCCTCAACTCTATTTTACACGAAAAAAGGAAGGCGTACCTTCCCAAATTACTCGTTTTCGCCACTTCTTGACGCAAGTTTGCGCTCATAAGGCGTCAGGTATTTCTTGCGCAGCCGGATGGCATCCGGTGTCACTTCGACCAGCTCGTCATCCGCAATAAACTCCAAAGCTTTCTCTAAGGTCAGTTGAATCGGCGGAGTCAGCCGCATCGCCTCATCATGTCCGGTGGAGCGGATCGCCGTCAGCTTCTTGTTTTTGGTCGGATTGACTTCCATATCCAAATCGCGGGAAGCAATCCCTAAAATCATCCCCTGATAGACCGGGGTCTGCGGTCCGATGAAGAACTGTCCGCGCTCCTGCAGGTTAAACAGCGCATAGGTCATGGCTACTCCGGTTTCCGTAGAAATCATGACACCGTTGGTGCGGGTCTGAATTTCGCCGACCATCTCGCCATATCCGTCAAATTTGCGGACCATCACGCCTTCTCCGCGAGTATCATTGATAAACTCGCCGCGATAACCGATCAGTGCCCGCATCGCTGCACGCCAGTACATGACGGTGATGCCCATATGTTCATCCATTTTGACCATGTTTGCCTTTCGGATACTCATTTTATTGATGACCGTTCCGACATACTCGTTGGGAACCGTGATAACGACCTGTTCCATCGGCTCCATCTTGACACCGTTGACAGTTTTTGTGATGACTTCAGCTTTGGATACGGCCAGTTCATACCCTTCCCGACGCATATTCTCGATCAGGATGGTAATATGAAGCTCACCTCTTCCGGAAACTTTAAACTTATCGGCACTGTCAGTATCTTCGACTTTCAGTCCGACATTGACTTCCAGTTCTTTTTCAAGCCGTTCGCGGATGTTTCTGGAGGTAACGTACTTCCCGCTTTTTCCGGCAAAAGGCGAAGTGTTGACTAAAAAGTTAATCGACAGCGTCGGCGGTTCGATCGGAATGTTTGGCAGCGGTTTGGGATCGGCAATGTCACAGACGGTTTCCCCGATCGATATATCCGCAATCCCGCCAATCAAAACGATATCGCCGGCAACCACTTCCCTGACCGAGACGCGCTTGGTTCCCTGATAAATAAACAGCTGACTGATGACCTGACGGCGCAGAAATCCGTGCACATCGGCGATCAGCACCGGCATACCTACCCGAAGGATTCCCTGAAACAGCCGTCCGATTCCGATGCGTCCGATATATTCATCGTACGCCAGTGAGCTGACTTGCATTTGCACGGGCTCTTGGGTTTTATCCGGATAGCATCCGGCATGTTCGATGATCGTCTCTATCAGCGGCAGGATCGAATCGGATTCATCATCGATGTTTCTTTTAACGATACCTTCTCTGGCCACTCCGTAAAGGATCGGAAAGTCCATCTGTTCCTCGCTGGCTTCCAGCTGCAAAAACAGATCATACACCATATCGACCACTTCGATGGCGCGTTGGTCCTTTTTGTCGATCTTATTGATCAAAAGAATTGGTTTCAACCCACGTTGCAACGATTTCTGAAGTACGAAACGGGTTTGCGGCATCGGTCCTTCGGAAGAATCGACCAACAAAATCACAGTGTCGACCGTTGCGATGATCCGTTCGACTTCACTAGAAAAATCGGCGTGTCCCGGCGTATCCACGATATTGATTTTGATGTCCTGATATTGAATCGAGCAGTTTTTGGAGTAGATCGTGATCCCGCGTTCGCGTTCAAGGTCGTTGGAGTCCATGACCTGTTCGATGTTGAGTTGGTTTTTTGCCAAGGCCCCGCCCAAAGACAGAAAGGCGTCGACCAAGGTGCTCTTGCCGGCATCGACATGGGCGATAACCGCAATATTGATAATCTTTTGATTCATAAAATCCTTCTTTCATTCAACCGCCAAAAAAAATACCTGTTGACCAGGTATTTTAAGTTGGCCCAGTAGGCGATATATATTCCCTGTTTGTGCAGGTGGGTACCCTGTGCTTACGTTTAGGATTCCTGATGAAATCAGGCATTCACACCGGCAGGCAACATCCGGGCTCCCTTATATCGAAATGTTGGAAATAAATTGATCCTTCTGGGCAACTTCATTATAACATAATCATTTTAAAAAGAAACATCTTGACATTTATGTGAAATTCCGTAAAATATACGTCTATTTGACCACCGTTAAGTGTAGTTCATCCAGCTGCTTGGTTTCGACCGGCGTCGGCGCATCGGTCAGCGGACAGCGGGCGGAAGCATTTTTCGGAAAGGCGATGACATCGCGCAGCGACTCTGAGTTGGTCAGGATCATGGCCAGTCGGTCCAATCCGAAAGCGATGCCCCCATGGGGCGGTGTCCCGTATTTAAAGGCATCCACGAAGAATCCAAAGCGCTTTTCGATCTGCTCTTCACTGAAACCGATCAAGGAGAACAGTTTCGACTGCATTTGCTGATCATAGATACGCAAGGAGCCCCCGGCCACCTCAAAACCGTTGAGCACCAGGTCATAGGCGCATGCCTTGACTGAGAGCGGATCACTGTCGAGCAAGTGAGCATCCTCTTCTTTCGGTCGGGTGAAGGGATGGTGTCGGGCAATCAGTCGGTCTTCTTCGGCATCATGTTCAAACAGCGGAAAGTCGACGACCCAGGCAAATTCAAACTGATCTTCACGTACAAGTTTCAGGGTGTCACGGAAGTAGGTGCGTAAAGCGCCGGCAGCAATGCAGGCTTTTTCCCACGCATCCGCAACCATCAGCACCAAATCGTTTTCCGACAGGCTGAGCTGTCCGATCAGGGCGGCTTTTTCACTTTCCGAAAGGAATTTGGCGGCCGGTCCTTCGATCACACCATTGACAAGTTTGACGACGACCAAGCCCTTGGCACCGTATTTCTTGGCCAAATCGGTCAGTGCATCGATCTCTTTGCGGGTGATTGAAGCATAGTCCGGTATGACCAGTGCTTTGATCGAGCCTCTCGTTTCGATCACACTGGAAAACACTTTGAACTCACTTGCCGAAAACAGATGGGTTACATCGTTGAGGTGCAGTCCGTAGCGGATGTCCGGCTTATCGACGCCGTAGCGATTCATGGCTTCTTCGAAAGGAATCCGACGGAAAGGCACGGGCAAATCACGTCCCATGACATTTTTAAACACGTTGACCATCATGTTCTCCATGATTGTCTGAAATTCAACTTCACTCAAAAAGGAAGCCTCGATATCGACTTGAGTGAAGTCCAGCTGTCTGTCAGCCCGTAAGTCCTCATCGCGAAAGCAACGGGCTACCTGATAATAGCGTTCAAAGCCGGCGATCATCAGCATCTGCTTGAAGATTTGCGGGCTTTGGGCCAAGGCATAAAACTCGCCGGCATGCACCCGTGAAGGTACCAGATACTCACGAGAACCTTCCGGAGTCGATTTGGTCAACAGCGGGGTCTCGACTTCGATAAATCCTTCATCATCAAGGAAATTGCGCATCGCTTTGGTGATGGCGTGGCGCTGCATCAGCTTCTTCTGCATCAGCGGACGGCGCAAGTCCAGATAGCGAAAGCGCAGACGCGTATCTTCAAGAGCATCGGTTTCATCGGCGACGATGATCGGTGTGGTCGCAGCCGTGTTGATTATGGTGACCTCTTCGACGATGATTTCGACTTCGCCGGTCGGCAGTTTCGGGTTTTTGTCCTTGCGCTCCACCACCGTTCCCTTTATTTCAAGAACGTATTCATTTCGGACGTCTTTGACTTTCTCGGACAGCGCTTCGTTAAACACGCACTGAACGATGCCGGTGCGGTCACGGATGTCCATAAAGACGATCGATCCGAAGTTACGGCGTTTGGCGACCCAGCCGATGATCGTGACCGTTTGTGAAACATGCTTTATTCTGAATTCTCCGTTGGTATGTGTTCTGTTCATGATCTCTCCCCTATTCTTCACTTTCGCCTTCGCCATGACCGTGATCATGATCGCAGACGTGATTTTCATCGAGCCAGTGATCGAGCTGATGAATGATATCGCTGTACGGTACTTCCAGCTGCTCTTGAGTTTTGACATTCTTCATTTTGACGACCTGCTTGGCCACCTCATCATCTCCGACAAAAATCAAAACCGAGGCGTCCAGCCGTTGTGCTGTTTTAAACTGCGCTTTCATCGACCGTTGTAAAACGTCAAGCTCACTGCTGAAGCCGTATCCCCGGCAAAACGCGGTCAGTTGCATCGATACGGTCAGTACTTCCTTGGACAGCGGCATAATGTACACATCCAGTCCTTTCGGTTGACTTAAGTCGATGCCTTCCGCATCACATGCCACCATCAGACGTTCGATGCCCATGCCAAAGCCGATGCCCGACACGGAAGGACCGCCAAAATATTCGACCAATCCGTCATAGCGGCCGCCGCCGAAGATCGTCGATTGCGATCCCATTTTTTCATTGTTGCTGACGACTTCAAAGACGGTATGGGTATAATAGTCCAATCCTCTGACCAGCCGGTCACTGACTTCAACTGTCATGCCCAGCTGTTCGACATAATGGATGACATCCCTGAAATATTCTTTGGATTCTTCATTGAGATAATCCTGGATTTTCGGTGCGTTAAGCACAGCCGGATGCTGTGCGTCCACTTTGCAGTCAAGAATGCGCAGCGGGTTCTGCTCATAGCGGCGGTGGCAGTCGGGGCACAGACTGTCCAGTGACACAGCGAAATGCTCTTTCAGTGCCTGACGGTAGGCTGCCCTGGATTCATCATCGCCCAAGGTATTGACCAATACTTTTAAATCTTTCAGACCGATGGCTGAGACAAAGGCAAAGCCCAGATGAATGACTTCCGCATCGACCAGCGGGCTTTTGGCGCCGATAAACTCGACCCCAAACTGATGGTGGATGCGCAGACGCCCTTTTTGCGGTCGCTCATAGCGCATATTGGGGCCGATATAGTAGAACTTCTGCGGACTGTCCGGATTGGCATACATTTTATGTTCGACATAGCTGCGGATCAGTCCCGCCGTTCCTTCCGGTCGCAGGGTCAGTGAGCGTCCGCCGAAATCATTGAAGGTATACATCTCTTTATTGACCATGTCCGAACTGTCGGATTCGCGTTTGAACACTTCCGTATGTTCAAATACCGGTGTGCGGATTTCTTCGACATGATACAAGTGTGTGAATTTCCGGATGAGGTCTTCGATCGCATGCCATTTGGTAATTTCAGTGCCAAAGACATCCTGAGTGCCGCGGGGGCCTTGATAATTTGCCATAGTTTCCTCCTTTGAAACAAAAAAAGCGCCTGTTTAAGGACGCTTAACGTGGTACCACCTTAATTTCCTGTCGCATGGACAGGACACTTAAATCCTTAACGCGGAAGACGGGATTTCCTACTGATTTCAGAAATCCTCCTTGCAAGTGTCAATCATCAGTTGCATACAGACAGCTTCCACCAACCCTGTCCTCTCTAGTGTATTTCCCTGACGACCTCTTGTTCATCGGATATAGCGGTATTTTACCATAGAAAAGTATGAACTTCAATCATCTGATTTATAATGTAACACGGTCAACATCAATGACCCCATTGACCTTCTTGAGGTTGGCGATGACCGTCTTTAAATGATCGGCATCTTCCACCACGATTTTCATCGTGGTCGTAGCCGTGACTTTATCATCATTGACCGTCGAATTGACCGCATTGAGACCGGCTTTGCACTGAGATACGATCGTAACCAGATCGGTCAGAAGAAAGTTTCGGTCATTGGCCATGATAAACAGGCCGACTTCATATTTCCCGGACTCAAATTCCGAATCCCACTCGACTGAGATCAGACGTTTGGTTTCGTTGACAATGTTGGGACAGTCGGTACGGTGCACCTTGACGCCCTGCCCTTTGGTAATATAGCCGATGATATCATCGCCATACACCGGCGAACAGCAGCCGGCCAGCGAGACCATCATCGTCTCCACTCCGGCAATCCGGATCCCGGATTTACTGATCGTTTTCTTCTGAACCGGCTTATTAAACAGCTTCGACAGATTGATCGTATCCAGAATCGACTTACGCGTATCCGTCAGTTTCTCCATGACCGCATTGAGAGTCAGTGACTTGACGGCGATCGCATAATAGAAATCATCATCATTCTTAATATTGAATTCCTTGAAAACTGATTCCAAACGTTTGGAACCCACGATTTCCTTTTCATCCAGGCTGCGCTTCTTCAGTTCTTCCACAAACATGGAATGACCCTTCTTAATATCATCCTGACGGTCTTCCAGTTCTTTCTTCTGTAAGAACCCCTTGATTTTATTGCGAGCATGTGAGGTCTTGACAAACTTCAGCCAGTCCTCCGACGGTCCGCTGGGCTGTTTTGAGGTGCGGATCTGAACGACATCCCCGGTTTTCAGTTTGGTATTGATCGGAACCAACACGCCGTTGACGATCGCTCCGATGGTCGCATGACCGACTTCCGTATGGATGCGATAGGCAAAATCGATCGGCGTCGAACCGTTGGGCAGATCGATGACCCGACCCTTAGGCGACATCACATAGACATTGGCCTCAAAAATGTCTTTCTGAAGCACTTCCATATATTCCTGCGCATCATCATTGACATCACCGGTCAGCGTACTGAAATCCTTAAACCAAGACAGCTTGTTTTCGATTTCGCGCTGCTCTTTTTCCGCGGAGTACTTCCCGCCTTCTTTGTAATGCCAGTGCGCCGCGATCCCGCGTTCGGCAATCGAGTCCATTTTCTCGGTGCGGATCTGCACTTCAAAAATATTGCCCTCATCTGCCACGATGGTCGTATGCAATGACTGATACATATTCATCTTCGGCATGGCGATATAATCTTTCAAACGCCCGGGAATCGGTCGATACTTGGCATGAATATAGCCCAGAATCTCATAGCAGTTCAGCTCTTCTTCACAAATGATCCGAATCGCAAGCAAATCCAAGATCTCATCAAACCGCTTCTGCTTGGTCGTCATCTTCTTATAAATCGAATACAGATGCTTGGAACGGCCGAAAATGCGATGGGTGATGTTGTGTTCACTGAGCATCTCCGAAATTTCCTGAATCATCTTGTTGACCTGATTGTCCCGCTCTGCCTTGCGTACTTCGACCAATCGGGCCACTTCATAATACTGCTCGCGATGCATATAGTAAAAACTCAAGTCTTCCAACTCGTTTTTGATTTCACTGATACCCAACCGGTGAGCAATCGGTGCATAGACATCCAGCGTTTCTGCCGCGATTTTCTTCTGCTTCTCTTCCGACTGATACTGCAATGTCCGCATATTGTGCAGACGGTCGACCAGTTTGACCAAAATGACCCGGATATCCTTGGCCATCGCAATGAAAATCTTGCGGTGATTGACCGCCATATACTCTTTTTCATCGGTAAACTTGATATTTCCGATTTTTGAAACGCTCTCGACGATCGTCGCGATTTCCGCGTCAAACGCCTTGGTCAGTTCTTCTTTCGAAATTCCGCAGTCTTCCAAAACATCATGCAATAAGCCGGCAGCGATCGTCGAAGGACCGACACGCAGCGTCGCCAAAACATGCGCCACATGAATCAGATGATTGATGTACGGTTCGCCGCTTTTACGCATCTGCCCGGCATGCTTTTCAGTCGCATAGGCAAGTGCTTTTTCAATCAATGCCAGATTATCCGGCTGACTGATATATTCTTTGACGGTTTCCATCAGGATATCCACCGTGATCGGTTTGACTTGATTGGCCATGGTCCTCCTCCTTTCCAACCTTCTTTTAAAAATCGAAGAGAATTCTCTTCGATGGTTTATTCATACGACATCAGTGTGAAAATCTCGACATCTTTGAGCTTCTTACGGCCTTCCAGAGAAGACAGCTCGATCAGAAACGCACAGCCGACCACTTCACCGCCCAGACGGCGGATCAGCTCGATGGTTGCTTCGACTGTACCGCCGGTCGCCAGCAAGTCATCGACGACCAGAACTTTCTGACCGGGTTTGATGGCATCGCTGTGAATATGCAACTCATTGCTTCCGTATTCCAAATCATATTTATAGCTGACCGTTTCCCGAGGTAACTTACCGGGCTTGCGGACCGGCACAAAACCGATTTTCATGGCATGAGCCACCGGACATCCGAAAATAAAGCCGCGGGACTCCGGACCGACGACGACTTCCGCACCTACGCGGGTCGCAAAATCGATGATTCGCTGTGAAGCCTCATGAAATGCCTCGCCATCGCCCATCAGCGGTGTAATATCTCTGAAAAGGATCCCCGGAATCGGAAAATCTTGTATTTCAGCAACGTAATCTTTTAAATTCATGGATAAGCCTCCCTTAACATGTACATTATAGCAAAATTTCTACACATTTCCATGACTTTTCGATACCTTTTGGGCAACCAGCGAAATCTTGCTTCGACCCGAAAACCGCGAAATCGTCACGGTCGCAATCACATCGATCACCGATGCCAGGCGAAGTGAATCATCACAATCGCTAAACATCACGACTTCTGCTTCTTCACTGCCCAACGATACCAGCCACTTACTGAACGAACGGTTGCCATTGCTCAACGGACGGATCACCCGCACATTTTTCAGCATGACAAGCGGACGCTCAAACCCCTGACCAAACGGTGCACAGCGCTCAAACTCCTCAACCGCTTTCAGCCCAATGATCGAGGGATCCAAATGTAACACTTCGATGACTTCCTCATCGGTGTGCTCAAGCATCTCATTGACCGAAGCCGTGACCGCACGGCTGAAATCATCGATCTGATCCGCTCCGATCTCGAGCCCGGCGGCTTGCGCATGGCCGCCAAAGTGCAGTAAATGCTCTTTCGCTTCACTCAACAGCTGATGCAGATCAATTGACGAACTGCGCGCACTGCCCTTAAAACTGTCCTCTTTCTGAGCCAACACGATCGTCGGTTTACCGGTTTCTTTGCTGATCTGACCGGCCGTGATCCCGACCAAGCCTTCATGAAACTGCGGATGGGTAATGATCAGCAGTTTTTCATCACTGATCTGCTCTTTGGATAAATCATACATTTGCGAGGTGAGCTGACGGCGCAGCTGATTGAGCTGCTTGATCGTCGTCGACACCGAAAGAATTTCCTCTTTCATCTCGCTAAGCAAAAACCGCACGACCTGATTGACATTGGCCCGATCCGCCAACCGCCCCACGACATTCAGTTTCGGAACGATCTGAAAAGCAATCAGACCTTCATCATACCGATCCGAGCTTTTATCAAGCAGTGAAGCCAGTTGCAATATCGGCGACTGATTCAGTGACTCGATGGCACGGATAACCAGCTGCCGGTTCATATTCCACAGCGGCATCATATCCCCTACGGTGGCAACACCGGCCAGCTGAAGCATTTTCTCATTTTCCATACCCAACGCTTTGATCAGTAGATATGCCAGACCGCTGCTGCACATCGACGCATACACCGAAGGTAATACATCCGGATGTAGCAGGACATCCGCCTGTACCGGCTCACTGATCACATGATGATCGATAATCAGTAATTTCGCTTCTGAATCAACAATTCGTTTATTGACATGATGCGTCGACACCCCGTTATCAACCAGTACAAAGAAATCATATCCTTTGTCCAAGGCAGCGATCACTGTCGCTTCACTGACCCCATAACCCTCTTTAAGCCGATCCGGAATATAAAATCCGACGGTCAGTCCCAACCGCTGACAAAGATCGACCATCATGGTCGTCGAACATATCCCATCCGCATCGTAATCCCCGCAAATCATGACTTTCCGGTTTTCTGACAAAGCATCCTTCAATAACTGAGCCGCCGCAATTATCGGCTCACATGGCTCAACTGAGAATTCCTGAGATACCAGCTGTCGGATCTGATCATCCGAAAGATTCATGGAAGACAGAACGGTCTGCGTAAACGCTGATGTAAACACCTGTGAGATCACAGGATTCACCGATCCCGCTTCTTTAATAACAAACATAAACACCCTCCTTAAGTGAAAAAAGGGCTGAGCCCTTTAGTCATTGATACCCATGATCGTCATTTCATCCAAAGCTTCCTTCTTACGGGGTTTCTTGGCTTTCTGCGACTGCGGTTTCTTATTGATTCGGATATAATACCATAACTGAGCAGCAATGAATACCGAAGAATAAGCACCGGCAAACAAACCGACCAGCATGGCCAGGTTAAACTCAAAAATTTCAGAAGAACCGATCGTAATCAAAGCCAAGACTGGCAGAATCGTAGTAAAGGTATTAAACAAGGAGCGCCATAACGTGACTTGTAATGAAGAATTCACAATCTGCCTGTAATCTGCTTTGGAAATATGCGGCTTTGGCCAATGACGCACAGCATCCCGGATCCGATCAAAGACAACAATCGAGTCATCGACCGAGTAACCGATAATAGCTAAAATGACAGCCACCAGCTCGGTATTGACCTCGACACGGAAAATCGCAAACACGCCCAACACGATAAAGATATCATGCAGCAAGGCAACGATCGTGCCCAAGGCATAATCCCACTCAAAGCGCAAGGTGATATACACCATCATCAGTACCCACGCCAGCATTGACAGGGTCAGTGCATTGATGACCAACTCACGTCCGACCACCGGCGTGACTACTATATCATTGGCCTCATGTCCGTACTTCTCTTCAATATACACCTTCAGTTCACGCAGATTCTCAGATGACTCAGTTTCTCGGGTCGTTACATACGCCATATCATCGCCGGCGAATTGTACCGAAACACTGTCATAGCCAAACTGTGCGAAATCCGCACGGATTTCCTCCAACGTCAGCGGGATATCGGACTTCATGGTTATTTTGGTACCGCTGGAAAAATCGATACCCAAATTAAATCCGTCCACACCGCGGAAACTGTTGATGGTAAACAGAGAGAGACCCAAAATCAGAATCGTGGCACTGCCGATCAGAAATTTCCGTGATTCCTTGATGAAATCAATCTTCGTAAACGGACCGAAATACTTCTGATTCTCCCCTTTGGCAACATCCGGAATGTTTTCCGGTTTGACCCCAAACAAACCCTTCTTATTATTGAAATACTTGGATCTGACCAACAGACCAAGCAAAAATTTCGTAAAGAACACATTGAGCATGACCGTGACGAAAACCGTGACCATCAACATCGTCGCAAACCCTTTGACCGCTCCGGTCCCCATGATATACATGATCAACGCGGCGATAAAGGTCGTAAACTGTGAATCAAAAATCGTCCAGAAAGCCAACTGGTGACCTTCCACATACGCTTTTTCCAACGTTCTTCCCAGATACAGCTCATCCTTGATCCGCTCAAAGGTAATGATGTTGGCATCCACGGTCATACCGACCCCCAAGACCAACGCTGCGATACCCGGTAAGGTAAATACACCGCCCATATTGTTATACAAGAACAATACGACAAACACATAGAGTGATAACATGATCGCAGCGACGACGCCCGGCACTTTATATACCAGGATCATCGCCAGCATGACCAGCAAGACACCCGCCAACCCGGCAATGATCGTCTGATTGAATGCGGAAATACCGAATTCAGCGGTAACGACATTGGAATATAATTCACTCATCTTCACCGGCAAAGATCCGGAATTGATCAGATCCGCCAGTTCACGCGCTTCGGTATCGGAGAAGCTTCCTTTGATGATGGCATCGCCGCGAATTCCGGAGGCAACGGTTGCGGCCGAAATGTACTTCTGCTGTCCGCTGGCTTCCTTGACTTTCTCAGCCTCATAGGAATCGCCCTCTTCAAAGTCCAGCCAGGTAACGATAAAGTTCTTACCGGAACCCATCTTAGAAACTTTCTCCGTCAGTTCAAAAAACTTGTCCGGATCGGCAATCTTCAATGAAACGACGGGAACACCGTTTTCGAAGCCCAAAGAGGCTCCGCCTTCCGTCAGAATCGATGCATCAGCCAGTAAATTGTCATCGACATCACGGAAAGTCAGGTTCGCGGTCGCTGAAATGATCCGACGCGCCTGTTCCTGATCCGTGACACCGGCCAGCTGAACGCGGATACGGTTATCGCCCTCGATGACGATTTCCGGTTCACTGACGCCCAAAACGTCAATACGTTTGGAAACCGAACGGGCAACTGCAGCCATCGAAGGCAGTGTTCCGTCGGTTTCTAACGGACTTACTTCATAAACGATTTCAAATCCCCCTTGCAAGTCCAAGCCAAGGGTCATATTTTTCTGTACATCATCCGCAAAAAAGGCGATCATCGTGAATATGGCGACGACCGTCAGTGCGAAGATAATTAAACGCGGTCTTGCTTTCATTTGCTTACTCCTTCAATCAAATCATCAAAATCACTTAACTTCTTCTTACTGCCATCCATGATGGCTTGCTTTGATAAAATAACGACGACCTCATCAGCATTTAACTCAAAGAGATCTTCCACTGCTTCATGCAGACTCAGGGGAACACCCTTGCGCCACATCCAACCAAACATCACATGTTCGAGTTGCTGATAACTCAGTTGAGCCAATCCTTCGCGCTGAAGCATCTGCAGCTTCAGAACCATAGCCAGTTGCAGCTGACGGTTGCTCTGATCGATCATAGAACTCCCCTTCCTTCTTGCCTTTTCCTATTATAAAGCAAAGTCTGACAAATGTGTACGATTTTACTGAAGGTTATGCACCAGTTGCTTGAAAATCTTCCCTCTTTGCTCATAATTATCAAACTGATCATACGATGCACAGGCCGGAGAGAACAAAACGATATCCCCGGGACGGCTCAGTGAGGCCGCAAGTTCTACGGCTTCATTCAGTTTTTCTACGACGATGGCCTCAGGATACAGCTCTTTCAGCTGAAACTTCGTAGCACCATAAACGATCATCTTCCCAACTTTCGGAAAATACGGCCGTAAATCATCAAATCCGGTATGTTTATCGTATCCTCCGGCCAACAGGATGACCGGCTGATCAAACGATTTAAGAGCGATGATGGTAGCATCGGTGTTGGTCCCTTTGGAATCATTGTAATACTTTACTCCAAGATGCTCTCTGACAAACTCGATGCGGTGCTCGACTCCCTGAAACGACCGGATGACCGAGCGGATCGTTGCCCTGTCGATTCCCATAACAAATGCCATCGCACCGGCAACCATGGCATTGATGACATTGTGCTGCCCCAATATCTGCAAATCACTCAGTTGAAACAATGGTTCTCCATACAGTAACACCCAACCGTCACGGACATAACAGTCACACAACTGATCATATGAGAAAGTCAATGTCCGGCAGTTGAGATTCTGACTTCTCTGCACGATCTGCGAATCATCCAGGTTCAAAAGAAACACATCATCCTCACTCATATTTGCAAAGATGCGGGTCTTCGCCTGATAATACTCCTCTAAATCGGAAAACACATCCAGATGATCGGGTGAAAGATTCATGATGACCGCACATTTCGGCTTGAAATGCTCGGTCCCGATCAACTGAAAAGCAGCGATTTCACACGATACCCGGGCATCCATGTCCCCATATTTTTCAACGACTTCACTGATCGGCAGACCGATATTGCCGCCGGTAAAAGCCGGTTGTTCGCCCTGCTTTAAAATCTCCCCTAACAGCGTCGTGACCGTCGTTTTGCCGTTGGTCCCGGTAATGGCACCGATCTGATAGTGCGGGGCATACCGCAAAGCAATCTCGATTTCATTGTAAATAAAATTATTCTTGCTCAACTGCTGGATAAACGGAAGTTTATGAGAGATACCCGGATTTTTGATGACCCAGTGATACTCTTTCTCAAGCAGCCAGGACGGATGACCGCCATCGACGACATCGATTCCCATCGAAATCAGCGAATCCTTCACTTGCGGGTCCAGTTCTTTGATATCGGTTAAAATGACCTCAAACCCTTCTTTATTTAGCAGCCGTGCGATGGCTAAGCCGCTGCGAGCGGCACCGATCACCAGTACCTGCTTCATAACAGCCCCACAAACACGCCCAATAAGGCAAAGATAAAGCCCAACATCCAAAAGAAATGAACGACCCGAACTTCTTTCCAACCCGAAAGCACGAAAGAATAATGAATCGGCGTATATTTAAACACCCGTTTTTTACGGAGTTTGACCGAACCGATCTGAATGATGACACACAATGTTTCATACACAAACACACCGGCAATCAACACCAGCAAGACTTCAATCTTAAGCAAGATAGCCATAGTCGCCAACAAAGCTCCCAACGGCAGTGATCCGGTATCACCCATAAAGATTCTGGCCGGATAAATATTATAGCGCAGATAACCGATCAGCGAGCCCAACACGGCCAAACCAAAACCTGCAACGGTCCAAGACTGACTGCGGATCGCAAAGAATATCAGAGGGATCAAGGCTAAGAATGTCGTTCCGGCCGCAAGCCCATCCATACCATCGGTCAGATTGACCGCATTGCTGGCACCCACCAGCATAAAAAACAACAGCACGGCATACAGCCATCCCAAATTCAACGTCCAGTTGATGATGGGAATGAGAATGGAACTTGAGGCAATATCCTTATAGAAGAAGTAAAAGATCACGGCCAGGATCACCTGCAACAGAAATTTAAATCCGGCCGGCAGTCCGTCATTTTTCTTCTCGATGATGATTTTGATGTCATCCCAAAACCCAATCAGCGCATATCCAAGATATGAAAACAGCAACAGCCAGGCATGGGTATCCAAACTGTCATAAAAGAAAATGAAAAACAAAATGACCGGAATCACGACGAAAGCGATCCCGCCCATGGTCGGCGTACCGGTTTTTGCTTTGTGCTCATCCAACGAATACTCACTGATGCTTTGTCCGTATTTCAGCTTCCGTAAAAACTCGATCAGCCGGGGAATGGTCAGCCAAGTGACGATCAGTGAAGTAAAGAAAATCAAAATCAAACGCAATTCCATAAAGACATCCCCTTTTCTGCCCTATTATATCAAAATCATCCGCTATCTGCACCAACAATTAAAAAAGCCTTACGGCTTTAAAGTAAGCGTCACGGAAATTTCGCTTTCATCGGAAAGCACGGTACCGGCCTCGATGCTCTGCGCACTGACCGAACCGCTTCCCTCAATTTTCACTGCTTTATTTGACAGCACCCAAAAGGTCGTAACATCTTTTCTCGACCAGCCCATCATATCCGGCATCGAGATTTCACGGCCGTCGGTAACGATAAACGTCCGTTGTGTATTGAGCATCACCTGATTTCCTGAGGGATACTGATTGATGATGCGCTCACCGTTACCGATGACGGTCACGGGGATCGAATGCTGGGTGTTCCACGTCAGAAACGACTGAAGGCTGCGATTGATGAAGTTTGGCATGATCATCTCAACCACTTCCGTCGGTTCCTCACCGGTCTCATCTTTGGAATAAACTCCGTAAGTCAGAGAGATTCGACGGTAAATGTGCTGGACCGCCGATGTGTCCTGATGAGCCTTGGTGGTGGTCGGTGCCAGAAAAGCATAGTACACCATGTATTTGGGATTTTCAGCCGGCAAAGCCGTCATCGCTGAATAAATGTTCTTATCTTTGGAATATCCGCCATCAACCGCGACTTGCGAGGTTCCGGTCTTACCCATCGTCCGCACTTCCGGAATCTGATAATTGCGTGAAGTACCGCCATCATTGATCGTCCTATCCATCAGTGCCTGCATCTGCTTGGCCGTCGATTCTTTGATCGGCTTTCCGACCACGGTCGGAACCGCCTGATAGATGACTTCCGAAGTTTTCTCATCATAGACTTTTTCTACGAAATACGGTTTGACCATGGTTCCATCCGAGAAAATCGCCGAATATGCCTGCATCAGCTGAAGCATCGTGACCGATGAGCCCTGACCAAATCCGGTCGTGATCATATCCACCGGATAACGGAAGTTCTTCACTCCGGTGACTTCCGGATAAACATCGGTATTGACCGGCTTAAAGAACCCGAACTTGTCGAGATATTCTTCATAGGTGCTTGGCGGTAAAACGGTAGTAAGCAGGGTCGCGATTCCGGTGTTCAGTGACAGCAGATAAGCAAAGTCAAAGTCAACACGGCCGTAAGTCCTTTTCATGTAGTTATTGATGACCGCATACGTCTTGCCTGAGTCTGTGACTCTTGTCGGAAGTCCGTTTTCAATACCCATTTTAAACGAGTTGGAATCAAAGGTGTCTTTTCCGTCGTATTTCCCGATATCCATCGCCGCCGCATACGTAAAAGTCTTCATGGTCGAACCCGGCTCATACGCATACTGCATACCGATATTGCTGTAATTTTCGATATTAATGTTGTTGGGATCAAAACCCGGTGAATGTCCCCAGGCCAACACACGGCCGGTCGCGATTTCCATGACCGATCCCCAGACCAGTTCGGCACTGTGTGTCTTGATGGTCATATCAAAGGCCATTTCCAAAGATTCCTGGATGTTCTTATCCAAGGTCAAAACGATGGTCGATCCGTCCACCGCAGCAGCTTCATCCAGATTTCCGTCAAGCATGCGGTATCCGTCCCGATCGACACGGAACTTCTCATACCCGTTTTCCCCGGACAACAGCGAGTTGAAAATCAGTTCAACGCCCATTTTCCCGACCAGCGACTGCTGGGTTGCATCATACTGCGCAAATCCGATCAGATGCGACGCAAACACTTTCATCGGATAGTTTCTTTTGACCGTCGGGATAAACTCAAATCCAGGCAGCCCTAGAGCTTCGATCGCATTTTTCTGCGCCAGTGAAAGATTGCGACCCTTGGCACCAAGTTCGGTCTGCTTGGCATCCCGATTCAGATTGGTTAAGATCGATGCTTCCGAAACACCCAAAATCGGAGCAAGAGCCTGCGCCGTCAGTTGTTTATCGACAACATGCCTTGGTTTGGTTCCGATTTTTCGCTCCGTATCCAAATGGGCAATCAACGTATAAGAAATAACGTCATGAGCGATGACGTTGCCGTTAAGATCCAGGATATTGCCGCGTTGAGCCGTCAGAGTTTTGGTTGCGATGTGGATGTTGGCCGATTCTTCATTGATGTCCTTGGAAGAATGTACATGGTATCCGACGATCGAGACGACAAAAACGTTAGCCGATATGATCAAAAATATTAAGATAAAAAACACGGACAGTCCTAAAACCATCCGGTTGCTGCGTGCTGCTTTATTCGCCATCTTTAATATTGATGACATTGCCCTGAACCAGGGACAGTCCTTCGGCACTGGCCAAAGCCACGATCCGGTCATAATTGCTCAAGGCCGCAACTTCAACCGCCAAAGCTTCATTCACGGCAGTCAGACGATTGACCTCGGCAATCATGTTCTGCGTTTTTCTGGAAACCGATGCCTGATATGACCTGAGAAACAGATTACATCCGACAAAACTGATCAGCGCAAAGGCAAAAATGACCATAGAAAGCCCGAAAATATTATAACGTCTGATTTTTCTGATTTTCTTGATCGTTGCCATACATGTTTCCCCTTGTGCGTTCGATAACACGCAATTTTGCCGAATGACTCCGCGGATTTTCTGTGATTTCCGCTTCGGAAGGTGTCAGCGGTTTTTTATTAATTAATTGATATTGAATATCAATGATTTGTTGAGGGAGCCGCCGATTGGTTTTCGGCGGCGTGCTGAGCTGCTTAAATATGTCCTTTACAATTCGGTCTTCCAATGAGTGGAACGTGATGACACATCCGCGACATCCAACTTTCAATAAAGCACAAGCGTCACTGACCGCTTTCTCCACACTGGCCAACTCCTGATTGGCCTCAATGCGGATTGCCTGAAACGTTTGTTTGGCGGGATGGCCCTTTTGGTGAAGGATTCGAGAAGGAAGAGCAGACTTGATAATATCGACCAGCTGTCCGGTCGTCGTAATGGGAGCCGACGTCCGGGCCGCAATCACCCGCTTGGCTATGGGATAAGCGAAAGGTTCTTCCCCATATTCACGGAGTACTTTGGTCAACCTGTCCAATGGGTATTCATTGACCAGGTGATATGCGCTAAACGACTGATTCTGATCCATCCGCATGTCCAACGGTGTGTCATAGCGGTAGGAAAATCCACGCGACGGATCGTCGAACTGCGGGGATGAAACTCCCAGATCAAACACAAATCCGTCCAACTGCTGTATTGAGTGAGCTTCACAGTGTTTTTTCAGTGAAGCATAATTATCATGAACAAATATCAGTTTATCCAGATAAGGCGCAAGACGCTTCTTCGCTTCTTCAATCGCAACGATATCCAAATCGAAGACGATCACCTTTCCGGACGTCAGTTTCTCAACGATGGCTTCAGTATGACCGCCGCGACCGCACGTCGCATCCAGATACACACCGTCTTCCTTAACATTCAAATAGTCGATGGTTTCTTTAAGCAGTACGCTGATGTGACTCATACCAGAAACCCGGTCATGCTCTCAGCGTTTTCCTCATACGATTCTTCCGCCAAAGCCATATAATCTTCCCAGCGCTTCTTCGCCCAGATTTGGAAATGATTGCCCAAACCGGTAACGACACATTCTTTTTCGATGCCGACTTCCGAAATCAAACGGGCCGGAAGGTTGATCCTTCCCTGCGAATCGATTTCGCATTCGGCTGCTTTCGCCAGTACCATCGCCACATACATCCGTGTCTCTTTTTTGGTCTGCGGGAGTTTCAGTAATTCTTCGTATCGGATCTGCCACTGTTCATTGGTATAAACGGTCAAACACCCGTCCAGACCGCGGGTGACGATGACGGATGCCTTGAGCTGATCGCGATATTTCGCAGGAATAATCAGTCTTCCCTTGGCATCGATATTATGCAAAAATTCGCCCATGAACACGGCAATCACCCCACTTTCTCCCACTGTATGACACTTCGTACCACTATTATACCGAAAGTCCCAGATTATGTATACACCTATTGCAGTTTTCACATAAAAAAATCACCATCGCTGGTGATTAAGTGCACACAATTGAAACTAAATATTGACTATTTCTGTAAAGCGATCAGTAACTCGCGGATCAGCTTGCAAGCCAGTGCCGTCGAAGCCCCTGTCGGATCGAGCATCGGATTGAGTTCATTGACATCCAAGCCCACGATATCAAGTCCGGCAACCTTCATTAAAGCACTTCGCAATGTTTCGAAAGTCAGACCTCCGGCTTCCGGAGTCCCGGTACCCGGCAGTTGCGAAGGATCCAGCACATCGAGATCCACCGTCAGATATACCGGCTTCCCTTTCAGAGAAGCGACAGCTGAATCTACGGTATCAGCCGTAAACTTTTCCTGAATCAGATGACTCTTCGCAAACTCAAACTCCGCTTTTTCACCCGAGCGGATCCCAAACTGAAAAATCTTGTGATCCCCCACCAAATCATGGCAGCGGCGGATCACGGTTGCATGCGACAGTGTCTCCCCCATGTAATCATCGCGTAAGTCGGTATGGGCATCAAAGTGAACGATATGCACATCCGGATACTTGTTGAACACGGCGCAGAAAATCCCTAAGGTGACCAGATGTTCGCCGCCGATCAGAAACGGCAGTTTTTCGGCCGAAAGAATTTCTAGGGCTGCTTCTTCGATCACATCTAACGCCCGGCTCGGATTGCCAAAGGGCAGATCGAGATCGCCGGCATCACACACGGTTGTCGTATCCAACTCTTTATCAAGATAGGGCGAATAGATTTCTATGCCGAATGACTCTTTGCGGATGGCCGAAGATGCAAAGCGGGTGCCCGGACGATACGAGGTCGTCGAGTCAAACGGTGCACCGATCAGGACGATCTTGGCATCCTCAAAATCAGCCTCACACCCGATAAAGGTCGAAACGTTTTTACTCAGATGCATGAGACAACAGCTCCTTGACATAATTGGGCAAAGCAAAACAGCCGATATGCAAGTCAAGATTGTAATAGCCGGTTTTGAGGTTCAGTGCCGTCCACTCTTCCCTTTTCAGATCACGGATCGGATCGATGCTTTTGGAAGCATAACCAAACAGCCAGTGACCGGAGGGATAGGTCGGGATATGTGCCTGATATACACGTGCGATCGGAAACAGCTCCTTGATGCGCATATGAGCGCGCTTCATCGAGTGCTGATACGTATCATAATAGGGATTTTCGTGCTGATTGACCAAAATGCCGTTTTCCTTTAAAGCATGATAACAGTTGCCGTAAAACTCACGGGTAAACAGTCCTTCGCCCGGTCCGAAAGGATCGGTGGAATCCACGATGATCAGATCATATTCATTGACCCGCGAACGGACAAATTTCAACCCGTCTTCATAGAAAATATGGACGCGCGGATCGCTGAGGCTGACGGTCGTATTGGGGAAAAATTCCAGACAGACATCGACGACCAGCTTGTCGATTTCGACCATATCAATATGCTCAACACCCGGATAACGGCACAGCTCACGCACCGTTCCGCCATCCCCGGCCCCGATGACCAACACCCGCTTGATATCCGGATTGGTCGCCATCGGAACATGCACGATCATATCGTGATAAATGAATTCATCTTTCTCGGTGACCATCATCAGTCCGTCCAAAGTGAAAAACTTGCCGAATTCCTTGGAATGGAAGACGTCGATGCGCTGAAAGTCGCTTTGACCCTGATAGAGCTGCTGATCGACTAAAATCGAGAAACGGACGTTGTCCGTATGTTGTTCGGTATACCATAGTTCCATGTTCTAATCCTCCAATACGTCGATCGTTTGGATGCTGGTGTCTTTCGGACCGGTAATGAAACTGCCCTTGGACTTTGCATAATGGATCATATCGACGATTTCTTTCGTTATTAATTCTCCCGGCGCACAAATCGGTATGCCCGGAGGGTAAGCCATGATGGACTCGCCGCTGACCTTTCCGATCGCTTCATCGATCGAAACGGTCACACACGGTGTATAAAACGCTTCCCGTGGTGTTTTGACGACAACGGGCTGAATATATTCCTGCGTCAGCATCCCTGCCGGATCTTTGGCATATTTGCGCTTGATATCGGTCAGTGCGCCTAACAGACGCTCGACTTTCAGTGCGGTATCCCCCACAGAAATGATCGCCAGGATATTGCCCAAATCACCGAATTCAATCTGAATGTCATATTCATCGCGCAGGATATCGGCGATCTCAATGCCGGTCAGACCGATGTCCCGGGTAAAGACGGACAGTTTGGTCGGATCGACATTGCAAATGGTATCGCCATTGATCAATGCTTCATCAAAGGGGATGTACCCGCTGACTTTACGGATCTCTTCCCTTGCATAGCGGGTCAACTCGGCCACTTTTTTAAATACGGCCTTACCTTCCAACGCCAGATGCTTTCGCGCGATATCCAATGAAGCCAACAGCAGATACGATCCGCTGGTCGTATGGGTCAGATTGAGCATTGAGCGGACATAGCTTGTCTGCCGGTCATCTTTGATCAGCAGAAAGGAGCTTTGAGTCAGTGAACCGCCGGTTTTATGCATGCTTACCGCCGCCATATCGGCACCGGCCGCCATGGCACTGATTGGCAGGTCATCACCGAAATAAAAGTGGGTCCCATGGGCTTCATCGACCAGCACTTTGATTCCGTGGCGATGGGCGATGTCGACGATGCCCTTTAAATCACCGCAAATCCCGTAGTAGGTCGGATTATTGACAAAGACCGCTTTGACATCCGGATTGGCCAGGATCGCCGCTTCGATATCCGCTTTGGACATGCCCAATCCGATGCCCAGTTTTTCATCAATGCCCGGATTGACATATACCGGAATCGCCCCGGTCAATATCAGCGCATTGATCGCCGAGCGGTGGACATTGCGCGGTAAAATGATTTTATCACCCTGCTTACAGGCGGACATGACCATCGCCTGCACGGCCGCTGTGGTTCCTCCGACAATAAAAAACGCATGCCCCGCCCCAAACGCTTCGGCCGCGATTTTCTCCGCTTCAAGAATGACGCCGGTTGGCGAGCACAAATAGTCCAGCGGTTTGCGTGAGTTGAGATCATACTGGATGGCTTTATCCCCCAGAAAATCGCGCAACAGCGGATTGCCTTTGCCTTGCTTATGTCCGGGAACATCAAAAGACACGATGCGCTGACTGACCTGTTCGCTCAGCGCTTCGACGATCAGCGTGCGATGCTGGTCGCGTTTAGTCATTGACGGAATCCTCGTAAATATTGGACCCGCTGAAAATCTCAATCATTTCTTTATACAAAGCATTGGTGATTTCACGGCGGACCACCGGCTTCAATTCATCCTTATCCGTGTTATACAAATAGTTTTGAAGTTCGATATTATTGACCATCATCTTGGTATGAAAAATGTTGGACTGATAGACATTGATATCGACGGCATCGTAGTTCTTCAGTGTTTCCTTATTGATATACTGCTGGATAGACGTGATTTTGTGATCGATAAAATGTTTTTTGCGGTCGATGTCACGGGTAAAACCGCGCACCCGGTAATCGATCGTGATGATATCGGAGTCAAAGCAGCTGATCAGATAATCCAGGGCATTGAGCGGTGAAATCGTTCCGCAAGTCGATACATCGATATCGACCCGAAACGTGGAAATTGCATGATCGGGATGATATTCCGGATATGAGTGGACGGTCACATGGCTTTTGTCCAAATGAGCAACGATGGTTTTGTTTTCATTAAAAACGCCCATCCCTAAGTTGCATGTCGGATCGACGAGGTTTTCTTCAATGGGATCTTCGGAAATCAGGACAGTGACACTGGCTCCCTGCGGATCATAATCTTGCTTGGCAATATTTAAAACGTGAGCACCGATGATATCGGTGACATCGCATAATATCTTGGTCAGACGTTCGGCATTGTATTGTTCATCAATATAAGCCAAATAGTTTTTGCGCTCTTTCTCGCTTTTGGCGAAATTGACATCGTAGATGTTGAAGCTCAAGGTCTTTGTCAGATTGTTAAATCCATACAAAGCAATTTTGCCATTGTTCATCTTCAGTCCTCCTGTTTAATAAAACAAAACATATTATACAGTATTACTAAATAAATGCAACAAGTTCAATAAAAAAACCGCGTTATTTTCAGCGGTTTTCATCAAGCAAAAATGCGAGGATATTTCCGATCCGCTTGGACCAGTCACTTTCATGATGGATGCCCTGCGGATACTCCCGATACAGAAAGCTGTACAATCCTTTGTGCGACCAGACGGAGGCGATCGCCCGGTTGGTATCCACATACGACTGACTCTCACGGTCAATCTTGGACTCCATCCGACCGACATCCATATAGACGCAGTTGCCGGAGACATCACTTCCCTCAATCAGTTTCACCATATCCTGAGGTGCAAACCACAGAGCATTGGACAGACAGGCGATTTTCGTAAAAATCTTGGGATAACGGCACATGGCAGCCATCGAGATCAACCCGCCCATGCTTGATCCGGCCATCAGAAACTGATTCAAAACAGGATATTCTTTCTTAATCCAAGGAATCAGGACATAAACGATCCAATCGATATACTCATTACCCTTTCCTCCGGCCGGACGAGTCAGCCAATCCCTTAAGCCTACGATATCTTCATTATAGAACGGACTGTACTCATCCAATCGGTTTAAACCTTCGGCACAGCTGATCCCGACGACCACCAGATCAAGCCCGGTCTGTTCAATGGCATCCTTAAGTTTCCAACTCACACCGAAAGATGCCCGGGCATCGTCAAACAGATTCTGTCCGTCATGCATGATCAGACATGGCAACGGTTCACGGATACCTTCGGGATAATATACAAAAACGGCCGCATCACGGCCGGAAAACGTCAGATTCATCGTAAATTCCTTGAGGATATAGTTCACGATTCAATCACTCCTTTGGTTTTAGCTAAGCGATATGCATGATACAGAGGTGCGTATTCGCTTTTGATCCGGTTCCAAACGATCAGACATTCATCAGACAGTTTCTTTTTCGATGCACGGAAATACTCAGTGGCCAAATCCGCGCTGTTTAACGCTTGTTCCCCTTGTTTTACATCGCAGTAAAGAGAAGCCAAAGCTGTCTCAACATATGGATTGAGCAGCAAATCCGGATACTTCAGACGGATGTCAGAAATCAGTTCGATTCCTTCGAAATAACGCTTCATTTCCCGCAGGATCTCAACATTTTTGACAATAACGGTCGGTAAAGAAGCCTGATCTTTCTGAATGATTGCCATACGCAGCGCTTCCTGCGCAAAGTCGTATGCTTTCTGAATAATTCCGGTATTGAGAAAATGAGCCGACTGATCCAGCAGGTTTTTGACCGACTCTTCTTTTTCCAGTAACGACTTCGAAAACTCCGCATCCAGCTCGACAGCCATTTTCAGCGGTTGTTTCTCGCCGATTTCGCTGTACCAGTCCTGCTTGATCTTGATATAGCGTTTTCCCTTATACTCAAACTTATCCATTTTCTTCCTCCGTATTCAAACTAACAAAAAAAGCCTTCGTTGTGCTGATGACTGTTATTTCAGTTGATGAAAATAACGCAAATAAAAATATCTCTACCCATATTATAGAATAGAAATATTTTTAATCAATACCTATTTTTCAGATGTACGACTGGACTTCTTCCTCTTTGTTGAGAAATCTCAGTGCCCCCATAGCCAAGGCAGCCAGTTCATCCTCTCCCGGATATACTTTGACATCACTGATCCAGTCAATACGCTCACTCAGAGTTTTGCATATATATTCATTATACGCCAAACCTCCGGTCAGAAGGATCGCATCGACCTTGCCCTCCAATACCGTAGCCATCGCCCCGATTTCTTTGGCCATCTGATAGATCATGGCATCGATCACACGTTTGGCCTCATCATCGTGCTGAGCCTGCTCCATGATTGATATGACATTGTTGGATCCCATATAGGACACCAATCCGCCGCCCCCGACCAAAAGTTTGCGTACCTGACGGGTATCCCCGCGAAATTCTTCGACCAAATCCAACACAGAGAAACAGCTGAGACCGCCACTGCGCTCGGGTGAAAACGGTCCTTCCCCATCCAGTGCATTATTGACATCGATGACCTGACCTTTGCGGTGAGCACCGATGGAAACACCGCCACCCATATGACAGACGATCAGATTGAGTGAAGCCACGTCCCCAGATATCTCTTTGGCATACTGACGGGCAATCTGTTTCTGATTCAGTGCATGGAAAACGCTTCGTCTTGATACCTGTTTTAAACCGGAATAACGGGCCAGCACACACAGCTCATCGGTCACCGGTGCATCGACAAACACGACCGGCTTATGATACTTTTCTCCCCAGTAATAACCGATGCAGTTTCCGACATTGGTCACATGCGTACCGTATTTCTCAGCCAGAATATCGTCAATGACTTCTTTCGATACCCAATAAATCCCTCCGGGAAGAGGCTTGACGACTCCTCCGCGCACACATATGCAATCCAGCGATTCAAAGGAAACATCAATCTCCCTCATCCACTTTTCAATGGCTTCCCTACGGAAATCCTGCTGATCAAGGACCCTATGAAATGAAGATATTTCCGAAGCGCTGTGGCGGATGGTCGTGCTTTTGACCATGGTTTCCCCTTGAAATATCGCAGCTTTCGAAGATGTCGAACCTAAATTCAGTACCAGTATGTTAAACATGATGATCCTCCCTGCTTATATCTCTATTTTATCATAAAAAAGGATGGTTATTGCCATCCGAGTTGATTGTAAAGATAATCCTGCAAATATTTACAATAATCCTTGTCCATGCCATCGACATCCTTTAGCGGATTCTCAATGCCGAGTTTCTCATACTTGATATTCCCGAGGGTATGATAAGGCAAAATCTCTACTCTTTCTATGTGATCGAGCCTTTTGATCTTCTCAGCCAGCAGATCCATGTGCCCCAGCGTATCATTTTCACCCGGAACGATGACATAGCGGATCCAAAGTATGACTGCCTTTTCTTGTGCCTTTTCAAGAAACTGTGTTGATGAAGATTCTTTGACTTTCGTCATCCGTTCAAACGACTGGGCATCCACGCCTTTAAAATCAAGTAGGATCAGATCCGTGTGATCGAGAATATCATCAAAGAATACAGGATTGCCGACGCCGGCGGTATCCAAGGTGATATGAATGCCATCCTCTTTGCACAGTTTCATCACTTCCAATAAAAACGGTGACTGAAACAGCGGTTCTCCTCCGCAAAAGGTGACTCCGCCTTTTTCTTTATAATACGGTTTATATCGGCGGATTTTCTCAAACAGTTCGACCGAGGTCATCGATGCGCCGTTTTTCGGATCCCACATATCGGGATTATGACAGTACAGACACCGCAACGTACAGCCGGATAAAAAGACGACCGTGCGGATGCCGGGACCATCCGCCGTTGCGAATGATTCAATTTTCGAAATATAGCCTTTAGATGGATTCATGGAAGGTCCGGGCAATGACTTCACGCTTTTGCGCATCGGTCAGCCGGGCAAAATGAACCGCGTATCCCGAGACACGGATCGTCAGATGCGGATATTTATCCGGATGTTCCATCGCATCGATCAGTTTGGCCCGATCAAGGACATTGACATTGAGATGATGGGCATTTTGGGCAAAGTAACCATCCAACACGCTGACCGTATTTTCGATCTGATCTTCACGCTCTTTGCCTAACGCGGCCGGTATGATCGAGAAGGTGTTAGATATGCCATCCATGCAGTCATCATACGGAAGTTTGGCGACGGAGTTCAGCGAGGCCAACGCACCGGAGACATCGCGTCCGTGCATCGGATTGGCACCCGGCGCAAACGCTTCGCCCTGCTTACGGCCATCCGGAGTCGCTCCGGTTTTCTTGCCGTAGACCACATTGGACGTGATCGTCAGTACCGATAAGGTGTGAATGGCATTGCGGATCAGCGGATGACGTTTGAGATAACTGCTGAAACGGCTCAAAATATCGACAGCAAGTCCGTCGACCCGGTCATCGTCATTTCCAAAACATGGGAAATCCCCTTCGATTTCAAAGTCGACCGTAATGCCCGCTTCATTGCGGATCGGCTTGACTTTTGCATATTTGATCGCACTGAGTGAATCGGCGACAACCGACAATCCGGCGACTCCAAAGGCCATCAGACGGCTGACATTTGTATCATGTAAGGCCATCAGACTTTTTTCATAGGCATATTTATCGTGCATCGTGTGGATGACATTCATGGTATCGACATACAGTTTCGCAGTGCGCTGCAAAATCGCATCAAAGGAGGTCATGACTTGTTCAAAGTCCAACACTTCATCATTCATCAGTTCAACCCCGTCAAACATGCGTTTACCGCTGATTTCATCGACACCGCCATTGATAGACAGCAATAAGGCTTTGGCCAGATTGGTGCGTGCACCGAAATATTGCATTTGCTTGCCGATGCCCATCGCCGACACGCAGCAAGCGATCCCATAGTCCTGACTAAACAGCGGACGCATGATATCATCGTTTTCATATTGGATCGCACCGGTCTCAATCGACATTTTCGCACAATAACGCTTAAACGCATCGGGCAGCTGCTGTGACCAGAGAATGGTCATGTTGGGCTCCGGGGCCGGTCCGAGATTGGTGAGGGTATGCAGATATCTGAAAGAGTTTTTTGTTACCAGCGATTTGCCGTGACCGCTCATCCCGCCGATCGACTCGGTCACCCAGGTCGGATCTCCGGCGAAAAGCTCATCATACTCCGGAGTGCGCAGATGACGGACTAACCGCAGTTTCATGACAAACTGATCGATCATTTCTTGAGCCTGCGACTCCGTGATCAATCCTTCGATCAAATCACGCTCAATGTAAATATCGAGGAAAGTGGAGGTTCTGCCCAACGACATGGCCGCACCGTTATTCTCTTTGACCGCAGCCAGATAGGCAAAATAAAGCCATTGCACTGCTTGCTGAGCGTTGGCGGCCGGAGCGGAAATATCAAAACCGTAGGTTGCGGCCATCGCTTTGATGTCCTGCAAAGCACGGATCTGTTCACTGACTTCTTCGCGCAGCTGGATATTGGCCAAATCATCAAGGTCGATGGCATTTAAGTCTTGCTTTTTGGCAGCGATCAGACGGTCGATGCCATATAAGGCAACCCGGCGGTAATCACCGATGATGCGTCCGCGGCCGTAAGCATCAGGCAAGCCGGTGAGCAGACCGGTCGAACGGGCTGCGCGCATGTCTTTGGTATAAGCATCAAATACTCCCTGATTATGGGTCTTGTGCCACTTCTCAAAAGCAAGTTCCAACTGTGGCGGCATTTCACGGTGATAGGTATGCAAAATTGATTCAACCAGACGAATGCCTCCATAAGGATTGATGATGCGTTTGAGCGGTGCATCGCTTTGCAATCCAACGATTACTTCATCCTCTTTGATAATATAACCGGGATCGAAGTTATTGACTCCCGATATATGGTCCATATCAATATCCAAAACACCCAGCTTGACTTCCTGAGCCAGCAAGTCCACGGCCTTATCCCATAAGCGCTGCGTTTTCCCGCTGATCGGCGCAAGAAAACTCTCATCGCCCGTATACGAGGTGACATTCAGTTCTATAAAGTTTTCGACATCGATCAAATCTTTCCAGATGCCGTCATGAAATGATTTCCAAGGGTTCATAAGATATCCTCCTTAACGCAATAAGTGTATCAGATATCACATAAGTCTTGTACGGATTTGATTTTGGGAGCGGTTACATCGAGAAAGTTTTTTTCATATTGTGATCTGTGTCACAAAAAAACTCATCCGCAGATGAGTGGAGGCTGGCGTCAAGGTTGCATCATTTAAACGAGGATACTATGGATATCGGTTTCGATAAATTCAATGACGCCATTTCCCCTTTTTTATTATACAGGAAAAAGATGCCGAATGCACTTGATGTGTCCTACTGATTGCCTTTGACGTGCCAACCGCGCGAACGGTTATACTGACTGAGCAAATTGAAATCAGAAACATTGATGTGCTGTAAATAGAAGTCTAGGTTGCTTTTAAATAACGCCAGAACGACCAGATCGATCACAAACATTTGTGATATGCGTAAGCGCAAAATATTCATATTATCATTGATGCTGTATATGACGGTGTGCAAAACGGCTGTTGCAGCTTCATTGAGCGTACTCTTGCGACCATCGGTTATGCCAAGGATGGGGACTTTCAGCTGGCGACAGGCATTGATCGCCTTTTTGATTTCATCGGTTTCACCGGATTCGGACATGATGATCACCAAATCTTCTTCTGAGCACTGGGTAATCAGGTACAGTGAAGTATGAATATCATAATTATGATTGACCATCAGATCATAACGGATCAGATGAGTTGCGAAGTACTCGGCCATATTCGATGAACCGCCCACCGCAAAAAATACGATCCTACGGGCCTTTTTTAACAGTCGAACTGCCGTATCCACCTGATCGACCAGCTTGTCAGACATTGTCATTTTCATCACATCCGTGTACTGACTGAATAATCGATTCATCGTGACATCGGTTTCCTCATTGGCCTGGATGTCATCATCCACATCGGTGGACACTTGACTTGAAAGACTGATATCGGCCAAAAAAGCCCTAAAACTGCTGTATCCGAGTTTTTGGGTGAAGCGGATGATGGTCGACTGTGAGATGCCCAGCTGCTTACCTAACAGGCTGGATGTCATGACTTTCGGGTCAATTTGCTCATTGCGCAGATACTCGATGATTTTTAATTCGGATTTTGAGCAGTGCCGGATCATCGAGCGCATTTTGGATTGAAGCATAGTATCACTCCTTTCATTCATTATATAACATGTTCGCATACTTTATTCAAGAAATGAATAAATTAGTAATGATTATTCCTATGCAGCTTATCATACATTATGTGCATGTTACCACACTTTCATCCTGACACAAACAATGAGTGATATAATCATGATGAAGGAGGATCGTTATGAAAAAAATATTCCTCACTCTTTTTGCCGTTGCGCTGATTTCTGCCTGTTCAGCCAAAGCGGTATTTACGCCGCTGGTTGATTCTCCGGGTCATCTGCTTGATAAGGATAAAGTTACACAGCTCAGTTACTCAGTCGCAAGCGCCAACAATCAGCTGGCCATTGATATGATCGAAATCCTGCGACAGTCTCAGGAAAATGTGTTTATCTCCCCTTCGAGCCTGATGATTGCATTGGGCATGACCCTTAACGGTGCGTCCAACAACACTCTGACTCAGATGCTTGATACCCTGCACATGGGCGATGCCACCTTGGAAGAGTTCAATGATGCGATGCGGGCGATGCAGCTGGTGCTTATCAACCGTGATCAGTCCACGTTGAACATGACCAACTCCATCTGGATCCGTGACCGTTTTGAAAAGCGTGTACTGCCGACATTTCTGGAAAGAAATAAAAAGTATTATGGCGCGATGGTTGCGGTCGGAGATTTTGATGATCCGCAGCTGACCAATGATATCAACCGCTGGGTGTCCGATGCAACCAATAAGCGCATACCGACAGCCATCGATGAACCGATCAATCCGTACACGGTCATGTTTCTGATCAATACGTTATACTTTAATGCTGACTGGGCTACCGAATTTCTCAAAGCCGATACAAACAAACATTATTTCGGCGGAACTGCCAACAAGCAGGTCGATATGATGAATGCCGTACTGACATTGGGATACAGTAACGTTGAGGGCAAAGAAGTTGTACTGCTGCCCTATAAAGATCCGGATTTGGTGATGATGGTCATCGTTGATCAGCAAGAATCAGACTTTACGGCTGATCAGCTCATTCAGCTGGCCCGTCAGGCTGAAAACAATCCGACACAAGTGAAACTGGGCCTTCCGAAAGTACTGATCGAGACCAAAGTAAACGGAAAAGAACTGCTTCAGAAGCTGGGCATGACCGATGCCTTTGAATCCAATCTTGCTGATTTCAGTGAAATGGCAACAGATGCCACACTGACCGGATTGCATATTGCCGATGTGACTCAGAAGACATTTTTAGCCATTACCGAAAAAGGCACGGAGGCCGCAGCGATGACGAAAGTCGAGATGCGCGATGAATCCGCACCGATGTATGATGTGGAAATGATCGTTGACCGTCCCTTTACGATTGTAATTCTTGATACAAAACATTCACTGATATCATTTATGGGTTACATTCAAAATCCGCAACCCTAGGAGGAAATATGAAAAAGACCATGTTAGCCTTGCTTTCGCTGGTACTTGCGGCTTGCACGCCGGCTGTAGCGATGAATGTATTAAGCAAAACCGAAGGTCATCTCAACCAAAGTGAAGATATTTACCGACTCGATGAGACATGGCTGAAGAACTACACCGCGTTTGCCTTTGATTTGCATCGGCAGATCACCGATGACAAAGAAAATACCTTCTTCTCTCCGGCCAGCATCCTTCTGGCTCTGGGCATGACCACCCAGGGAGCCAACAATCAGACTTTACGTCAGATGCTGGATGTATTTCATATGGGGCAGTTCGATGCACAATCGTTTGCTGAATCGATGAAACTGTTTCAGCAGCGCTTACTCACACCGAAAACTCATACGCTCAACTTGGGTAATTCTATCTGGATGCGTAAGGGCTATGATGCTAATGTAAAAGAAGACTTCCTGTCGGTCAACCGCAAATACTACGGAGCTTTTATCGCAGCTTTGGACTTCAATGATCCGGCCGCATCCAAAACGATCAATCAATGGGTCAAAGATAATACCAAGGGATTGATCGACAAAATCGTCGAAGATCAGATCAGTCCGCTGACGGTCATGTTTCTGATCAATACCGTCTACTTTAAGGCAGACTGGCAGGATATGTTCGACAAGAATCTGACACGGGAAGATACTTTTTATGCCAAAAATCCAAAACAAGTAAAATTTATGAATCAGGATGCCTATTTCCCGTATGTTGAAACCGATGATTATCAGGCGGTCATGATTCCTTATAAGGATTTTCAGTCTTCGATGATCGTCTTTCTTTCCAAAGAAGGAAAAGATGTACATCTGACAGCAGAATTGTATGATCAGTTATTTAATGATTTGTCCTTTCAGATCATCAGTGCCTATCGCGGCAAACTGGTTCGATTGTCACTTCCGAAGATGGAGCTCGCAACCGAGATAAAGCTGGTCGATGTACTTAAATCCTTAGGCATGACCGATGCTTTTAATCCCGCTGTCGCAGATTTCTCCAATCTGAGTACCACGGCACTGTCAGATCAGTTACATATTGCCAACGTCCTTCATAAAGCCGTACTGAAAGTCGATGAAAAAGGCACCGAAGCCGCCGCCGTCACTTCCGTGGAAGTCGGGGTAACCTCAGTGCCTGTGATCGATGCCACCATGAAAGTGAACCGCCCCTTTACCGTCATCCTGGCGGATGCGACCGGTGCCATTCTGTTTATGGGCGATGTACAAGATCCTCAATAGAAGCCGCAATGCTTCTTTTAAATGCCACAAATGCACAGTCAAAATCCGGGTATGTCTCTATGGCATGATAAGTCAGACTTCCGGTGACAAAACTGTTGAATCCCACCGGACATTCAATGCCCGAAGCACCATTTCTTACCAGACGCAAATCAGAGAAAATCGGATATATCGTAATATGATCCCCCGATATCAGCCGTTGGATCGCCATACCAAGTTCGACCATGGTTCCGGTATCGCCGGTAGCCAGTTCAAAGAAAAAGACATTCGCCTTCTGAATATGGAAATTATCCGTTTCAAAGATGAACTTACTGCTTAAGAGTTTTGTTTGATCAAATGGCAAATCGATCGGATTAGCCACAAAGTAATCCGGAAGATCTTTTCCGAATTCTCTTAACAACTCCCCTTCCAACTTACGCTGTTTCTGGTCGGCCTCACTGAAAAGCGGACCGGCATTGTAAATATAGATCATATTATCCTCTCAGTACTTTCTGTAAAGCCAACCGCTGGGCACCATCGGCATGAGTCAGATAGATGATCCCGCAATAGGTATAGCCTGCTTTCTGTAACATGCGTTGCATGGACAAATTTTGGCGGTGGGTGTCGATTCGGATATTGAAGATGCCATGATCAAGGCATATATCTTCACACATCTTGATGGCAATGCCGGCCAGCCCTTCCCCTTTTCGGGTCAGTTTGACCGCAATCCGGTGAATCACCGCATAGGGTTCTTGATTGAGCCAGTCTCCATCCACGATAATATCGTAATTAGGATCGCCGTCAAAACTCAAAGCCAGCGTGGCTACGATTTCATCATCCTCAACCAAAACGTACCCCCATCCTCTGGCAATATCGTTTTCAATGCTTGATGCATTGGGATAACCGTTTTGCCACTGATCGACCGATGCTTTTCTGAGCTCTTTGATTGCGTCATCAATGATTGAAATGACAACATGAATATCTTCGGATTTGGTTTTTCTTAAGTACATAACGCCCTCCGCATTTGCAATATTGTATCACACTCATGCAACTTAACAAGAGATTTCGGCAAGATAAAAAAAGAATGTTTATATGTGTGAAATTCGATGTAAATTATAATCGGAGGGATCTCTATGTTAAAGAAATGGCTCATTATCATGGCAGTCATCTCACTGGCTGCATGTACACAGACTCAGAAAGATTTTGCGCTGGTCGATAGCAAAGGCTATCTGTCCGATCCGGAGTCTGTCAGCGATCTGTCACAAGAAGCGATCGATGCCAACCGCCAGTTTGCCTTGGCATTGTATCAGCAACTCTATAATCGACAGAAGAATGTTTTCTTCTCCCCGCTGAGCATTCAGCTTGCCCTATCGATGACTGCTAATGGCGCGGCCAATTCTACTTTGAAAGAAATGTTGGATGTTTTGCGTTTTGCGGATGTACAACAAATGAATGATCTCAGCCGTCTGACTCAGTCATACCTGCTCAGCCAGTCCGACCGGTTTACCATCAATAATTCCGTGTGGATCAAAGATGAATATCGAAGCAAAGTCAAACAGCCGTTTTTGGACGATGTCGTCCGTCATTACGGCTCAATGATCGCTGTGTTGGATTTCAGTCAAAACAGTGCAGCGGCAACCATCAATCAGTGGGTCAAAGAAAATACCGAAGATAAGATCAGTGAGATCATCGAACCGCCGATCGATCCGCTGACGGTCATGTTTCTGATCAACACACTGACCTTTGGGGCCAAATGGGCAACCCCATTTGACAAATTACTGACGAAAAACGATGTCTTTGCCAATGTCAAAGACAAAATCCAATATGTTGTGGGCAGTCGGATGATGCCGTTTTTCGAAGATCA
This sequence comes from Erysipelotrichaceae bacterium, assembly GCA_036677505.1. GTDB lineage: Bacteria > Bacillota_I > Bacilli_A > Erysipelotrichales > Erysipelotrichaceae > UBA2227. Next base: position 65,779 of record JAVBWK010000027.1, read on the forward strand.
GCGCGTACAGCTCGGTGCATTTGTAACCGAAGATCAGCAACAGGAAATTTTGATCCTGCTGCCTAAAGATAATACTTCATTGACTCCCGGTGAAATCAGTGAGTATCTGCTTAAAGATTTGCCGATGTCATCGGTTGCTGTCATGCTGCCTAAGGTCATTCTCAACGTTGAAGTCGAACTGAAAGATGTTCTGGCAATGATGGGAATGCCGACCGCATTTTTGGAGAATATGGCCGACTTCTCCGCCATGGCACAAGATGCAAAGGCCGATGGTTTGCATATCTTCTCGGTCTTACATAAAACGTTTTGGATGCTTGATGAAGAAGGCACCGAAGCCGCGGCTGTGACCAAAGTGGAAATGCAGATCAAATCAGTTCCGAGCGGAGATTATCAGTTTTTTGTCAACCGGCCTTATACCGTGGTCATTCGCGATCGTCAGACCGGACTGATCCTCTTTATGGGTCACATCATCCATCCCCAACCGTAAAAAAAGGGCGATAGCCCTTTTAAAATGCAATGAATGCGCCGGTGAAGGCTGCCGCTGCGATCAGCAGTACCGGATGAATCTTGAACCGTTTATTGATGACAAACAGGATGATAAAAAATGCGATAGCCGGATATTTCAGTTGTGCCTGCCAGAGATTTTCAGTCGGTGTGATCATCGTTACTTTGATGATTTCCCAGGCTGCATAGACGATCAAAGCGGCTACGGCAGGTCGGATCCCGTAAAATACTTTCAGCAAGACCGGTGAGTTTTTGAAGGTGTCCATGGCTTTACCAATCAGCATCATCAGGATCACTCCGGGAATGATGATGGCCAGTGATGCAATGATACCGCCCAAGATCGAAGCCGTAGTAAAACCGACGTAGGTTGCCATATTGATTCCGATCGGCCCGGGCGTCGACTCGGAAATTGCGATCATATCCACCAGCATGGCAGCGGTGTACCAGTTCGTCTTATCTGCGAGACTGTAGAGAAAAGGCAATGTGGCCAATCCGCCGCCGATGGCGACCAGACCGATTTTCAGAAACTCCCAAAACAAGGTCCAGTAGATCATATCCGTTGACCTCCAAGAGATTTATAAAGAAATCCCAACAGTGCACTGGCAATGACGATGTAGACCGGAGATACGGAAAATCCCAGAATGGCTACCAGAGCCAAAGTGAATATCGAAGCTGAAAACCAATCAATGATCCCTTTCTTAAGCAACATGACCGCCGTGGTGATGATCAGTACGGCGACAGCGATCCGTACAGCGGCAAATATCTGTTGGACCAGCGGAATCAGAAAGGCCTGCTGTAAGAATGCCGCGATAAGCGTGATGATAATGATCGAAGGAAACACTTGGCCAAGGGCAGCACTGATGGCTCCCTTTTTTCCGTGTAGCTGAAACCCGATCAAAGCAGAGGTATTGACCGCAATGATGCCCGGGGAGACCTGGGCAATCGCATAGCTGTCCATCATCTGCTCTTCACTGATCCACCCTTTGATATCGATCACTTCTTTGCGCAAGATCGGTAACATAGCGTATCCGCCGCCAAAAGTGAGTGCACCGACCCGCGCAAATGAAATAAATATTTCCATACTTTTATTCATGTCTGCTTAACCACTCCTTTACCTGTGCAGCTGATTCAAAGGCATACTGATACGAAATATCCGGATATTTTGTCATATCGACCATATCCCGGATCCAGGCGACATCAATTTGCGCCCGGTTTGCGGCCATGATTCCATAGTGAGAGTCTTCGAGAATCAGGCACTCATGCTTGGGAATATTCAGAGCCTGCTGTGCCAGATTGAAGATTTCGGGATCCGGCTTGCCGTGGGCGGCCATATCACCAAAAATCATCACATCAAAATCCTCATCGGTATAACCTTCGACATAACTTATGTATTTGCGGGCCAGTGGCTGATAGGTCGATGTAGCCAAAGCCAGAGCAATTCCTTTGGCCTTGCAATAGTCGATCAGATCTCTGACTCCGGGTTTAAGTTTGACAACACCCTGCTGCGCCATCGCAAGAAACATTTGTTTGCTGGATTCGATGGCCAGTTGTACCTGATCCATGGTTTTCAGACGCGCAAGCAGATAATCGATTTCTTCTTTGGTGCTGATGCCGCAAATGCCAAGCAAATCCTGATAGGTCAGCGGAAAGTTATGCTGTTCGACGGCCTTTTGCCAGGCCACGATGTAGTTGGCTTCACTGTCGATCAACGTACCGTCCAAATCAAAGATCAGCGCTTTAATCATGAGCATGGTCTGCCGCAAAGATAATACCGGCATCCTTTCTCGCAGTTTCCATGACCGAAGCGACTTGTTTGGCTAAGCTCAGCCACTGATTCATCAATGATCGGTCGCGATTACGGATACAGTTAAATATATCCACAGCTTCATGAAACATCGTATTGGGGTTGTTTGGAATCATAAAGTCAAAGCGCTGTCCTTCAGCCACGATTTCGATCGCACTTAACGTACTGACGGATCCGGTCACTTTGATAAATCCCTTCTCACCCTGAATCAGGGTGCGATTGTCGCCGGGATTGTCTTTTCCGATGACGGAAACAGCGATTTTATCGGGATACTTCATGGTCAGAACGCCTGAAAGGTCGATTCCGTTGGGACCCTTGTTGGACATATAACGGACTTCTGAAGGTGATTCAAACAGTGAGAGGATAAAATATACATTGTAAACCCCCAGGTCATACAGCGCTCCTCCGGAGAACTGCGGTGAGAACACATTGGGATCTTTTCCTAAAAGATAGGCCGGATATTTGCTTGAATACTGGTTGAACTCGCTGCTGATCAGCCTGATTTCGCCGAGCATCGAAAGATGCTGCCGAATGATTTCCAAACCGGGCAGATGTAAGGGCATGATTGCTTCAAAGAGCATCCCCTGTGAAGTTTTGCTTATTTCGATCAGATCATCGATTTCACGGGTATTGCTGACAATCGGTTTTTCACTGATGACATGTTTGCCTGACAGTAATGCCTTTTTTGCATACGGATAGTGCAGTGAATTGGGTGAAGCAATATACAGGATATCGACTTCTTCATCCTCACAAGCTTGCTCAATGGTCAGATAGGTTTTTTTTCCGTTATATGCAAGATTGATCTGCTGTGCTTTTTCTTCACTTCGCGAAACCGTACCTAAAAAAGTGATCAGACGGGTTTCGATGGCAGCCTGAACAAATTTCTCTGTGATCCAACTGGTTCCGACAACGGCTAAATTCATGTTCTTACCTCTTTTCTTCGCAAATTACCATACAGTATGATGCTCGTGATGCTTCCCAAAGCATCAACGGCTATGTCAGTCAGATTGCCGGATCGGCCCGGGACAAACAACTGATGGATCTCATCGCTGATTGCATAACCTAAACATAATAAAAATGAAAAATATATCTTCTGAGACAATTCGATGTCATAGGTGTCCGTTGCCCGAAATACCAGTAATCCCAAGATGGAGTAAGTGACGAAATGAGCGGTTTTACGGACGATCAGTGATAAGATATCAGCAGAGACTCCCATGGGGATGACTAAATCAAAAAGCGGTTTAAACAGGGATGTGCTCAGTGAAGATGACTGTTGTCCGTCTTGGGATGATAAATAAAAAATAACGGCCATCCATAGAAAAGCCAGCATCCATCGCTGGCGTCGCTTATTCATAATAGCCCCCTTTTTCGATGATCAGTTCGTCGATGGGTCGGTCGCTGACAATCACACAGGCATACTCGGGTTCGACTTCGATTTTACGCATCCGGATTTCATCAAATGTCACTTCTTCAAACATGGCATTGACATCGCCGGTCAGTTTGATCATGGCTTCGCGCAGCGTCCATTGTTCAAAGGGCTGCTCTTTCAGATTGAGTCGGGCAATCGTTCCCGGATGCAATTCACGAATCTTTTCAATATCGATGCCGATGGGCTGATCGCTGATGGCACAAATCAGATATTTCCCGCTGTGTGCGGAGGATACATACTTGACGTTGGATGGCAGATAAGGCTTCCCTTGAGATGTAACGTTCAATTTTTCTTCGATCCCCATTTTCTTCAGGTTTTTGCTTAATGCTGCTTTGCCCAGGCCGCTGTGATTGATGTTTTCATTGATTTTGTAAATCATGCATGTAATCATCGTAATCCCTCCTTCGACCGTAGATGGTTGTATATTTAGGGTATCACATATTCTGCGTGTTGAAAAGAACAGCGACTCATTTCGCTTCAAACAGAGTGTCCAGGATGTTCTGATTGAAAATCTGTACAAGATGTCCGTCAAATTGAGTATCCGAACAGCGGATCAGTTCGGCTCGGATCTGTTCTTTGGTCATGGCTTTGCGATGGGGCTGATCATTGCTCATCGCATCGACTGCCTCTGCGATGGCCAGGATACGGGCTCCGATCGGAATCTGATCTCCTTTAAGGCCTCTTGGATAACCGGTTCCGTCAACACGTTCATGATGATCATATACGATTTGCGCTACGTTGAGATACTCAGCGGTCGTCGATAAGATTCTATAACCGGTTTCGCTGTGCCGCTGCATCTGGATTCGTTCAAGATCATTTAAAACTTCCGGTTTCTCTAAAATCCGTGATTCGATGGCGATTTTCCCGATGTCATGAAGCTGAGCGGCCAGTTTGAGCTCGACCACTTGTTCGCGACCGAAACCCATGGCATTGGCCATCAGTTCGCAGATGTGACTGACGTTGAGGATATGGACCTGCTCCCGCGGGCTGCGGCTGAACAGTGACTGAAGCATGACTTTGATCGTCTGATTGCGGCTGGTCGAGCTGTCAGACATTTTCAGCTGATACATACGGTCTTCCGCAAATTGAAGGATTTTTAGAATATTTTCGTGCGGTTCGGTTTTAGTCGCAAAACCAAAAGCTATTGACACCGGCAGTCCCATGATCACTGATTCGGCCGCCTGCTTCTGCATACGTTCAACCACTTTCCCGGCACCTTCTTCATCAACTCCCGGTAACAGGATTGCAAATTCGTCCCCTCCCATCCGGGCGATAATTTCGTCATTGCGGCAGCTGTTCTTAATGGCCTTGGCCGCACTGATGATCAGCTGATCGCCGACCGGGTGTCCGAAACCGTCATTAATGACTTTCAGCCCGTTGACATCGGCCATGATTAAGGTGATCGGCAGATTTCGAGGCATATCGAGACGCTTGATTTCTTCTTCAAAGAATCTGCGGTTGTACAGACCGGTCAAACCATCATGATAGCTCAGATATTCGATTTCGCGTTCTTTGGCCAAACGGGCAGTCACATCGCGGAATACCATCACGACTCCCTCAATCGCCTTCTGATTGATCAGCGGTGAAGCGGTAGTTTCCGCTTCCAGGATCTTGCCTTGCCTGGTTGTCATCGTGATTTGCTGTTGCAGACTTTGGACTTTGCGGTTTTTCATGCATTGGGCTACCGGTGAGTCGACCGGTTCCTTGGTGATGGAGGAAATGAAACTGAACTGATCGTCAAAAGGTTCACCAATGATGATCCGGCTGACTTCCAGGATTTCACAGGCTGTCGGATTGATGAAGTCGATCTTACCTTCTTTATCAACCGTGATGACCCCATCACCGATACTGGTCAGTACGGCAGCAAGTTTGTCTTGGGCAATCTGGCGGATCCGATTGTTTTCGACGCGCTCACTGATATCGATGATCAGTCCTTCGATTGCGATGATGCGGTCTTGCTGATCATAGATGCCTCTTCCCTGCTCCCAAACCCATTTAATGCTACCGTCTTTGGTTTGGATTTCATATTCCATTTCTATGACTTCATGACGGTTGAGCCGGACTTGCCAGTTGGTCCAGACTTCTTCGCGGTAAGGTTTCAAAATGATATCATTATAGCTGATAGCTGTGTTATGCAGCAGTTCTTCCCGGGTATATCCGGTCAGTCGCAGACAGCCGTCTGAGACGTATTGCATGGTCCAGTTGCGGTCATTTCGGCAGCGATAAGCCATACCCGGCAAATTGGATAATAGGGCTGCCATCCGCTGTTCGCTTTCCCCAATATACGCACTGAGTTTCTGCTCATTTTTTAAGGTTTGGGCATAATAGGCATAACTGATTGCCGCGATAGCGATGCCGGCAATCGATACCAGAATAAGGATCTGATTCTGAAACTGAATCGCCGAGATCTCGCTTTCAGTCAAAGCCAAAAATGGCGTTGGTATCACGCCTGACGAAAAGATGATTGAAGTAAGATTCTGGCTCAGGTGCATAGGCATCGCCTCTCTATCTATAAGCATAAGTAAAGGGATGGTGTTTGTCAATAAAAGCATCTAAGCAGGGAAAATAGCGGATTTTTCCGCCTTAAATTTCGTTTTCTACGGTACTGATGACAGTGCCCAATCCATTGATTGATACTTCGACGGTATCACCGGCCATAAGCTTGCCCACTCCGGGAGGGGTGCCGGTGATGATGACATCCCCGGGCATCAGCGTCATGATCGAACTGATGTACTCGATCAGTTCTTCAACACTGAAAATCATGGAACTGACCGATTCGATCTGGCGGATGACATGATTGACGCGGGTGGTGATGGTCGCATGGCTCAGATCCAGTTCTGTCTCGATCCAAGATCCTACGGGTAAAAATGTATCAAATGATTTACAAGCCGTCCACTGACCTTGCTTGGGCTGTAAATCACGGGCGGTCACATCGTTGACCACGATGTATCCCAAAATAACGTCTTTGGCGTTTTCTTTTTTGACATGCCGGCACCGCTGAGAAATAACGACACCCAGCTCACCTTCATATTCGACGTGGACGGATTGCTTGGGCAAAAGGATCGTTCCTTCGTTTTTAAGCAGGGTTGTGTTGGGTTTGATGAAAATAACGGGCTCACTGGGTTTGGGATTGACCAGACCCAGCTCACGGGCGTGGCTGGCATAGTTTAGACCGACAGCGATGATCTTTGTCGGTTCAATCGGTAACAGCAGTCTGACTTCTTCGACGGGTAATGGAAATGTCGGACTGGGATCGACCGGGTATACCTGATGGTCGACCAGTTTCCCTTGGCGGATGATTCCCTGATATTCATATCGGATCAGCTTCATTTTATCCCCTTTCCTTCGATCGTTTCAGTTTAGATCGAATCATGCGTTTTGCTACATCATACAGATAAGCGAACTCAATGGTTCGGTAAAACAGTCCTACGGTAATGATGATCGCATAGATACCGGCGATGCTGCTTTGGATGATAAAATCGGCCGGTTGCCAACCGGTTTTGAATAATGGTAAAAACAGCGATGAGGTATACGTCAGCATCACGACAACCACAGCATAAATCGTATATTTCTTGAAATATGTGTGCAACGGCTGTTCGAAAATATATTTGAAGATAACATAAGGATCATACCAGAAGAATACCATGGCCCGACTGATAACGGTTCCCAGCAAAACTCCTGCAATTCCCAAGGGTCTGGCCAGCAATACAGAAATCACCAGGTTGAGCAATGCTGAAATGACCGGTCGGTACTGCCCGACCCTGAACAGTCCGGTTGTGTCACGATAGCTGGCAGCCGCACTTTGCATGCCGGCTGTGTAATAGTTGATGACAATGATCATGACGGTAAACTGGCTCAGTAAGAAGCTTTCATCAAGCCACATGACGATAAACGGATTGATGACATTGTATAAAATCACAGCGGTAATTCCGTATATCAGAAAACTCATAAAGAACACGACATCGAAAATCTGTCGTTTCCGCAAAGTGGTTTCGGTAGCATTGATGTTGCCGATCCCGGCTCTCATACCGGAGAAAATCGTGTGAATGGTCTGGTTGAGGATGTTGGTGATCATCAGATAGTTGGCATACAGTCCGACGGCGATGATGCCGTTGAAAACACTGATGATGATGTTGTCAGTCGCACCGACGACAACCTGACCGATTTTATACATAAACATGGCATACATGTTTTTAAAGAATTTCTGACGCTCTGAGTCGCTCAGTTTCTCCTGATTATTTTTGATATACGGATACTGCTTGTCTGCCAAGATGGATACCCAGACATTCTCAGCAATTTTCAATAATACCTGGATAAGCAAGGTTAAGATGAAATTGCGGGTCAGAATCAGGATGGCTATCTGAGCGAACTGGCTGATGACAAAGAAGATCGATTTGTTTCGGTTGATGACATACTGTTGTTGATTGGCGATAAAAATCGATTGTTTATAGATAAAAAAGTAGGATACGAATGTGTTGAGCAAAAACAGCAGATAAATCAGCACCGGCTGGGTAACTTCGGTAAGTTCGCCCAGAAAGTAGGATAAAAACGGGATCAGGACTATGCCCAGAGTTAATACCGTAAAGGCAACGATGGCGAAGGCTTTTTTGTATAGATTAAGATAAGCTTGTATCAGGCGGGTGTTTTTATCGGCGATTGGTTTATACAGGCTGTAAACGACGGTCATGTCGATGCCAAGTTCCGCTAAGGCAAGCCAGCGCAGGATGCTGGTAAAAAGTGAGTTGACCCCTAAATATTCTGCTCCCAAAATAGCAATGAAAACCGTCCGGAACAAGAATCCGAGCGCAGCATGCAAGATTTGATAGATGATTCCCCATCGGGCGTTATTAATGGAATTTCTGATTCGCATACGGTCTCCTGTGCTATCTATATTGTATCAAATGTTTATGGTTTCTGGTGCATGGCTTTGAATTTTATGGCCAGATTGATGCTTCGTGCGGCCAGTTCGATCCCAAATATTCCGCGTCTACGGATAATCCAGCCGATCAGCCGTATGATTTCGGTGTTTTTGGGGGATGATTCTTTCAGGTAGTACTTGATGGTCGTAAATAACTGCCGGTTTAGCCAAGTGTTTGAAAGTCCGATATTCTTTGCATGAGTCAGCTGATGCACATTAATTTTTTCGTTCAGGTTGGCCAGAATAAACGAAGATCGGATATGTCTGGACATGTTGGCAGAATGGATTCGGTATACACCGCTGACTTCATCAAGAAAGTATATATCACCTGCGCACAAGGCACGCAGGTAGATCGATGTATCGTTCATCATTTCCATGTGAGCAAAATCCATATCATCGAGCATTGATTTGCGAAAGACAGTCGTAAAGGTCGACCACGGTTTGGGATACTTGAGCGTAAATTCACTCAGATACTCTTTTGAGCTGATTTTCCCGACAAAGGGCAGTTTAGTGAGTTGGATCAGATCTGTGTCTGTATACCACAGGTTCGCACAGGATGTGACGGCTACCAATTCTTGGTCCTGTTGTAAATGGCGGATGGCCGTTTCGAAAAAGCGGTCATTGGTATAGAAGTCGTCGTCATCAAGAAAGACGACATAATCGCCGTTGCACTGATTGAACGCTTTCTGACGGTTGCGTCCGGCATCTGAAGGCGTTGTGTTGGTTAAAACAGTGATTCCGCTCAGTGTCTTTATATAATTTCCGGTTTCATCTGTACTGCAGTCATCAACGATCAAAATTTCAAGGTTCTTATAGGTCTGTTTGCGTACGCTTTCAATGGCTTGTCTAAGCATCGCCTGCCGATTGTGAGTCGGTATGATCACGGACAGTTTATTCATCGGTTTCCCTCCAATGGGCATCAAAGGCAGAAAACTGGTTTTTGGCCAAAATAAACAAAGAGGGTGAAACTCCCTGAGCTTTATTCAGGTTTTCGGCCGTCTTTGCACATTCGAGCTGACCGATGTCAGTAATTTCGCAGAATTCTCCCGTGTATCCCAAATCTTTAATCACATTAGACATCTTAGTAGAGTATACAATCGGAATAACGCGACTGTCCATCACCCATCCCAGAATCATAGCATGAAAGCGTGTGGCGATGATAATTTCGGCGCGGTTGAGTTTATCCAATGAAGTCGCAACGTCTGTGTGATTGAAAATCTCGATTCTGTTATCCTGGATCTGTTCAGCAATCTGCTTACATACATGGTAATCTCCCTGCTTTTCACTAAAGGAAAACAGTGTGACTGAATAATTCAGAGCAAGGTAATATCGGGCGAATTGAATCATCTTTTCAAGATACACCGGCTGATACGGAGCTAACTGCTCGCTTTTGTTACAGTCAATCACAGACAGTACGACTATCTTCTCCTTTGGTCGCGGCGGGATGTCTAAACCCAATACGATATCCGGTGCCATGCGCACTTGGGGAAGATCTTTAAAAAGATCAAAGGAGTACTGTTCACGGAAACAGACATCCGTGCACATCGCAAAGAATTTCTTGTACTCATCCACAAATTCTTCACTTTGAAAGGGTCCGAAGTTTGTGCCGATGACAAATGTTTTTCTGACGCGCCGGCTCATGGCATTCAGATTCTGAAGGTGACGTTTCCAAGGACCTTCTTCCATAAAATACGAGCCGCTCAAAATCACGGCCGTGTCACATTTCCTGCTGGTCATAACATAATATAAGGATGGCTGTTTCAGCATGCGCAATATCATGTTAATTATCCGATACAACAGAGAATCATAACAGACAACGCGGATTTGTGATGTCTGATAGATCTTACGGTATTTCTTCTGAGTCAGGATGTAAACAGTGCTGTCGGGGTAACGTTTTGTGAAGATATCAAGAAAACAGTCATCTCCCAGATTCTTTTCCCAATATCCCGCAATCATAATTTGTCGATTCATAATGCCCCCTGTTTCAACGAATTTAAAAAGTAGTTGAGCGTATGTTTCAATCCTTCTTCGATGTCCGTATGCGCTTGTAATCCCATTGAATGAAGTCTGTTTAATTGCGGTCGGCGTCGGATCGGATCGTTGATCAGCGGACTGACAAAATTAAGTTTCAATGGTTCTTCAAGCCATGCGGATATTTTTTCGGCGATCTGATTGATGCTGAACTCCTGATCGTTTCCGCAGTTGATCGGTCCTGTGCATTCACTGTTGATGATGCCGGTCAGCTGTTCGATCATGTCGTCGATATAACAGAAGCTGCGCGTCTGATGACCGTCACCATAAATAAACACTTGTTCACCTTTTATTCCGCGAACCAACAGTTCACTGATGATGCGTCCGTCATCCATTTTCATCCTTGGACCGTAGGTATTGAATATCCGAACGATTTTCACATCTGTCCCATAAGTGCGGCGATAATCATTTCCCAAGGTTTCCATCCAGCGCTTGCTTTGATCATAGCAGCTGCGCGGTCCGACTGTATTGACGTTTCCGTAATAGGATTCGGGTTGCGGATGAACATCTGGTTCTCCGTAAATTTCCGAGGTGGAGGCAAGCAGGATCGTAGCCTTGTACTTACGGGCATTGTTCAGTGCGCTGACGGTACCCAATCCGATGGTCATAGACGTTTCGATCGGATCATTCAGATAGAATTTCGGAGAAGCATGAGCGGCTAAATGGTATATCTGATCGCATGGGATATCAAATGATTGTTTGACATCGTGACGTACAAATGTGAAATTGGAATGGTTCATTAAATCCGAGATATTGTCCAATGATCCGCAACTTAAATTATCCAAGCAGATCACCCGATGATCTGCGATCAGATGATGGCACAGATTGCTTCCGATAAACCCGGCTCCGCCGGTAATCAGTATCGTTTTCATAAGATCTCCTCGATTCTTCTGCGCATGAGCACTTCATTTTTGCCGATTCTGCCGATCTTCTGAAATCCCAACTCAGTGTAGAATGCGACGCTGCCATTGTGTTGAAATCGGTTGTGCCGATCGATGAAGTCAAACGGGAAAGCTTCGATCGCGGTTGCGCCAAGCTGTATCATCGTTTCGATGGCAGCTTCGGTTACTTTGCGGGCATATCCCCTCTTCCTGTATTCCTTATCTACAAATATACAGCTGATGCGCCACACTTTGTCATCTGAGATGTCTGAATCAGAGTTCGTGCGGTTTCTTTCAAAGCGTTTAAACGTATTTTTCTGGCCAAACTGGCACCAGGCTACGGGCTGATCATTCACATAGTAGAGACCGCCGGTAGATCCGAATCTGTCAACTTTCTCGCGATGGAACTGCTTTCTGCCTTCTTTGTCCAATTTCGCATATTCGCCTGCAGATGCAAGATAAAAACTGCACCAGCAACCGCCGCGTACTCCCTTGTGTTTTTCAAACAGTGTCTCAAAGTCATCCCAGCGCTCGGGTATAAGAAGTTCGAATCGTTCCATGGTTCACCACTCGTCATTTATGATAACACACTTCATAAAAAATGGGCACTTTTTCTGAGTGCCCGAAGTATCATGGGATATTGATTATGCGCGATACGGATTACGCTTTTTCTCTTGGTAATACAAATATGCAAACAGCAGGATGAGCAACAGCTCCCCACCAGCCACAAATACCCAGGGGCTCAGCGGTTGTGCTTCTTCTCCATAAGTAAAGTCTGCTTTGGTCAAAGTGTAATCCGAGCAGTGTTCCAGCGGAAAGGATACAAATCCGTCCTTGACCACCAGATTATTGAGGATCAGTTCCATCTGCTGCGTTTCTTTGTTGTAGTAGTAGAACTTGAGCGTTTCCTCATTTTCAAACTCGTTTCCGACGTATACAGTGACGGTCGTTCCTTTTGGCAGTTCGCCGGAGTGGTAGAAGGATAAATCAACCCGTCGTGCATAGTTAGTGATTTTGTCGATATCAAGAATGTTAAGTGCTCCGAAGATAATTCCGGACTTGACTTTCAGGGTCGTATCCATTTGGCTGCCGTCAAAGGTCCAAGCATACAGAAGATCGCCAAGGTTGTTGCGGCGGTTGATCGTCAGTTTCTTCTTCGTTGTTTTCAGAGCATCGATGATTTCCTTTGAAATCTCATCTTCCGGTCCGACGATGGCAACGACTTCTTCTGCGACAGATTCATTGATGGCTTGTAAGGCTTGTTCGATCGGGATGACCGGTCCCATAGTCGAGCGGATGACTTTAATGACATAGAGATTGGCCACGCCGCTTTCAGAGGTTACGGTGACCTGGATCTCATTGATCCCAAACTGAAGTTCTTCGATGTTATTGACAGTCAGTGCGGCTTTCGCATCTTCTGCCTGTGCTTTTATTTCCACAAATGAAACCGTGTTGTCCACCGTGATTTCATATTCTTTGATATCTGTACCAAAAGAGATCGGATAACCGACAACTTCCAGTGATTTCAATCTGTTATTTGTAGAGAGATTGCCGGCATTGCCCTGTAAATCTCTTCTGACGATATTCAGGGTATATGTACGTCGGGTCTGATTTTCAGCTGTGACCACGATCGCAAAGGTGTTTGTATATACTTTGAGCGTCTTGACTCCGGCACCGGTAACCCTGGCTTTACTGTCTTCCGGTGTGGCTGTGATTGTGATGCTGGTCACCGGATGATCGACGACAACCGTGTAGGCTTGGGTAAGCTTATCAAAGCTGATTTCTCCTTCACTCAGACTCAGGGAGGCTAAATAATTGTTATTGCTGCGATAGTCATTGCGGGTAACGATGACGTTGTATGTTTTTCTTGCACCGCTTTCCGCTGTGACGGTTACACCCAATGTATTTCTTCCGTAGGCCAGATTTCTTGTGCCTACTCCGGTCACTGTAGCTTTGGCATCAGCGGCAACGGCGGCGAGTGTAACACTGCTGGCATCGGTTCTGCCCATATCATAGCTAAGCGTGTTGGCATTGAAATTCGTCACACTTCTGCCGTTGAGGGAAAGTGATGTCAGGTTGTTATTGGCAGATAACACGCGAACGGTATGAGTTTTACTGGTGCCGGTCAAATCCTGGGTACCATCGGTTCCGGTCACATTGGTAAAGGTAATATTGGTACTGGCACCAACCAGAAAGGCGGCTTTAGCTTTAAAAGTGAAGGTTGCCATGGCAAAAGTACCGGACTGACCGGACGTTTTGTCCATGACCACTTCGGGACCGACGGTGAGTGAATAACCGTTTCGTTCTTCCCACGAGACCAACGTAAGCAGATTGGTGTCATAGGTGAATTTCGCTGTCATCCCGGAAAGGTTCGTTGCACCTGAAACTCCCAACGTGATCGTGAATGTTCCCTCAGAGACGATCCCCGTCACTCCGGAAGTTGTCGTTGTAAAGTCGACCGCTTTCGGTTCGATGGTGGCAAAATTCATACACAAAACAATGCTTACCAATAAAATGTTCAGTAGTTTTTTCATTTCCTTACTCCAATCCTGCCAGACGTCTTCTCAAAATGACTAAATCGGTGATGGAAACTGCGCCGCTGGCATTGATATCGGCTGCTTCTTTTGCTTTGTCGTTGATTGTCTCAAGTCCTGCCAGGTATCTTCGTAAGATGACAAGATCTGTGATGGTAACGCTGTTACTGTTGTTCATATCCCCTTCCAAGACAAATTCGACGGTGACATTTACTCCTTTGTTCAACATGTTCAGCACGTAGGTATTGCTTCGGTCGCCAACCACGGTTCCATCCAGCCGCCATGCATATACCCGATAGCGGGTAGCCGGGGTTGCCGTAAACATGATGCTTCTTCCTTCAATGACCAGATTGCCGGAGTTGACCATGATGCTGTTGACCATGGCGATCAGATCTCCGCCGGTTCCGGTCAGTGAGTAATTCAGAGTATAGCCGATGTTGCTGATGATGACTGTTTTCTCACTGACATTACCGGCTAAATCAGTAGCGATAAAGGTGTAACTGCCGTTAGCGGTGAACAATCGTGATGGTGTATTCAGGCTTCCCTCATTGACACTTGCATTGACGGTCACGCTGGACACCGGTGCTTCAGATTCATATGGTTCAAAGGTGATGACAGGTGCAGTCTTATCGAGTACAAAAGTCACCGTTGAAATGTTTCCGGCCAAGTCGGTAACGACCAGGGTATAGGAGTTTTCGACCGAGACCAAAGTTTCGGAACTGAAGGCCAGTCCGTTCAATGTGGCACTGCCTTCGTTGAACGTTATGTTAAGATCAGTATTGTAATAGGCATTATTTTCTACGCCCGAAATGATCGGAGCGGTTTTATCAATGACGAAGCTGACGGTAGTTATATTTGATGCATCATCGGTAACTACCAAAACATAACTTCCTTCCGCACTTACCGTCGTGCCTGAAATAAACTCAATTCCATTGAGAGTTGCGGTTCCTTTGTCAAAAGTGATGATGCGGCTGTTGTTGTAAAAGAAATTGTTGCTGACACCGGAGACTGCCGGAGCGTTTTTATCGATGTTGGTGATAGTCACAGTCCGTTCACTGACATTTCCTGCCAAATCGGTTGCGATGAATGTAAAACTGCCGTTTTCCGTAAATATGTGGCTGGTCACATTCAGACTTCCTTCGTTAGTGTCCGCAGTTACGGTGATATCGAGATTGGTCGGATCGGTGTTGTATGGGTCAATAGTAATGATCGGAGCCGTCTTATCCAGAACAAAGGCAACTGTCGTTACGTTTGAGGCCAAATCAGTTACGATGAGTGTATAAGAATCTTCAATGGTTACGGTTGTGCCAGAGGTAAATACAGCTCCGTTTAATGTCGCGTTACCTTCATCAAAGGTAATGGTCAGATCTGTTTTATAGTATGTTCCGTCCGTAATACCGATGATGACCGGCGGTGTTTTATCGATGGTAAAGATGACCGTCGTAATATTTCCGGCCGCGTCGGTCACAATTAGTGTATAGGTTTGCTCCTGATTCACTAAGGTTCCAGAAGTGAAGTTTTCGCCGTTTAACGTTGCGGTCCCTTCATTAAATGCCGGATTGCGATTAGTGTTGTATTGCACACCATTTTCAACTCCAGTAACGATCGGTGCTGTTTTATCAATGTTAGTGATGGTTACGGTACGTTCGGCGACATTACCTGCTAAGTCCGTAGCAATAAACGTAAAGCTGCCGTTTTCAGTGAAAGTATGACTCGTGAAATTCAGGCTGCCTTCATTGGTGCTGGCAGTAACGATGATGTCTTGATTGGTTGGGGTTAGAATGTAAGTGTCGATGGTGATGATTGGAAGTGTCTTGTCGAGAACAAAAGCTACCGTTGTCACATTCCCTGCCAAATCGGTAACAATCAAAGTATAGGACCCTTCCGCTGTTACTGTCGTCCCTGTGGTGAACGGTAAGCTGTTTAGAGTGGCACTTCCTTCATTGAAGGTGATCGTCCGATTGGTATTGTAATAAGAACCATCGGTGACCCCAGTTACCTCAGGAGGTGTTTTATCAATGGTAAAGGTGATGGTTGTCACATTGTTCGCCAAATCGGTGACGATCAGGGTATAGACACCCTCAGCTTCGATTGGTGTGCCTGAAATATAAGTTAAACCATTTAGGGTTGCCGTTCCTTCACTAAATATTGCAGATACTGTTGTATTATAGTAAGAACCATCAGTAACTCCTGTGATATCTTGAGCGGTTTTATCAATCGTAAAGGTGATCGTGGTCACATTGTTTGCCAGATCAGTGACGACCAAAGTGTAGGACCCTTCCGCTGTTACTGTTGTCCCTGTGGCGAACGGTAAGCTGTTTAGGGTGGCGGTTCCTTCATTGAACGTAATCGTCCGATTGGTGTTGTAATAGGAACCATCGGTGACCCCAGTTACCTCAGGAGGTGTTTTATCAATGGTAAAGGTGATGGCTGTCACATTGTTCGCCAAATCCGTGACGATCAGGGTGTAAAAGTCCTCAGCCTCGATGGGTGTACCTGAAATATAAGCTAAACCATTTAGGGTAGCGGTCCCTTCGGTAAATTCTGCCGATACGCCGGTATTGTAGTAAGCCCCTCCTTCGACTCCGGTGACTACCGGTTCGGTTTGATCAATAGTGAAAGTAATCGTGGTCACGTTGTTCGCCAAATCGGTAACAACCAAAGTATAGGACCCTTCCGCTGTTACTGTCGTCCCTGTGGTGAACGGTAAGCTGTTTAGGGTTGCACTTCCTTCATTGAAGGTGATCGTCCGATTGGAGTTGTAATAGGAGCCATCGGTGACCCCAGTTACCTCAGGAGGTGTTTTGTCAATCGTAAAGGTGATGGTTGTCACATTGTCCGCCAGATCCGTGACGATCAGGGTGTAAAAGTCCTCAGCCTCGATGGGTGTACCTGAAATATAAGCTAAGCCATTTAGGGTAGCGGTCCCTTCGGTAAATTCTGCCGATACGCTGGTATTGTAGTAAGCCCCGTCCTCGACTCCGGTGACTTCAGGAGCAATCGTGTCAATCCAGAAGTTTACGGTTGTCGATTCGATGCCATCGGTAACGATTAAAACATATGCACCATCCAACGCTACAAGAGTGCCCGAAGTATAAGATAAACCGTTAAGAGTTGCGGTTACAGTACCACCGGCCTCATCGAAAGTGATGGTCACAGGCGTATTGTAATACATCCCATCCTCTACCCCGCTGACTGATGGTCCCTGCGCAAAAATATCTCCGACAGAGACAGAAATCAACGTCGCAACAATCATGGCGAAGATCAAGAAAAACTTTGAGAATCTCTTTGACATAAGCACTCCTTTCTTAACTAAAAAAAGGCAGAGTAAAATTGCCTAAAAAATCTATTAACTTTATAGAAAGATCGTTATTCGTCATGGCATGCCCCACATCATTAACATAAGTTTACTCGGTATTGTTAATCATTGTCAATAATAGACTGGATTTAACAAGTGAAATATGTAGAGTTACAATTGATGTGAGACTTAATGAGTAAAAATAGAAAAGCGAATGGAATCCTGTAAAATAGAGTTACCACACTTTATAGAAAGGATCCAATCGCATGACTATTATA
>JAVBWK010000028.1:0-67937 GCA_036677505.1 Erysipelotrichaceae bacterium
TATAATAGTCATGCGATTGGATCCTTTCTATAAAGTGTGGTAACTCTATTTTACAGGATTCCATTCGCTTTTCTATTTTTACTCATTAAGTCTCACATCAATTGTAACTCTACACAAAAAACTTAAATTTTTCTAAGAGCCGTTTGACATCACTGCTGAATTGCTCTATACTTTTCTTTGTTAAAGGGAGTAAACGCCCCAGTGGTTCAGTGTTCGTCAACACGGCAATTTGCCCGGATACTGTGTGAAGCTTGAGACTTTATCGACGGGTAGAGTCTTTTTTCTATCAACAGGAGAAAATCATGAATCAAGAAACATTATGGCATACTTTATCGGTTGAAGAGTCCGTCAGGGACATCGATGTTCATCAGGGATTGAGTGAAGCAGAAGCAAAAGAGCGGCTAGACAGGTATGGGTATAATCAGCTGGAAGCGGCTAAGAAGAAAAGTTTTCTGATGGCCGTTCTCGATCAGTTCAAAGATGTGATGATCATCATTCTGATCATTGCGGCGTTGATCAGCGGTTTGCTGGGGGAAGTCGTGGATGCCGGCATCATTATGGCTATTGTCATCATCAATGCAATTTTGGGGTATATTCAACAAGCCAAAGCGGAGACTGCACTCAAAGCACTGGAAGATCTGTCTGCTCCGACTTCACGGGTATTGCGTGAAGGCCAGGAGAAGGTCATTACCAAAAACCTGGTGGTTCCGGGAGATATCCTTATATTAGAAACAGGAGATTTGGTCAATGCGGATATGCGTCTGATCAAAACGAGCAGCCTGCAGATCCAGGAAGCTTCGCTGACCGGGGAATCCGTTCCCGTGACCAAAGATGCTTCGAAAATGATCAGTGAAAAATCGCCGTTGGGCGATCGATTGAACATGGCCTATGCATCCGGTCAGGTGACCTATGGACGTGGGATCGGATTGGTCGTTGCGACGGGAATGAATACCGAGGTCGGAAAAATCGCGAAAATGCTGAGCAAATCGGAGGTCGAGCTGACACCGTTGCAGAAGCAGCTCAATCAGTTGGGGAAAGTGTTGGGCATCGTGGCGTTACTGGCCTGTGCCGCAATCTTTATTGTCGGTGTCTTGGAAGGAAAAGAACCGTTTGAAATGTTTCTGACGGCCGTATCCCTCGCTGTCGCCATCATTCCGGAGAGTCTGCCGACCGTAGCAACGATCGTTTTGGCTTTGGGTGTTTCACGTATGGTGGAGCGTAATGCGATCATACGTACACTGCCATCGGTGGAAACCTTAGGCTCGACGACGGTGATCTGTTCCGATAAGACCGGTACGCTGACGCAAAATAAGATGAAAGTTGTGCGTAACTGGGTCAGCAGTGAACAACATTTGGAAACTTTGGCGTTGGCCAACCGCTTGTGCAATGACGCCCGTCTGGTCGATGGACAGTGGCAGGGCGATCCCACCGAAACCGCCCTGGCCGATTGGGCAGATGATTTTATCGATGAAAAAGTTCTTCGTCAGTATCCGCGCATCGCAGAAGTTCCGTTTGATTCCGGACGAAAACGCATGACGACGGTTCACAGTTATAAAGAAGAGACGTTGGCTTATATCAAGGGCGGGGTCGATGAGATATTGAATGTTTCGACATTTGTGTTGGACAACGGAAATATCCGTGCCATCACCGAGGATGATGTCAAAGCAATCCGTCAACAGAATCAGGCGATGGCTGAAGATGCCTTGCGTGTTTTGGCGGCTGCGTATAAAGTTGTTAATGGCAGTGTCGTGGATGGGGATGTCACCCTTGAATGCGATGCAATTTTCATCGGTCTGACCGGCATGATCGACCCGCCGCGTCCGGAAGTGACGGAGGCGATCGTCAAGTGTAAGCAGGCTGGGATCGGTGTGGTCATGATTACCGGAGACCATGCGCTGACGGCGAAGGCCATCGGTAAAGAAATCGGTTTACTGCGTGATGATCTTTCGGTGATCAGCGGTGTGGATCTCGATGCGATGAGTGATGATGAGCTGTTTGAGCGAGTCAAATCCATCGGTGTTTACGCTCGGGTTTCCCCTGAACATAAAATGCGCATCATTGCGGCTTGGAAACGTCATGGCGATATTGTCGCGATGACGGGCGACGGGGTCAATGATGCTCCGGCACTGAAAAAGGCGGATATCGGGGCGGCGATGGGAATCGTGGGTACCGAAGTTGCGAAAAGTGCGGCGGATATGGTATTGACCGATGATAACTTTGCGACCGTGGTATCGGCAGTCGAAGAAGGACGTCGGATCCGCGATAACATTACCAAGGCGATTTCTTATTTGCTCAGCTGTAATGCCGGCGAACTGTTTGTGCTGTTGTTGGCGGTCGTACTGAACTGGCCGCTGCCGCTTTTGGCGATTCATATATTATGGATTAATCTGGTTACGGATTCACTTCCAGCGTTGGCGCTGGGGGTCGATCCGGCTCAGGAAGGGATCATGAACCGAAGACCCGATACATCAAAATCACTGATGGGCAAGTCGATGGTCATTCGGATCTTGTTGGGTGGTACGTTGATTGGTGCTGTGACGACGATAGCTTTCTTGTTGGGCAATCAGATCAACATTGAAAGCGGCCGTACCATGGCTTTCTCCGTGCTTGGATTCTCACAGTTATTCTACTCTCTCTACGTGCATTCCGGTCAAGTATCCGTGTTGAAATCTCTGTTTGTCAATAAGTACCTGGGGCTGGCCATTTCCGTCAATATGGCGATGATGTTTGGAGTATTGCTGATCCCGCCGATACAAAGCATATTTAAGCTGACCTCGGTAAGCTTACAGAACTGGGGTTGGATCATGGGGCTATCTCTGATACCGCTATTGTTATTTGAGTTTTGGAAGTTAGTATCCAATCAAACCGCTGAATAAGCGGTTTTTCAAATTTGAAATGCGTTGGCTTTTTGTGTACAAAAGGAGAGCATAAATCAAAGCTGTGGCAGTCCAGTTTTATTCATTTGAAAAGAAAAACAGAAAGTTAAGTTAAACTCTCTGTTTTCTAAGCATCCACGACTGAATCAGACTTGCATCCGGATCAATGAAGATGGTTTTATAGTTAGAGATCCTTACCAAACCGGCAACCGATTTAGGGATCTTTTTTATGTTTTTGACTTGCGTGTAATTCACCGGAACACTGGAAGAGTGGCGGGCTTTAGAGTAGTAGGCGGCTAAATGAGCCGATGCCCGGATAACGTCTTCATCGAAGTTATCGGTTTGGACGATGACATGTGCGCCATGAGTATCCTTGGCATGAAACCACCAATCATCCTTTCTGCCGAGTTTGAAAGTCAAATAGTCGTTTTGAAGGTTGTTCTTACCGACATAGATCGTCGTTTGGTCATTGAATTTAACGGTTAAGTAATTGGGCCTGATTTCCTTTTGCCTGCGAATTTTTGATACAACGGCTGGCATATACCCGCGCTTCGCCAGTTCCTGACGGATTTCCTTGGCGTCCTGCACATCCGCGATTTCCAGTTGTTGTTGAAGGGCTTCGAAATACGTGATTTCCTCTTGGCACAAATCGATCTGATGTTGAATGTGCGGCTGACCGCTGTGCCCTTTCTGATACTTTTGAAACAGTTTTTTCGCGTTGGCTTTTGCGTCCAGTTTGGGATCTAAGGGGATCGTAATCATCCCATCACCGTCAAACCGCTTGAAGGTTGCTTCTTTGGCACCTTTTGTGACTTGATGAGGGTAGGTATAAAGATAGTCACCCATCTCACGCCACTTCTCACAGTCCAATGCTTCATCCAAGGCATGATACAGCTTCGGTAATTTGGCTCTGAATTTCTTTAACTCGCGGTTGACCAACTTGAAACTGTCCCCGGTCTGTTGTTTGATACGTTCTTTCTGCTCGGACTGATAGTACACTTCATCCAACCCCTGCATCAGGGGAAAGGAAATGGAGGGCAGTTGCTTATGTGTCAGAGGGATACAGTGAAACAGATGATGATCAATGACGTAGAGTTGATTGCTTGACTGTATTTCTTTGAATATATCTTTAAAGGTCTGACCGTTTTGCATCCGATATTGAATCTCCCCAGACAGAAGCGGTGATACACCGTGAAAAATCTTGGAGAAATCCTGGTGTGCATCGTCTGTGTCACTTAAAAATGGATCACATTTATCTCCGGCCTCCGGTAACTTATAAATCGCGCCGGGCTGAATGGTCCGCTTGGTATTTTCAAAAGGCGGGATTCGCTTAAGCGCATCCAAAATGCGATCCTGCTCCATCAAAATAACATTGGCATACTTGCCCATCAGTTCTACTGCAATAGTGTGAATGGTCAGATCGCCCAAATCATTGCGCGTCTCCACGGTCAGATGCACGATGCGGTCATAACCGATCTGCTCGATCTGTTTGATCAGTCCGCCTTCGATATGCTTGCGCAACAACATGACAAAATGACTCGGTTCTTCCGGAGTACTGTAGGGCATATCAGAAAACTGCAAACGGTTGTACACCGAGTGGCAGGAAATGATCAGATTGTATTTCTTCTGATTAAAGCAATGAAAAATGATTTCCGTCTGGGAAACCTGATAAATCTTGTTGATGCGCAAGGGCAACACCTTTTTCAGTTCAGCCGTCAGCCGATCAAGCAAAATACCATCCAAGGCCATAATCGAATCACCCTTTCATAAAAAACATTATAACATATTTGACATACCGGGTGGTTGTGAGTATCATTAATGAAAGGACCGGTGATCATGATGAAAAAAGGCCTTTTAGTCGTATTGAGCGGACCCAGTGGGGTGGGCAAAGGTACCATCCGCGACTTGTTTATCCGCCGCCCCGAATTAAATCTCACTTTCTCAATATCGATGACGACCCGCAACAAACGGGCAACGGAAACCGACGGTGTCGATTATTATTTTGTCAGCCGGGAACGTTTCGAACACGCGATCGCCAACGACCAACTGCTGGAATGGGCCGAGTTTGTCGGTAACTACTATGGAACACCCTTGGCTGAGGTCGAGCGGCTTCGTCAACAGGGGAAAAACGTTCTGTTGGAAATCGAAGTGCAGGGAGCCCTTCAGATCAAAGAGAAATGCCCGGATGCCCTGACGATCTTCATCGTTCCGCCCAGCATGGATGAATTGGAACGGCGTATCCGCGGACGTCGCAGCGAACCGGAAGAAATCGTTCAGCAACGCCTCAACAAAGCCTCCAAAGAAATGGAACTGACCGGACAGTACCGCTACGTGGTATGCAATGAAGACCCGCAGCTTGCCGCCGATATCATTTCCGTCATCATCAAACGTCACATGGAAGCGGTCAGCAGTTAGCCGCTTTTTTTGTTTGGACCCATCGGTCCATCGTGTATAATAAAGGAAGGAGGATCTCTATGCGCATCATCAACGTCTGGGTCGAACATCCCTTGGGATTAGAGACACCGCTGACCTACCGGTGTCCGTTTGATCATGTTGAAAAAGGCATGCGTGTCAGTGTTTCTCTTAACCGTCAGACGGTGGTCGGCATTGTCAGTGATCTGGATGTCGAACTTCCCGAAGGCATTGAAATCAAAGAAGTGATCGCACTTCTGGATGATCAGCCCATACTCAACGAAGAACTTCAGCAGCTTGCTTTGTGGATGGCTTCGGACACCATCTGCGATCCCATCAGCTGTTTTAAAACGATTTTACCGCCGGTGTTGAAACCGCAGTCCAATACTCAGAAAGCGAAGACGGAGAAATGGCTGATCGCCAATAGCGGAAACTTCGAACTGACGGCTAAGCAGAAGGAGCTTTATGAATCCATCCGATCCGCCGGTGAGGTGCCATATGGTTCGGTATCCTCCGCCGCACTGCGCAACAAACTCATCGAGAAGAGCGCGCTTCGTATCGATATCCGCGAAGTGTCCTATCAGCCCAAAGTTAAAAAATATACGCCATCCGATCTGATTCTCTCAGTCGATCAGCAGAAAGTCATCGATGGCATTGATCTTCAAACCCATTCTGTGAATCTGATTTTCGGAGCGACCGGCAGCGGTAAGACCGAGATCTATATGCGCATGGCCGAAAAAGTGATTGAAGAAGGTAAGCAGGTGATTTTGCTTGTTCCGGAAATCTCACTGACCCCGCAAATGCTCGATCGTTTTTATCAGCGTTTTGGCGATGATATCATCGTCTATCACTCCCATCTCAACCCGCAGCAGCGCTACCAACAGTATATGCGTGCCAAAGGTCAGGAGGCATCCATTGCCATCGGCACCCGATCCGCTGTGTTTCTGCCGTTTGAGCAATTGGGATGTATCATTCTGGATGAAGAACATGATACCAGCTTTAAACAGGACAAAGCCCCGTTTTACCATGCCCGCGATATCGCGATCCATCGAGGCGAAACGTTTCAGTGTCCGGTGATTTTGGGATCGGCCACCCCGGCCATGGAAACCTATGCCCGGGCGATCAAAGGCGTATATCATCTGTATACTTTGAATCAGCGGATCACCAGTGCCATGGCTCAGGTGACCCTTGTCGATACCCGACAGCTGCTGCGCCAGCGTAAAAACAGCGAGCTGAGCGATGACCTGATCCAAGCCATTGCCCAACGTTTACATCTTAAACAGCAAGTCATCCTGCTGCTCAACCGGCGGGGATATATGCCGATCCTTACCTGCAGGCAATGTCAAAGCGTGGCTATGTGCCCGCAGTGTGATGTGGCCTTGGCTTACCATAAAGCCGGACAGAAAGCAACCTGCCATGTGTGCGGTTACACCCAGACTTCCTTGAAATGTACGTCCTGTGGAGGTTCGCAGTGGCAGGGATCGGGCTTTGCGACCCAGCGACTGGAAGAACAGCTCAAACATCATTTTCCATCGGCAAGAGTGCTGCGCATGGATGCCGATACGACCCGAAAAACCGACGGACATGCGACCTTACTGAAAGCCTTTGCTCAGGGGCAGGCCGATATTCTGGTCGGTACCCAGATGATTGCCAAAGGACTCGATATACCCAATGTGACGCTGGTCGGCATTTTACAAGGGGATGCGGCCATGGGTCGGCCGGACTACCGCAGCGTAGAGAATACTTTTGCGATGATGGTTCAGGCCGCCGGACGCAGCGGACGCTCCAGTTTGGGGGGTGAAGTCATCATTCAAGCCTATGATATCCGGCATTACGCCGTTCAATATGCCCGAAATCAGGATTATGTTTCCTTCTTTAATCATGAAATGCGCTATCGCCATCAAGGTCAGTATCCGCCATATACGTATCTGATCGCTTTGACGGTATCCGATGATCAATGGGAGAAAGCCCGCAGCCTGGCAGTCGAACTTTCCGGAATCTGTCGGATGGATGAGACATTCAAAACCTTAGGACCGGCGGATTTGGGCAAAATCAAAGGGAAATTCCGCTATCGGATCGTGTGCAAAGGCAAAGATTTGGAGCATATGAAAGACTTTGTCCGAGCGCAGATCTTGCCAATCAAACGCAAGAGCGGGAAGACACAAATCAGCATCAATGTATCGCCAATGGGCTTACCATAAGGGAGGACAGAACATGATCGCACGTGAAGAAGCTTATCATATCCTTACTCAAGTCGTCATTTCAAAACAGTATGCCAATTTACTGTTAAAAAACTGCACAGCCGATTCCATCGATATGTCCTTGATCACCCGCATCGTATACGGGACCTTACAGCACTACCGCTATCTGGAATATCAGTGGGCCGATCTGATCAAAAAACGTCCACCCGAAGAAATCGTGGTCCTTATCAACATGTCGGTGTATCAGCGTTACATGATGGACAAAGTACCGCCTTATGCCATCATCAATGAGGCAGTCAGCATTGCCAAGAAAATCCTGAAAGGGCAGTATGCCGGTCTGGTCAATGCGATCTTGCGACAGGTACTGACACGTCCCAGCCGCCATGTCATCATGGAAAACAAAGCTGAGAAACTGGCGATCGAGACCAGTCATCCGGTATGGCTGGTGCATATGTGGCGCAAACAGCTGGGTGAACAAGAAACTGAAGCACTGTGTCATAAAAACAATGTGACACCGCCGTTGCACGTACGTGTCAATCCGTTGAAAGCAACCCTTGATCAGGTGTTGTCCTCGGGTCTCTTTGAGATATCCGATGCATCTTTGGGGTCACTTACGGCCGATCCCAAGGTTGTCAAAGATGAAGTGTTCACTTCGGGGAAAGTGATCATTCAGGATGAAAACAGTCAGCGGGTCGTTGTGTTTACGGATGTGAAGCCCGGTGAGAAAGTGCTTGATGTATGCAGTGCTCCGGGAACCAAGACCGTGCAAATGGCCGGGATTATGCAAAATCAGGGAAGCATCCTGGCTCTGGATGTTCACGGACATCGGATCAAACTGGTGGAAAATCTGGCGGAAAAAAGCGGGGCAACTATCGTTAAAGCTAAATTCGCCGATGCCACCCATCTTCCTTTGTCAATCAAAAATGAAACGTTTGATACCGTTCTGATTGATGCGCCGTGCAGCGGACTGGGCGTCTTGCGTCGCAAACCGGACATAAAGATGACGATCCAACCCGCCGATCTGGATGATATCCAGAAGCTTCAGGCTGAAATACTCAATGAGACATGTCACTGCGTCAAAGTCGGCGGTAAACTCATTTATGCGACCTGCACGATCAATAAAAAAGAAAATCAATTACAAATACAAAACTTTCTGTCCGCTCATCCGCAGTTTGAACTGATCGATCAGCAGCAGTATCTGCCGCATCAGAGTGACGGGGACGGTTTTTACATGGCAAAACTTATCAGAGTGCGCGAAATATGATAAAATATTTGATGGTGATGTAATGAAGACGATTTATGATTACACTTATGACCAGCTGGGTGAGCTGATGCTTTCCGTCGGTGAGAAGAAATATCGCGGCCAGCAGCTGTTTGAATGGCTGTACCGCAAGCGCGTCACATCCATCGATGATATGACCGATATTTCTGTTAAACTCAAAGACTGGCTCAAAAACAACGTGCAGATGTCGCCCATCACGCTCAAAACGCGTCAGGTGGCCAGTGACGGCACGGTCAAATATTTGTTTGCGATGCAAGATGGGGCGTTGTGTGAAACGGTGCTGATGCACTACAGTTACGGTAAAAGCCTGTGTGTCTCCTCGCAAATCGGCTGCAACATGGGTTGCACTTTTTGTGCATCTGGCTTACTGAAGAAAACCCGCAACCTGACCAGCGGTGAAATGGTCGCTCAGGTGCTCTATGTTCAGCAAGAACTTGACTTGCAACAGGAAAGGGTCAGTCATGTCGTGGTCATGGGGACCGGAGAGCCGTTTGATAACTACGATAACGTACTCAACTTCCTATATACCATCAATCACGACCGCGGTCTGGCCATCGGTGCGCGCCATCTGACCGTATCGACCTGCGGACTGGTCGATGGCATCCGTAAATTTGCCCATGAGCCGATCCAGGTCAACCTGGCCATTTCGCTTCATGCTCCCAATGATGAACTTAGGACATCGCTGATGCCCATCAACCGGGCCTATCCGTTGGCTGATCTGATGGAAGCCATGCGTTATTACATGTCAAAATCCAACCGAAGGGTTACCTATGAATATATTTTATTGCAAGGGATCAATGATTCTGATGCCCATGCCCGTCAGCTCGCCGATATGATCCGAGGACAGAATGCTTATGTCAATCTGATTCCGTACAATCCGGTCGATGAGCACGGATATAAAAAAGTAGGTGTCAAAGAAGCGTTGCGTTTTTATGATCAGTTGCATAAGGCCGGAGTCAAATGCACCTTGCGTCAGGAGCACGGTGCTGATATCGATGCGGCTTGCGGGCAGTTGCGGGCCAAACATGAAAGGAAACGATGATATGAACATTGCCGGGGCCAGCGATCGCGGCTACCTTCGCGCAAACAACCAGGACAGCTATTTGATTCAGCGCACTTTTGATGCGGTTTTGGCCGTGGTTTGCGATGGGATCGGCGGGGCGCGGGCAGGGGATGTCGCATCCTCGGTGTCCTGCCGGATGATGGAAGATCTGTTTTTGAAGAAAGAAAAATTTTCGGATATCGATGACGGAAAACTATGGCTGAAAAGTGCCATTACCGAAGTCAATCAGCATATCGTCTCTTTATCGCGAAACGTAGAAGATTATCAGGGGATGGGAACAACGATGGTTGCCGCCCTGTTTACTCCGTTTGGAGTGATTTGTGCCAATGTGGGTGACAGCCGGATTTACGGAATCAACGATCGCCTGATTTTGCTCAGCGATGATCATACTTTGGTCAATGAGTTGGTCAAACTGGGGAAAATCAGTGCTGAAGATGCTCATCGGCATCCCAACCGCAACATGCTGACCAATGCCATCGGCATTGGCATCCAAATCGACATCGATGTCTTTACAAGGGATGAGTCCTTCGATTATCTGCTGCTGTGCTCAGACGGATTGCACGGATATGTGGATATGGCCGATGCCTTGACAGAAATCCTGAGTGATAAAAAAGTTGAATCAAAAGTAAAAGAACTGATTCTTTTGGCTAATCAGGCCGGCGGTTATGACAATACGACGGTCATTCTTTGCGATATGCGAGGTGACGTCCATGAGTGAGATGATCAAAGGCCGTTACATGATTTTATCGCGCTTAGGAGAGGGGGGCATGGCGGATGTGTATCTGGCCATGGATACCTTGCTCAATCGCGAAGTAGCTATCAAAGTACTGCGCGGTGAACTGGCAACAGATGCCGTATCTTTATTGCGTTTTAAACGGGAGGCCAATGCGGTCAGTATGCTCAATCATCGCAACATCGTCGAGATATTTGATGTCGGTGAAGAAGAGGGCAAGCACTTTATCGTGATGGAATTGGTTCGGGGCAAAACGCTGAAACAGCTGATATCCCAACGAGGAGCCATGGATAAAGAAGAGGCTATGGTCATCATGAAGCAGCTGATCGCTGCCGTGGCGGAAGCGCATCGGAACAACATCATCCACCGGGATATCAAACCGCAGAACGTGCTGGTCAAAGATGACGGGACCGTCAAAATCACCGACTTCGGCATTGCATTGGCCCAGGATGCCATGCAGCTGACCCAAACCGATGCTGTCATGGGATCGGTTCATTATCTGGCTCCTGAGTGTGCTCGCGGAGAAGCGGCGAGCAATCAAAGCGATGTCTACTCTTTAGGAATCGTGCTCTATGAACTGTTGCGCGGTGAAGTTCCTTTTACCGGTGATGCTCCGGTTCAGATCGCAATCAAGCATATGCGCGAAGAAGTTCCCAGTATCCGTGAGTTTAATCCGACCTTACCGCAGTCGCTGGAAAATATCATCATCAGAGCGACCGCAAAGAATAAGAATCTGCGCTACGCATCGGTCAAGGACATGGGTGATGATCTGATGACCTGTCTGAGTGATGCCCGAAAGAAAGAGCCGAGAATCGTTTTGGCGGATGATGATAACGACAGTTCGACCATCGTGATCGATCAGGTATCAGCGGCACAGCCGGTTGCGGAGGTTAAATCGCCGGTGGCCACGATTCTGGCCGCATTAGGCATCAGCGGAGTGATCATCGCTCTGGCCTTTGCGGTGTTCTCTATGTTTTCGCCCGGACCGATCGATGATCGTTATGCGAATGTTCCGGATTTGACCGGACTCAATTATGAACAAGCCAAACTGGCTTTGGAAGAGAAGGGCTTGTCTTTATCTTCAAATGTCTTATACTCGCTGACCGAAGATATTCCGGCTGGGCAGATCATTTCGTTTTCACCGGCCATGGGAACCCGTGTTGAAAAGGGCAGCGTTGTTACGATCACGGTTTCGGAAGGAATTTATTTCGTCGTTGAGAACTATACCGGCAAAACGCTGGATGAGGTCAAAGCGTTGCTGGCCGGCACACGGATCACGATCCGCAGTGAAAATGAGCCGTCAGCCACGGTGACTCCGGGCACGATCATCCGTCAGGAATTGCTGTTGGCCGGAGACCGTTTGGATCCGCGCCGATCCTATGAAATCAAGCTGGTCGTTGCTTCTTATGTCGAATGGATCATCCCGACTTCGATCATCGGCATGCGTATCGATGAAGCATCGCGTATGATTGAGAATATGGGTCTGAAAGTGACCTTGAGCCGATTGTCGACCGAAGGTCTTACGCAGGAAGAACTGGAAAAAATCGTTTACAATGTGGTCACTGAGGTATCTCCCGGTGTCGGGAGCTTATATATCCAATTTGAAGATTCATCCATCATTCTTTACTATTACTAAGGAGAAGGCATGCCGAAAGCAAGAGTCATTAAAATTATTTCCAATCAGTATACAGTTTTTACTGAAGAAGGGCAGCGACTGTCAGCCGTCGCGATGGGTAAACTGCGCCTGAAGAAGTCACCGGTGGTCGGTGACTGGGTCAATATCGAGCAGTTTCAGGATAAGTGGGGGATTCAAAGCATTGAACCGCGTTTCAATGAACTTATCCGGCCGCTGATTGCCAATGTCGATCAGGCGATGATCGTCACATCGATGATTCAACCGGATTTTTCGACGACCTTACTTGACCGCCTTATTTTTCTGATCAGTTATGCCAATATCGAACCGGTCATCGTGGTGACCAAATGTGATTTACTGCCTGAAGATGACCCGGTCTATCTGACGATCGGCGAATATCAGAAGGCAGGTTATCGTGTCCTGTTTGCCGGAAGGGGCATGTCGGTCGATCCGATCAAGGCAGCGCTCAAAGAAAAAGTCACGGTTCTGACCGGTCAGAGCGGGTCGGGGAAGTCATCACTGATCAACCGGATCGACGGATCTTTCGAACTGATCACGCAGGAAATTTCTAAGGCTCTGGGCAGAGGTAAGCATACGACCCGTCACAGTGAGTTACATTATGTTGCTCAGGGATGGGTGGCGGATACTCCGGGATTTTCGTCACTGGACTTCTCGGCTATCGATAAGGATATTTTCCGTTGGATCGTCCCGGATTTCAAACCGTATCTCGGTAAATGCAAGTTTCGCAACTGTATGCACGAGAATGAACCGGGATGTGCAGTGAAGGCTGCTGTTGCCAGTAAGGATATATCGTCGATCCGTTATGAGAACTATCTTGAGTGTTTAAAACTGATTGAGGAAGAGAGGAAACCGTTATGATCATCATTGCACCTTCGGTGTTATCACTGGATTACAGCCGGTTTAACGAACAGATCGACCAGTTGCATCGGTCAAAAGCTCAGTGGCTTCATTTTGACGTCATGGACGGTCATTTTGTGCCGAACCTTACCTTTGGTCCGGATATACTGAAGGCTTTTAAGAAAGCTTCGCATTTATTCTTGGATGTTCATCTGATGGTGGAGGATCCGGACTATTTTTCCGATGTGTTTATCGATGCCGGAGCTCAGATGATCACGTTTCATACGGAAGCGATGGACAATGATTCTGATCGTATCACGGCTTTAATCCGCAAGATCAAATCCCGCGGCGCTAAAGCAGGGCTGACTGTGAAACCTCATACGCCTGTCGATGTCCTTTTGCCTTTTGTCCATCAGGCCGATCTGTTTCTGATCATGTCCGTGGAACCGGGATTTGGCGGTCAGAGATTTATGCCCTCAGCTTTGGATAAAATTGCTGTATTGCGCAAAGCCATCGATGAGGCCGGGGCAAAAACACTCATTCAGGTGGATGGCGGCATCAACCAAACCACTGGGGAGTCCGTAAAATCTGCGGGAGTCGATGTCCTGGTTGCGGGCAGTTATATCTTTTCCGGCAATATCATCGAGGCTGTGGAAAGTTTATGTTAAGAGCTCTGTTGGTGGCGTCGATGGCAACTTCACTTCCGAGGTGGGAAGCGGATTTTATCGTCGGTATCGACCGGGGAGCTTTGTTTTGTGCGCATAACGAAATCATGATGGATATCGCGATTGGTGATTTTGATTCGGTCAGTGGATCTGAACTTGAATGGATCAAAAAGTACAGTAAGGAGCACATCTTACTAAATCCCATCAAAGATGTCACAGACACTCAGGCCGCTCTTGAGCTTGTTTCATCCGCTAAGGAAGTGTGGCTGGTCGGCGGACTTGGCGGACGCATCGATCATCAGTTGATCAATATCGGTTTGGCCACTGCCGATACCCGTTTGAAACTATGGGATGAGCATCATTTGATTTATGCCGTAAGCGGGGAAATGAGTATAAAAAAAGCGGGATACCGCTATTTGTCACTTTTTGCGATTCAACCGTCAAAAGTAAGTTTACAGGGGGTCAGATATCCGTTGACTGACCGGAAAGTCGATTCTTCGGATCTTTATCTGGTGAGCAATGAAATCATCGGGGATGAAGCACGGATTGAGGTATGTGGGAAGATACTGATCATACAAAGCAATGACGCATAAAAAAAACGGTGGAAACCGTTTGTTTTTTTAGGCAGCTTGCTGGGCTTTCAATGCTTTTAAGGCGCGGGCGGAAATACGGATTTTTTGCGGCTTTCCATCGACCATCACTTTAACTTTTTGCAGGTTGACATTCCATTTCCGACGTGTAGCACGAAGTGAATGAGAACGTTTGTTTCCAGATAATGCCTTCTTACCGGATACGGCGCATACTCTTGACATACCGTAACCCCCCTTTCTTGTCTTATTTGTGCTTGTAAACTATATCATAGGTCAATTCAAATTGCAAGTGTTAACCTGTAGTTTCACCACGGAATTTTCATCTCAAATCGGACCTGTCATTTATAAAAAACTTTTTTATCAAACACATTTGTGCTATGATGTACTCGTATGGTTGTGAAAGGATTTGTTCGCTATGGAAAAGCAACTTTTGGCCGCTGTTGAAGTCGCTGATCATGAAATCCGATTGATCGTTGCGGAATTCTTTAACACCCGTCTTCAGATCTTAAAGACGGAAAGAGTCGAATGTTCGGGTTTTGACGGCACCAAGATCACCAATGAACAGGAAGTCGTACATAGTTTGAAACGGGCTGTTGAGAATGCTTCGAAAAATATCGGCGCATCGATCCAACAAGTCCTTTTGTTAATTCCATCAGTGGATTTTAAGCGGGTAATGCGCCGGGTAACCGGCGAAGTCAGTCAGGGCTCGGTAGGAATCACCCAAAATGACATCCAACGGGCGTATGCCGGAATCATGCATATGGAATATGAACCGTCACTGGAAGTCATCAATGTCATGGTCAGCAAGTATATCGTCAATGGGATCAATATGAAGAAAGCGCCTATCCATGAGCCGGCCGATCATTTCGTGATGGAGAGTGAAGTTTATCTTGCCAACCGGGATCTTGCATACAGTCTGGCAGGGTGTATAGAAAAAGCCGGATTGGGAATCATCGATATCGTGTTGGATGCCTTTGGGGTAGCCAAAGAAGCGTCTCTTTTGGAACAGTCTGCCGAAGATGTGATCATTTCCATCCGACTGGAAAAGATGACGACTCAGTTGTGTCTTTTCTCTTCCGGCAAACTGTACAGTGCTGAGGTTTTGCAGACCGGGTTTGGCGAATGGATCGATAAAGTCAAAGAAGCTTTTGATGTTCCGTTCGATGTGGCTAATAGGCTGATGATTTATAACTGCCGGTGTGACGGTTTGCAGCCGACAGATGCTCCGATTTACATGTGGTCGAAAAACGGTCAGACGCATACGTGTTCACTGGCTGATCTGATGGATGTTTTGTGGCCGTCGATCAAACGATGGA
This sequence comes from Erysipelotrichaceae bacterium, assembly GCA_036677505.1. Classification (GTDB taxonomy): domain Bacteria; phylum Bacillota_I; class Bacilli_A; order Erysipelotrichales; family Erysipelotrichaceae; genus UBA2227. The sequence continues at coordinate 15,630 of JAVBWK010000028.1, forward strand.
TCATTGAGATCAATCAGACGTGCGAGCCGATCATCGCGGCAAAACGGGCATCGGTCGTTTTGACCGGTGAAGGAGCAATCATTCAGGGGTTGGATCTGGCATTGCAGGAAGCATTGGCAACGAAAGTATCGTTGTATGTTCCTGAAACTTTGGGTGTTCGTAACGGCTGTTATACGGCGTTGCTGGGGTCGTTTTATATGTATAAAGATATGGAAGTATGGCGTCGCAAAAGTGCGGGAAGTCTAAATCTGTTTGAATTTAATGCGATGATATCTGCACGTAAGGGGAAGGAAGGTTCTCAGGAAGAAACCTTGCCTAAACGTTTAAAAGGTATTTTTGATACAAAGAAATAATGTCCGGAGGGTCGACAATGAACGAAGATAAATATCATCAGGTAGCCAAAATCAAAGTATTCGGTATCGGCGGTGCCGGTTGTAATGCGGTCAACCGCATGGTGGATGAGGGTTTGCAGGGAGTTGAATTTTTTGTGTGCAATACGGACTTGCAGGTGCTCAATGTTTCGATGGTCAAAAACAAACTGGTTTTGGGCCGGGAAACAACCAAGGGCTTGGGTGCCGGAGCCAATCCGGATATCGGCCGTAAAGCAGCCATGGAAAGTGAAGGGGATATCCGTGCTGCCATGAGCGGTGCCGATATGGTATTTATAACGACGGGTTTGGGTGGCGGTACCGGAACCGGAGCCTCACCGCTGTTTGCGAAAGTAGCGAAAGACTGTGGTGCACTGGTCGTAGGCATCGTAACCAAACCGTTCAGTTTCGAAGGCCGTAAACGTATGGATCAGGCGTTAAAAGGTCTGGAAGAACTTCGTGAGCATGTTGATTCGCTGATTATCGTTTCCAATAATCAGTTGCTGGAAGTCATCGGCCGCATCCCGTTTGTGGAAGCATTCAAAGAGGCTGACAATGTTTTGCGTCAGGGTGTTCAAACCATTACGGATCTGATTGCTGTTCCGGCCATGATCAACCTTGACTTTGCGGATGTCCGTGCGGTCATGGAAGGTCAGGGAACGGCTTTGATCGGTATCGGTATGGCTGCCGGAGATAACAAGGCGCAGGAAGCCGCTCAGCGTGCCATTACTTCGCCACTGCTGGAAGCACAGATCCGCGGAGCGCGCAATGCGATCGTCAATGTAACCGGCGGTGAGAACATAACGATTTTTGATGCCAGTGATGCCGTCGAGTTTATCCGTGATTCTGCCGGCGGGGATATCGACATAATTTTCGGTGTTGCCATCAATGAGCAGATCGGTGATTCGATCATCGTGACCGTCATTGCGACCGGCTTTGATCTGCCCAAAGCATCGCCGTTGACCCAACCGGTTCAATCGGCCGCAAAGGTGGTAGAAGTCATTAAAAATGAAAAACCGACACAGGAAGATGACGGAAATATTCCGGGCTTCTTCCGTTCAAGATAAAGAGAGCGCAAGCTCTTTTTCATTGCATATGTTTTGTTTATTTCCGCAAACATTGGTAAAATACATCACAGGAGGAGATTATGAAACTTTTGTATGTGAAAGCCAGTGTGTTTACGGCGAGTTACCGATGTACTCAAGTGCGTCAGCGGCTCATCCGGTTCATCAATCAAAATCCGCCCGGTGCCATCGCGGTCAGTGGGATGCAGGACAGTCTGCGATTGACGATGCATCAGTTTTTCAATCAATTAAAACATCCGGAAATCCGGATGTTGGATATACCGGGTCAGTATCAGATTCAAGATCTGACAGTTACCCTCCATTCGCATTATTTGTCTGCAGGCGAACTTACGATCGTGCCGATCGAAGGAACGGTTGCGGTGATCGAGAAAAACAACCGGTGTCGGGTGTCCTATATGCTTTTCGATATTTTTGCTCAAGAAGAGTTTGCGGATTATAACGGTGAACTGGATGAAGCTTTGATCGAAGAACTTACCCAGCTTCTTAAGACCGGTGAAGTCAAAGAGAAGAACGGAATCAATTAACGGCTCAGCCGTTTTTTTTGTTACAATGACTTAGTGAGCCAATTCAGATCAGGTTCAGTTGTTTGCAGGCCTTATAGATACCATCATCATTGACTGCTGCCGTGACTAAGGTAGCCTTTTCTTTGAGCAAGGCATTGCCATTGCCCATCGCAACACTGATATCCGCATACCTGAACATTTCAATATCGTTGAGCGAATCACCGAAAGCGATGTACGATTTCGGCATATTCCAATGGTTCAGCATCTGGCGGATGCCGGTATATTTGGAATGATCGTCACTGACGATATCCGCATAGGTCGATTCCCCGGGCATAACCAGGGTTCCTTTGAGATCTATAAATTTCTTGTAGTCATAACCTCTTGGAGCATAGACCAAGATCATATCGACAGGTTCTCCTTGATATGACTTTACTAACTTGGGCACTGGGATTTTAAAGAAAGCATGGGCAGTCAGAACATTCTCATCTGATTCAAAGCGCATAAAGTCTGGCTGTCCCTCAAACTGCATATTCAAACCATCCTCGATAACGATGGCTTCAATTTGACGGACCAACTCCGGTTCCATCACATGATGATAAAAGCGTTGCTGGTTTGCGTCATACAGCTGCTGACCGTTGCTGGTCACATAACCGTCCCATTCTACGACCTCCGTGATGCCGGTTTTCTTGCAGTCACTGAAATTTCGGCCGGTGGATATCCCCAGTTTATAGCCCTTTTCTTTTAATCGGATCAAGGTTTCAACTGCTGATTTCGGAAATGTGTGAGTGTTGGAGTCCAGCAGGGTTCCGTCAACATCAAAGAAAATGGCTTTAATATCATTCATATAAGCACCTCATGTTTCATTATACGATAAAATATGAGAAATGCATTAAATCATCCTTTTGTAAGCGATTACTTTATTTTAACAAGTTTCAAAATCGGTAAATAGGTGTATACTAGGTTTGTCGGAGGTTAATTATGAAAACTATTGCAGATTTACATATTCATACGACGGCCAGCGGTCATGCGTACAGCACCTTGCAGGAAATCGTTCTATATGCCAAATCAATCGGTTTACCGATGGTCGGAATCAGCGATCATGCGCCGGGCATGCCTGGGGGAGCCCATCTGTTTCACTTTCTCAATATGCGCATCCTGCCTAAAGATATCGATGGAGTGAAAGTGGTGCGTGGGATTGAAGTCAATATCATGGATCATCAGGGTGGTATCGATGTGGACGATCGGACTCTGGCGATGACTCAATATGCGATTGCATCATTACATCCGCCATGCATCCCGTTTGCGGATATAAATACAAATACCGAAACTTTGATCAAAGTCATGGGCATCGATGGAATTCAGATTATCGGCCATCCTGATGATGAGCGTTATCCGTTGGATTATGACGCTTTGGCTTATGCTGCAAAGGAGCATAAGGTGTTATTGGAAATCAATAACTCATCGATGAACGGTGTATCGGCCCGCAGCAACAGCAAGGCCGTGATCAAAGAACTTCTGGCCGCCTGCAAACGGCATCAGACCCATGTGATTTTCAGTTCGGACGCACATATAAGTTTTGATGTCGGAAGATTTAACTATTGTCATCAGATCGTACAGGAATGTGATTTCCCGATGGAACTGGTGGTCAATCATCAGCCGGATAAACTGAAATTTTTCTTACCTAAAGTATTTACGGATTAAAAAGGCGGCTTGGCCGCTTTTATGTTTGAGAGAAACTGACGATTGTATCCGCTGCTTTCGATTCACTTCTGGGAGTGATCCGGGTAATCAGCCATCCGACCACAGCCAACCCGGCCGCAATCAGAAAGGTCGTCTGCAGACTGGATACCAAAGCGACGATCAGCGGACCGACCAGCGCAGCCAACCCGTATGCCTGATAGACGATTCCATAGTTGGCTCCGAGATTTTTAACACCGAAGTATTCGTTGGTCACCGTGGGAAAGACAGCCAGAAAACCGCCGAAACAAAAGGCAATCATGGCTAGTGTCACAAAGTAGGTCAGATACGTCAGTGTGAAAAGGCTGAGCGCTGTCATTGACACCGCCGTCAGTATAAACATAATCGAAATCATGCGGATTCGTCCGAAACGGTCCGAAAGTGATCCCCAGATGATCCGTCCGGATGCATTGAACAATGCGATGATGCTGACGGCATTGGCAGCAACGGATTCATCCAGTCCGGCCAATTGGACTCCAATGTCTTTGGCCAATCCGATAACCAAAAGTCCGCTGGCACTGGCAAACAGAAACATGGTCCAAATCAAAGGAAACGAGCGTGTCCGTATCATTTCTGAAGGTGTAAACTGATGGCCGGACTTTGATGAAGCGGCTGTTGAAGTTTGCACGTCGTCGGGTACACGAAGAAGTGAAGCACCGAAACCGCCGACTGCGGCACAAATCACACCTAAAATAAGAAATGTCGGCATGACCCCTTGGGCAGAAATGAAATATTCGATGGCTGATTTAAAAACCAGAGATCCTAAACCGAAGGCACCGACAGCAATACCGGTAATCAGTCCTTTGCGCTTAGGATACCACTTGACCAAAGTCGAAAGAGGACACACATACACAAAGCCGACACCGGCTCCGGCGACGATCCCATAGCTGATGTACAGCTGCCAGAGTTCACGGACTTGCGAGGTCAGCATCAGTCCGCCACTGTAAAGCAGGATGCCGATCGTTGCAACCAGCCGTGGACCTTTTCGATCCTGAAGGCGCCCTGCAAACATGGTCGCAAAAGCAAATGAAAAAATAGCAATGGAATAAGCCATAAACACATCGTCGCGATTCCAGTTTAGCTTTGTGGCTATGGGCTGATTAAACAGACTCCATGTATAAATACTGCCGATACACAAATGAATCAATACGGCTCCGGCAACGATCCAGCCGGGGTGTTTTGATTTTCTCATACACATATCTCCTTACCTCAGAATTCTAAGTGATGGACCTATTTTACGTGGGCAAATGACAGAAAACAAGCAAAATCATTCGTGCTGATTTCAAGTTCGTTCGCACTGACTGAAGAATGCATAAATCAATCAGACAAGATGCACAAAAAAACGCGGACGAGCCGCGCTTAATTTTTATGAAGGATTTTCGAAAGTTCTTCGGTCAGTTTCGGTAAAATCGTGACCGCATCGCCGACGATGCCGATGTGGGCAATTTGGAAAATGGCCGCATTGGGATCGCTGTTGATTGCAATGATGCATTCGGCCTTATCCATTCCGGCTGTATGCTGAACGGCACCGGAAATCCCGCAGGCGATATACACCAGCGGACGGACGGTTTTGCCGGTCTGACCGACCTGCACATCTTTACCCAGCACACCGGTTTCGACCAAGCCGCGCGAAGCTCCGACTTCGGCATGCAGGGTATCCGCCAGATTTCTGATCAGATCCATATGTTTGACCATCGAACGTCCGGCCGAGACGATGATTCGGGCTTTGGCGATATCGTTGGCCTTGACCTGCTGAACTTCTCTTTTCAGGATTTCGACCCAATCAACCGCATCCAGTTCGGTTTCGAAATGAACGATTTCACCTTGACTGGCTTCTTTCTCGATTTTCTCGAAGACATTGGGACGGATCGTTGCCATCTGCGGACGGTGATTCGGACAGACAATCGTACCAAACAGATTTCCGCCAAAGGCAGGGCGGGTGACCAGCAACAGCGATGTATCGGAGGTCATATCGACTTCAATGATCGTGGCATCGGCGGTCAGTCCGGTATCGACACGGGCGGCTACCCGCGGTGCGATATCACGGCCGATGACCGTTGCTCCGATCAGAACGCTGTCGGGCTGAAAGTGACGTATCACGTCAGCCAGCACTTTAGTCGTGTGCTGGGTCGTGGCTTCTTTGAGTTTCTCATGCTCACAGAGTATGACTTTATCGGCTCCATATCTAAAGAGGGCCGGTGTCAGATTTTCGATTTGATAACCCGGTAAAACGGCAACGACATCATGACTCATGCCTTTTTCGGCATACTGACCTTTAAGTTTGCGGGCTTCACTAAGCAGTTGCAGACTGACTTCGGCAACAGTGTTCTGACGTGTCTCAATGTACACGAATATATCTTTTGTCATGGCTGTTCTCCTTATTGAATATACGGAGCTAAGGTGCTCAGTATGGCTTTGACAGCTTCATCACTGCCTCCGTGAATGAGTCTGACTTCACTCGATACCGGACGGGTGAAAGTTTTGCGGACTTGCGTCGGAGAACCTTTGAGTCCGACATCGGTCGCTTTCAGCTGTAATACCTGATTGGTCACAGTTTCGATGGGCTTATCGAAAGCTCCCCACGCTTCAGTCACGTTCATAAAACGCAGATGATCGAGCTGTTCCAGTGTCGTCAGTAAACAGGGGTAGCTGACTTTCAGGGTTTCATCGAAATCTTCATAATGCTTTCTGACGATGATGTGATCTTTCGCAACTTCTACGATCTTGCTGACATAGGTGACCTGCGGGATATTCAGACGTTCGGCAACCTGAGGGCCGACTTGAGCGGTATCTCCGTCAATAGCCTGGCGGCCGGCAAAAATCAGGGCCGGATTTACGTTTTTAATGGCTGCAGCCAGGGTGTTGGATGTTGCCCAGGTATCGGCACCGGCAAAAGCGACATCACTGATCAGTATCGCATGATCGACACCGCGACCATAGCACTCACGTAGCATACCGGCGGCTTGGGGCGGACCCATGGTGATGACGGTGACCTGAGCCCCGTGAGCGTCTTTGATTTTCAAAGCAGCTTCCAAAGCACTGGTATCATCGGGGTTCATTATGGAATCGACACCTGTCCGGATCAGAGTTCCGGTTTTCGCATCGATCAGCATTTCGGTGGTATTGGGGACTTGTTTCATTAATACGACGATTTTCATGATGTTACCTCAAGACCGAAGCGCTAATGACCATGCGTTGTACTTCGGACGTTCCTTCGTAGATTTCGGTGATTTTGGCATCGCGCATCATCCGTTCGACCGGATATTCGCGGGTATAACCGTAACCGCCATAGAGTTGTACGGCCATGGTCGTGACGCTCATGGCAGTCTCGGAAGCAAACAGTTTGGCCATGGCCGCTTCAGTGGAATAGTTCTTCTGAGTGTCCTTGGCGATGGCTGCTTTGTATACCAGACAACGGGCTGCCTCGATTTGCGTAGCCATATCGGCTAACTTGAATTGCGTGTTTTGAAACTGACTGATCGAGCGGTTGAACTGCTTACGGCTCTTTGTATAGGCAACGACTTCATCCAGTGCTCCCTGGGCGATGCCCAAGGCCTGCGCGGCGATCCCGATGCGACCGCCATCCAGAGTGCCCATGGCAATAGCGAAACCTTTGCCTTCTGCACCCAGACGGTTTTCAACCGGGACTTTGACTCTGTCAAACATCAGTTCGCACGTACTGGAACCGCGGATGCCCAGTTTCTTTTCTTTTTTACCGACCGTAAATCCCGGCATATCTTTTTCCAGGATAAAGGCAGTGATACCCTTGGTTCCTTTGGATGGATCCGTCATGGCAAAGATGATATAAATATCAGCATAGCCGGCATTGGTGATAAAGATTTTCGATCCGGTGATCTCATAATAATCGTCCTTAAGGATCGCGGTCGTTTTCTGACCGGCCGCATCGGTTCCGGCATTGGGTTCCGTCAAAGCGAATGCACCCAGTTTTTCACCGGTATTCAGAGGCACAAGATATTTCTGCTTCTGTTCTTCCGTGCCGTAGGTAAAAATCGGGTTTGCGGCCAGAGAAGTATGTGCAGAAAGGATAACACCGGTGGTCGCACAGGCTTTGCTGAGCTCTTCGACCGCCAGGATATAGGCCAAGGTATCGGCACCGCTGCCCCCATAGCTGACGGGGTAGGGGATGCCCATCATTTTGGCTTTGACCATCTCTTTGACAGTCTCCACCGGGAAAATTTCTTCTTCATCGACCGTAGCCGCGATCGGCTTTACGATCTCAGCAGTGAACTGCTGATAAAGCTTTTTCAGTAGTAAATGTTTTTCGTTCATAATTCCTCAGTTGCGCGGCGGCATGATTTCCGCCATGCCGGTAATGACCAAATCGCCGTTTTGATTGACTGCGGTCGTCTCCAGTCTGACACGGTTTTTCTCTTCGTCTTTTTCAACAATGGTGACTTTGGCTGTGATCGTATCGTTGAGATACACCGGTTTCAGGTACTTGATGGATTGTCCCAAATAGATTGAGCCTTCCCCGGGCAGTTCTGTTCCCAGGATGGCCGAGAAAAGGGAAGCCACCAAGTGTCCGTGACAGATGCGATGCCTGAAACGGGTAGAAGCAGCGTAATCTTCGTTAAGATGAACGGGATTGTGATCACCGCTGACATCCGCGAAGCTTTCAACTTCCGTTGAGGTAAACTTTTTTGTAAACTCTGCACTTTGACCAATAGCCAGCTGTTGGATCGATTTTCCTTGTTGCATAGCAACCTCCTTGCAATATGAATAAGTCTTCATGTTTTATTGTAAACATTGTGAAGAAATTGTCAATAGGATTGTTAATAAAATAACAAACATGAAGAAATATTTTTTTTGAGCTGCTGTCGGTTGAGGGTCCGATTCATATTAATGATTACAATGTTCTATTTATTAAATGTAAAGTTTAGTATTGACAAACTTTCTGAGTATGATATTATTACTCTCGTAAAAAACGTTGAAAAGAAAAAGTAGGAAGTGAAAGTTTCACAGAGAGCCCGGTCGCTGAAAAAGGGTAGTCGGAAACTTCCGAACAATGGTCTTGGAGTTGCATACCGAAGGAGATCCCTTAGGCTATGACGGATGTGCCCGTTAACGCGCTAGAGTATAACCCTGACCGGCGTACTTGAAAAGGTGTATTTGGTGACAGATATGCGAAAAAAGGTGGTAACACGAGCACTCTCGTCCTTTGCGGACGGGAGTTTTTTATTGGAGGTAACGATGATCCGTATCGAAAATTTAACAAAGTCGTTTAAAAATGAAAACAGCCGGCTGGTTGCACTCAACGACGTCAGTGCACTTATTCAGGATGGTGAGTTTTTAGGCATCATCGGCTCTAGCGGAGCCGGTAAGTCAACGCTGATCCGACACCTCAGCCTGATCGAAAAACCTGACAGCGGCACGATCTGGCTGGATGATGTCGATTTGTTCAAACTTAAAGGTAAGGATCTTATCCGAATGCGACGTCAGCTGGGTATTGTATTTCAGGGTTATCATCTGCTGGAACAGAAAAATGTGTTTGACAATATCGCATTTCCGCTTCAGTTAGGAAAGACGGATAAAAATCAGATCAAAGAAAGGGTCGAGGAACTGATTTCTCTGGTCGGCCTGAACGGGAAAGCTCAGGCGTATCCGGCTCAACTGTCAGGAGGTCAGAAGCAGCGTGTTGCAATTGCCCGGGCATTGGCCAGTTCACCTGCATTGCTGCTGTGTGATGAACCGACCAGCGCTCTTGATGTCGTAACGACCAAGTCGATTTTGGATTTGCTGGTTGAAATTCATCGTAAGACCAGGGTGACCATCGTAATCATCACTCATGAACTGTCCGTGGTCAAAGCGGTCTGTCAGCGGGTGATCGTGATGGATGAAGGCAGTTTTATAGAAGATGGGCTGGTTAAGGAAGTGTTCAGCAAGCCAAAGCATGAGATGACTCGGCTGCTCTTAAGCTATCAGGAGGGAATGTTATGACAAATCTTCTGATTCAAGGAACCTTGGATACCCTGACCATCGTATCGATGTCGACCTTGTTTGCGATGTTGGGCGGACTTCCTTTGGGTATTCTGCTTACGATATGGAAAAAAGATGGAATTGCGCCATTTGTTGCGGGAGAGAAAGTTCTCAGCGGAATTGTCAATACCATCCGCTCGATTCCGTTTATTATTTTAATCATTGCTTTATTTCCCTTTACCCGGCTGATCGTCGGGCGCTCCTACGGAATCGAGGCATCGATCGTTGCTTTGGTCGTCGGAGCGATCCCCTTTGTTGCACGGCTGGTTGAATCAGCGTTTGCCGAAGTGGATGAGGGTTTGATAAAGGCTGCGATCACGATGGGAGCCACTCCCATGCAGATCGTACGCAAAGTGTATTTGATCGAATCAATTCCGGCACTCATCCGGCTGATTTCTTTGACCATGATCACCCTGGTCGGTTATGCGGCAATGGCCGGAGTCGTCGGTGGCGGCGGATTGGGTGATATCGCCATCCGCTACGGCTTGCACCGCTATCAGACGGATGTCATGTTACTGACGATCATCATCATGGTGATTTTGGTGCAATTGATTCAAAGCGGTTTTAATTTCATTGCCAACCGGCTGGACAGACGCCGGGCGTAGAAGGAAAAGGAGAGAAAAATGAAAAAGATTCTTGTATTATTGGGTTTGGTATTGCTTGTTTTGACCGGATGCACAGGTTCTCAAGTGAAAGAAGACAAAGTCATCAAAGTCGGAGCATCCCCAACCCCTCATGCGTTGATTTTGGAAGTTGCCAAAGATGAGGTCGCCAAACTGGGCTACACCTTAGAAATCGTAGAGTTTACGGATTACATCTTACCTAACACAGCTTTGGATGCCGGAGATTTGGACGCCAACTATTTCCAGCATGTCCCATATCTGACAAAGTTCAATTCTGAAAAGGGCACAAAGCTTTCCTCTGTATTGGCCGTTCACTTTGAACCGCTGGGACTTTATCCGGGAAAATCTGACTCACTGGATGGTTTGAAAGCAGGCAAAGCCACCGTCGCGATCCCCAACGATCCGACCAATGAAGCCCGCGCCTTGCGCCTGTTAGCCGATAATGGATACATTACTTTAAAAGGGACATCGGATGCCAATGTGACTCCGCTCGATATCGATCAAAATCCTTATAATCTTCAGTTTGTTGAGATTGAAGCGGCTTTACTAGCTCAGACTCTGGTCGATGTTGATTTCGCTGTCATCAACGGGAATTATGCTTTGGGAGCCAATATTGCTGACAAGGTATTGCTGACGGAAGATAAAGATTCGATTGCTGCTCAAACCTTTGCCAATATCATCGTTGTTCAGACCGGCAAGGAAAATACTGAGAAAACCAAGATTTTGATTCAGGCGCTTACATCGGCAGCCGTCAAGAAATTCATTGAGGAAACATTCTATCCGACTGTGATTTCGGTATTGGAATAAATCTGAGATTTCACTTGCACATCGCTTCTTGTGTGATATAATAACCACAGCATAGGTCCTTTAAATTGATCCCGTGAGGTCATCAAGGAGCGAATTTCAAGTAACCCCTTAGAGCATACACAAAAGGACTTTTCTATGAAGTCCTTTTTTATGGCCTATGCAGAGAAAGGGAAAATTTTATGGAAAAAACAGATTTAGAGATTCAGCAAGGTTTGTTGTATGATGTCAACGTCAAACCTCCCCTGGGCCGTTGGTTCGTATTGAGTTTCCAACACGTCTTCGCCATGTTTGGGGCAACCATCCTGGTGCCTATTCTTACCGGATTACCGATTTCAGTCGCTTTGTTTGCTTCCGGTATCGGAACACTGATTTACATTGTTGCAACCAAAGCGAAAGTCCCTGTGTACCTGGGATCCTCATTTGCTTATATTACGGCCGTTCAGATTGCCAGAGATGCCATGGGCGGAGACTTCAGTGCCGCACAGACCGGTTTGATTTTGGTCGGACTGGTCTATGTTATCGTTGCCTTTGTGATCAAAGCCATCGGCAAAGGTTGGATCGACAGGCTGCTTCCGCCGATCGTTATCGGACCGATGATCATGATCATCGGTTTGGGTTTGGCCAGTGTCGCTGTCGGTTCCGCCGGATTTACATCCAATGGGGACTGGAGAGTCATGCTGACCGCAATCGCAACATTTGTGATCTCAGCAACGATCATGTCAACTGCCAAAGGATTCTTGAAAATTGTTCCGTTTATTATTGGTATCCTAGGCGGATATGTAGTTGCTTTGGCCTTAGGTATCGTTGATTTTACTGCAGTCAGTAAGGCAGCCTGGTTCAGCTTTCCGCAATTTTTACTGCCCTTTGGCACCAATGGATTGTTTGGAGAGTATCAGTTCTACTTCGGATCGGAAACCTGGGTCATCGTTCCGATCGCCTTGGTTACGATTTCCGAGCACATCGGTGATCACACGGTCTTAGGTAAGATTTGCGGCAGAAGCTTCTTAAAAGATCCCGGCTTGGATAATACCCTGATCGGTGACGGTATCGCAACTTCCGTTTCGGCTTTGCTTGGCGGGCCGGCCAATACGACTTACGGTGAAAATACCGGTGTCGTCGGTCTGACTAAAGTAGCTTCAGTTTGGGTTGTCGGTGGTGCCGCAGTCATCGCCATCGTTCTCAGTTTCATCGGAAAAATTTCCGCGGTCATCAGTACGATTCCTTGGGCAGTTTTAGGCGGTATGTCGATTCTGCTCTACGGATTTATCGCATCCAACGGATTACGTGTATTGATCGATGAGAAAGTCGATTTCTCGAAAACCCGCAATATCATCATCGCTGCGACCATGCTGGTTCTGGGACTGGGTGGAGCTGCCTTTAAACTGGTAGGTTTGGCTACATTGTCCGGAACCGCCTTGGCTGCGATTGCCGGGGTATTACTCAATCTGATTTTACCTGAATAATCAAAACCGCTTCGGCGGTTTTTTTTGTGTTAGAATATCATTAGTGAGGTGAGAACTATGGAAATCATCGATTTGAGTCATCCAATCATCAATCATATGCCGGTATATCCCGGTGACAGAGATACTGAAATCATTCGGGATAAAATCTGGGAAGAGGATGGGTATCGGCTATCTTCCTTATCATGCAGCATGCACACAGGCACCCATATCGATGCGCCATCCCACTTGAGCAGTCATGAAATCACCATCAGTGAAATCGGTCTTGACCGGTGTATCGCAAAGGGAGTATTGGCTGATGTCCGTAACAAGCAACGTATCGATGTGTGTGATGTGAATCAGCTATTAATCAGCCCCGGTGATATCGTCGTTTTTCTCACCGGTTGGTCTCAGTATTACGGATTATCTGATTATGATGATCATCCGGTCATGACTGTTTCACTGGCGCAGTATCTTGTCGAGAAAAAAGTGAAGATGATTGCTTTAGATATGCCTTCCTGTGATCATGATCCATATCCGGTCCATCGGCTGCTTTTTGAACACGGGATCCTGATTGCTGAGAATCTGCGCAATTGCGAAGCATTGATATCAAAGGATTTTCAGCTGTTTGCCATACCGATCAACATCGATGCTGAAGGGGCGTTATCCCGGGTATTTGCATTAATTAGGGATTAAAAAACCGCAATTGCGGTTTTAGTTTTTATTGAGCTCCGTGCATTTCTTCCAGCATTTCCTTGTGCTGTTTTTCGGTAAAATCGTAGAAGAACATCGGAATAAGGCTTAAGATGCTCGCAATCGCCGGCAGAAGGCTGATCAGCCAGAAGATCCCGTTAAGAGAGGTGGCAGTCTGTGTGACGTTTTCAATAAATCCGGTCAGCGTCAGAACCCAGCCGATCGCAAAGGTCGCAAAGGCTGTCTGCAGCTTGGTTGTAAACGTATGGACAGAGAAACAAATACCTTCGGCGCGCTTTCTCGTTTTATGCTCAAGATAATCGACGCTGTCACCGACCATGGCATACATGACGACATCATTCATCCCTAATCCCATCCCGGCCAGAAACAGCAGACCGAATACTACCGGCATATTGCCGTAACCCAGGATAAACATCAGAAAGTGAGCCAGTGCCCCGAAAATCAGTGAACCGTTATAAAGCTGTTTCTTTGTGAAGAATTTGTACAGAAACGGAGTAAAGAAAATCGCCGCGATCATCGAGAAAATCAGGATGGCACCTAACAGGGTAAAGAATGCCTCATCACCCAGATTATACTTCGCAAAATAGATACCGGCGGCACCCAATCCCATGCGGAAAGCACCGAGCATCCGTGAACTCTGCAATAATACCAACGGTTTGTTTTTCTTGACCAAATCAAAATTGCCTAACAAGGTCGTTTTTTCACCGTAATCCGTGACCCGTTCTTTGGTGTTGAAGAAGGCTAAGAAGAACAATCCGCCTCCGAAAACCGCCATCAGTGCAGCCGAAATCAGATATCCCAGTTCACCGCCGCCATAAGCAGAAATGATCAACGGCGGCACGATGATGGAAATCGCCATCCCCAGGTTACACAAAATCCTGGCAAAGGATACGATGCTCATCCGTTCTTTAGGATCCTGGCTCATGGCTGCTGAAAGTCCCCAGAACGGCACATCGGAAACAGTGAATATCATGCCCCAGGCAATGTAAGTCACATAAGCATATAACAGGCGCATGCCCATCTCCATATCCGGGACATAGAATGTCAGAATCGTAAATACAGCCATCGGGATCGGAACCGCAAATAAATAAGGTCTCAATTTACCCCATTTCGTTCTTGTGCGATCCACGATCGACCCCATGATCGGGTCATTGATGGCGTCCCAAACCCGCGCTACCAGCATCAGCGTACCTACGGCTGCCGGTAAAAGTTTCATCATGTCGGTGTAAAAAATCATAATGTATGTCGCAGAAAAATTATAAATCATATTCTGGCCCAGACCGGCTAAGCCAAAGGACATTTTTTCCTTGACGCTGACTTTCTGATCTGCATAATTCATGGAAATTTTCTCCTTTTCCCTTATGATATCAGTTTATATGCTGCATTGCTGACTGTCAAAGACAATTGATATCTGCTATGATATTTGTGGGTGAAAATATGACAGAAATACATGATCAAATCGTTTCGATCGCTGTTTTGAGCAGTGAGCTGCTCGAATATGTCCAATGGGATCAGCCGGTTGACCCGTCAACGGTCTTAGCGAAGATTGCAGAGATGAAGCAATTGCTTCACGAAATTGAAAAAGAGATGACCTCATTATAGGGAATCTCTTTTTTGTTCGGTATAAGTTAGGGAAAGGAGGAGTGCATATGATATCTGCGACTGCATTGCTTGGCTATGTCGCTGTTGCAGCCGGGATCGCGGCCATCATCAAAATCCTGTTTTCTGCCAACGGCCGGATCACGATTCCGGGAATGACGGCACAATGGGGCAACTGATCGAGTCTTCGAAAATGGCGGATATACCGCCTCATGACCGTCCGAGAGAAAAAGTGCGTCGGATGGGTATCGAATCTCTCAGCGATGTTGAAGTATTGGCTTTGATTTTGCGCAGCGGAACGCGCAGTGATTCTGTGCTATCCTTGGCACAGAGAATTTTGGCATTAAGCAAAGGCATCGTGAATCTGCCGCGATTGTCCCTGTATCAGCTGATGACGATTCCGGGAATCAAGGAAGCGAAAGCATCGGAGCTGCTCGCCGTCTTTGAACTTACAAAACGGGTGTTGCGCGGGGGATTGCCCAATACCAACATCGTTGAACGGCCGGATGCCCTGGTTGACTGGCTCAAAACTGAAATCGGTCATAAAAACCAGGAGCATTTTCTGGTCGTTTATCTCAACACACAAAATCAGATTCTGGCATGCAAAACGCTGTTTATCGGGACTTTGGATCGCAGCATCATTCATCCGCGAGAGATTTTTAAAGAAGCTGTCGAGAACAGTGCATCACGCCTGATTGCCGTGCATAATCATCCGGGCGGTTCACTGAAAGCAAGCGATCAGGATTTGGAAGTAACCCAAATGCTGATGGAAGCCGGAGCGATGATGGGTATCCCGCTGCTCGATCATCTGATCATTACCAATCAGGGATATTGCTCATTAAGACAAAAGATGATTGTTGATTGAAACAACCGGTCAATGGCTTTATAATGATAGTGGTGATTTAATGAAGCGATTGACCTTATTCCAACGGATCTTGATGTTTATGATTGCTGTTGTCATGGCTGTGACATTTCTTTTGAATGTGGTCAAAGTAGCCCAGCCGGTCGCCGGTGCACAAGCCGCCGGATATGGGTTCTTTGCCATGTTGCGATATACACTGATTGAAAACCCTATCCGTTCACTGACGCAGCTGGGTGATGATCTGACTTCTTTTTGGAAACTGAAACAGGAAAATGATTACTACCGTTCACAACTGGACATGCTGGCATTATATAAAGCAGAACTGGAAGAGGCATACAGGCAGATTGCTCAGCTGAAAGAGCAGGCCGGAATCAAAACCGCAGCCAATGAGTATGAGCTGGTCAGCGCAAAAGTTATATATCGCAGCTTCGATACGTTTAATCATGCCCTGGTCATCAATTTGGGATCTCTCGATGGGATCAGAGTCAATCAGGCAATCATCACGACCAAAGGACTGATCGGCAAAGTCGTCGATGTTTTTGATCATTCCTCCATCGTGCGATTACTGACGACACAGGATGTTCAGAACAAAGTTTCGGTAAAAATCCAGATTTCCCCGGCAACGACAGCGGAAGCCATTTTGGAACGCTATGATCCAAACCGCAAAGCCTTTGTGCTTCAGCTGCTCGATACAAATTCGGCCGTACTTGAAAACATGACCGTAATCACTTCAGGATTAGGCGGAGTGTTTCCGGCAGGACTGCTGGTAGGCACCGTGAAAGAAGTTGAACAGTTGGTCAATGCCATCGGCATGAAAATATACGTGACTCCGTCGGCTGATTTCAGTTCGTTTGATTATGTGTTTGTTGTTGATTACAAACAGGAAGTACCGATTCCATGATCAGTGTGCTTTTCTTTTTAGCAATGCTGATGGTCGATACGGTATTGATGACTCTTTTTCGCATCGATCCTTCTGCCGTGAATCTCAGTTTCGTTCCGGCTGCTTCCTTGGTATATATTTCATTCAGAATGGTGGATGAGTCATTTCCAAAAGCGATATTCTGGGCTTTTTTCGTTGGATTGCTGTATGACCTGATGCTTTATAACGCACTGTTTGACTATGCTTTTTCTATGGTGCTGGTCATGCTGATCATGCGCATTTGGACAAAACACGTATCAGAAAGTATTATTGAACGAATCATGCTCGGTATGCTTCTGATTTTCGTCAAAGAAGCTGCGTTATACGGGTTGGCACTTATTCAGGGGTTTTCTATCATTCATCTGTCGGTATGGCTGACTTCGCGAGTGTTTCTGACCATTTTAGGCAACATTCCTGTCATCCTTTTAGTCATCGGTTGGATCGATATTCAGGAGAGTTTTGATGCAAGTCAGAAGCGCAAACAGCGCAAAAAAGAACGTGTTTCTTGGTACCGTTTCAAATAACACTTAATTTGTTGATATATTGCGTGCTGATATTCGCCGGCTGCGCGTTTTTTATGCTATAATTTCCCTCAGAAAGGTGGATTGACCATGAAAAAAATTAAATATCTGTGGATCCTGGTCATACTTGCGTCCGCCTTGACCGGCTGTAATACATCCAAGCCGATAATTTGCACGACAGTGTATCCGGTCGAATATCTTGTGAAGAGGATTGGTGGTGATTTTGTTGAGGTGTGCAATCTCAGTGAAGGACCGATCATCCAACGGGCAACCATCAGAAGCGACTATCAGCAGCTCATCAATCAGGCAGCCGTTATCATGACGATGGGACAATTGGAACCCTATCTGCAGATTTATCTGCCTGACATACGAAGATCGCGCATTGACATCGTCGATCTTGCTTCGACTTCGGTCATCTATGAGTTCAAGCGGTATACGACAGCATATGTATCCAACAGTGAAGTCATCGTAGAGTCGAAATATTACGAAGGTATGGCTTTTGACCGCGTGGATGTTTATGGAAAAGATCCGATCCTGTGGATCGATCCGATTGCAACGACATCAATGGCCAAAAATATCCGTGACTGGCTGATTGACAATTATCCGGAAGAGAAGAGAATGTTTGAAGAGAATTACGAACTGCTGGCTGCTGAACTTGCCCGACTTGACGCAGAATTTCAATCGCTTAAAGCCCGGCGTCTGACCATGAAGTTCGTATCGATCACACCAAGTTTCGGCAATTGGCAAAAAGCGTATGGAGTCAGCGTGTATCCGATCATCCTTTCACGCTATGGTGTCGTTCCTAATGATGAGCAAATGCAAATCATCAAACAGCGAATCGTGGCTGACGGGGTTCAGTACATTGCTTTTGAGCCGAACCTCTCAGAGGATTTGCGCGAACTTTACAATCAGTTACGGACTGAACTCAATCTGGTTCAGATCAATCTGCATAATCTTCATTCACTGACAGCTAACGATATTGAAAGCAATAAAGACTATCTTACCATCATGTTTGAGAATCTCTCTTTGCTTGAATCCATCGGACAATGACCTCGCTTAGCGAGGTTTTTTTATCCTGAGCAACGGATTATGATACAATAAGTACGGAGGAATTTTTATGAAAAAACTATTGCTTGTTGACGGGAATTCCATGGTATTCCGTGCTTTCTATGCGACGATTTATACCCGACCGATGATCACTTCGTTTGGTCAGCCGACCAATGCGGTCTTCGGTTTTGCGAATATGGTCAACAAAGCTTTGCAAATGCTTCAGCCCGATGCCATTCTCTTTGCCTTTGATTCAGGCAAAAAGACCTTCAGACATCAGCAGTATCCGCAGTATAAGGGGACTCGCAAAGAACTTCCACAGGAACTGATCGATCAGTTTGCTTTGGTCCGACAGTATTTGGATGCATCCAATTATCCAAGGGTGGAAGTCGACGGCTATGAGGCAGACGATATCATCGGAACTATGGCCTTGCGATATCCTGACTGGCAGACGACGATACTGACCTCCGATCGCGATTTACTTCAGCTCATCGATGATACGACCAAAGTCATGCTGATGAAAAAAGGCATTACCGAACTTGAAACCGTGGATATAAATACATTGAAGAACGAATATGGACTCACACCCAGTCAGATATGCGATCTGAAGGGCCTGATGGGAGATCCGTCCGATAACATTCCCGGAATTCCGAAAGTCGGTGAAAAAACCGCCATGAAACTGCTGGAAGAATACAATAATCTCGAGAACATACTGGAACATGTCGATCAGCTGAAAGGAAAACTGAAAGAAACGGTTGAACAGAATGTCGAACAGGCCCGTTTATCGAAAGAACTGGCCACGATCGTAAAAGACGTTCCGCTGACCATGAATATCGAGCAGTTGGCCAACCGACCGGACCTCGAAGGCATGGGCAAATTTTTCCGTCAGTACGAAATGCGTTCGCTGGATCGGATGATCCAGGAAATCTTCGTCAATCACCGCAAAGAAAACGACGATAAGGTTTCTGATTCAGAATTTTGGTCCAGACTTGATTCGTCATTCTTTAAAGACCATTGCGTTATTCTGGCATATCAGCCTACCGGCCGCGGTTTTCGGGCAGATTGTGAAGGATTTGTGATCAGTGACGGAAATCTTGTGACTTACATTGATAAACAGGATGATCATACGATGTTGAGGAAATGGCTGGAAAGTGATTATCGGAAAGTCGGCTATGATGTCAAACTTCTGTTGCACATTTTTGACCATTGGGGATTGAGAGCTGAAGGATTTTCGGATGATATCATGTTGCTGGCTTTTCTGGATGATACGATGCTGACCACTCAAGACAAACTGAAAGACAAATGGGGCATTTCGGTTGCCAAAGAAGACCCGAAACAGTCGGCAGCCCAACAGGCAAAAATCGCAGTCAGCGAATGTGAACTGATTTATCAGCGGCTTATCGACAAAGAAATGGCCGAGCTGTATAAGAACATTGAGTTTCCCCTGCTTTTTGATTTGTATGAAATGGAAAAGCAAGGCATTCTTATCGATCAGCAGACCCTTGAGGATATCTCAGTTAAGACTCTGGAGCGCATCAATGATTTGAGCGACCGTATCTATTTCTTGGCCGGCAGTCAGTTCAATATCAATTCACCCAAGCAACTTGCTGAAGTGCTTTTTGACCAGTTGCAGCTGCCCTCCAATTCCAAACGTTCCACGGCCGTCGATGTACTCGAGGACTTGGCCGGTAAACACCCGGTCGTCGACGAAATCATCGAATACCGGAAGTATCAGAAGTTATACAGTACGTATGCAGAGGGTCTGAAGAAATACGTTGGATCAGACAGTAAGATACATACCGTATTCTCCCAGATTTCAACGCAGACCGGACGATTGTCTTCGGTCGACCCCAATTTACAGAATATTTCGATTCGAAGTGAGGAAACCCGTGAAATCCGCAAAGCCTTCTTGGCAAAAGAAGGATGGCAACTGCTCAGTGCCGACTACTCTCAGATCGAACTGCGTATCCTTGCGCATATCGCCGATGAAAAAGCCATGATCGAGGCCTTTAAAACCGGCTTGGACATTCATACAAAGACTGCGATGGATGTGTTCGGGGTAGAATCCCACCAGGTGACCTCGCTGATGCGCAGACAAGCCAAAGCAGTCAACTTTGGGATCATCTATGGGATTTCTGATTTTGGTCTGGCTGCTCAGCTGTCGATTTCGCGGAAAGATGCAGCAAAATTCATTGAAGTATATTTGAGCAGGTACCCGCAAATCCAACAGTATATGGATCGTACGGTCGATTTCTGTAAAGAAAACGGCTATGTGAAGACTTTGTTCAACCGCCGCCGCGAAATACCGGAAATCAATGACCGGATATATTCAGTGCGTGAGTTCGGCAAGCGGGCAGCCATGAATGCGCCAATCCAAGGAAGTGCAGCCGATCTGATCAAGGTAGCGATGATCCGGGTGGCAAAGCAGCTGAAGCAGCGTCAGCTGAAATCCCATCTGTTATTGCAGGTGCATGACGAACTTTTACTCGAAGTGGCACCGGATGAGATGAGTGAAGTGAAGACACTGGTGGTCGAAGCCATGCAACAGGCAGTAAGTCTGAATGTGCCGCTGGAAGTTTCGACGGCCTGGGGGTCGAGCTGGTATGAGGCAAAATAATCATGCCTGAACTGCCGGAAGTAGAAACGGTCGTCCGTACCCTGGAATATCTGATCGGCGGCTTGAAAATAACGGACATCGAAATCCATTACCTGCCTATTGTCAGCGGGGATATTGAAAGTTTCCGGAAGGCACTGATCAATAAGCGGTTTACCGGATTTGCTCGGCGCGGCAAATATGCATTGTATACGGTTGAAGATGTCATCCTGATGGTCCATTTGCGGATGGAAGGGCGTTTTTACGTCCGCAATGAAAGTCAGCCGATGGACAAACATACCCATGCAGTCTTTCATCTTGACAATGGGTTGTATTTACATTATCACGATGTCCGTAAATTCGGACGATTGGAAATATTTGCACCCGATCAGATCGATCAGCGCTTAGCCAAACTCGGACTTGAACCCTTTGATTCCCGTTTGACCGGATACTATCTTAAAAAAATGGCATCAGAGAGACAAATCGGTTTGAAGACTTTTCTGCTCGATCAGCGCTTTGTTGCGGGGATCGGAAATATCTATGCCGATGAAATATGTTTTTGTGCCCGTCTTCATCCGGAGTCGGCCGTAAGTAAAATCTCATATAAACGCTTTAACGAAATCGCAGATTGCATTAAAATGATTATGAGCCAAGCCATTGCGGATGGCGGAACGACTATCCGCTCTTATACCTCATCTTTGGGTGTATCCGGCCGCTTTCAGCTCAGTCTCAATGTTCATATGCGCAAGGGCAAACCTTGTCGGGTGTGTCAAGAACCAATCATCAAAATCCGGGTTTCAGGAAGGGGGACGTATCTGTGTCAAAACTGTCAGCACCGAATCAAGGATTGAAAATCGCTGTCACCGGATCGATGGGTTCGGGGAAAAGTGCGGTGTGCGAAATCATTAGAAAGGCCGGCTGGCCGCTGATCAGTGCCGATGAAGTCGTCGCCGATCTCTATGATTTCGATACGTTTGTCAAAACCCGGCTGAAAGATATGTATGGTGATGAGATCATCGAAGATCATCGCGTCAACCGAAAAATACTCTTTGCGAAAATAATGGAAAATGAACATGAGAAAGAACGGGTCGAAGCATTGATCCATCCGTTGGTTGAAAAGAAAATGCTGGAATATTTTGACCGTCATCATGCAAAAATGATGTTTGCGGAAATCCCGTTGTTATATGAAAGCGGTTGGGAGAATAAATTTGATCAGGTTTGGGTCGTTGCCGCGCAGGATGATGTACGAATCGACCGACTGGTCAGTAAGCGTAAAGTAAGCAAGTCTCAGGCACTTGCTTTGATGAGTTATCAGATGGACCAGCGTCGGAAAATGGAACGAGCCGATGTTGTCATCGATAACAACGGGAATCTCGATGATTTAGAAATTATCGTAACAGGATTATTGCAGAATATCGGAGGTGATGCGCATGTTAAAAGCCAATGACGGAATCAGCCTGCGCATCAAGCGGTCATTAAGCAATGATGAGATGTGCTCATTGATGACTTGTTATCTTCCGCTGATCGGCCATGATGGTATCATATTATATAGCAGTGTCATGACGATCGCTTGCAGTGAACAGTTTTCAACACATCAGCCGCTGCTCGATCACAGCAATCTGACAATTGACCGGCTTGAGCAGGCCCGTATGCAATGCGAACGTGCTCATTTGATCCGGACCTTTAAAAAAGCGGTCAACGGGACAGATTTTTACCTGTGGCAGGTAGAACTGCCGATGCTGATTGATGATTTTTTGGTTCATGAAGTATTGGGAAGAAGACTTTACAGTGTGATCGGCAAGAAAAGGTTTGATGCCATTAAGCAAAACTATAGCAAACCAGTCAGTGATTTCAGTGATTTTAAAGCCGTCAGCGCTTCATTGAAGGCGGATGAACTGGTTCACTGGGATCATGAGTTCGAGCAGGATTTCCAGCTGACAAAACCGAAGATCCAAGTGGCAAGCCACCTTGAAATCAAGTTCGATACGCAGAAGTTTTTACGTGATATCTCCCCGCTGGCTTTTCCTTTATCTGCCAGGACCGTGGAAAATATGCGTCTGATCGAGGAATGTGCTACGATTTACGGTATCAGCGAAGATGATATGCGCGTTTTGGTTTCGCGCAGTATCCGACTGAAGGATCAGACACTGGATGCCGAGAAGTTCAGACAGAAAGTACGAAGTTTCAAAGGTATTGACATACAGCTTCCACAAGATCCGTATACGGCCACATCGATCGCTTTTTTACAGGCCAAGCAAAACGGAGTGGCTGTATCGGCCGCAGACAAAAAACTGATCGAACATCTGATCCTGGAAATGAAACTGGCTCCGGAAGTCGTCAATGTGCTGTTAGAATATGTTTTACAAAACAATCAGATGCGACTCAGCCGCAGTTACGTAGAAAAAATTGCTGCAAGCTGGATCCGATTGAATGTGTCGACCAAGGAAGAAGCCTTGGCTCAGACTCTGAGGGAGCCGGCCAAAGGAAAATCAGCACGGCCGGATGTGCTTCCATCGTGGTATCAGCAGCAACAGGAAACGACTTCGGATGAACCGATCGATCGGGAGAAACTGATTAAGAAAATCAAAGGAGGCAGCTAAATGAAGCAGGTATCCTTAGAGTTTGAATTGAATGATCAATTGAAGCAGCAGCGGCGTGCGATGTTTGAATCACTGCTGACTCAGCCGGAAATCATAGAGTTTATGCGGAAACATCAGCTGACACCGGCCGATATTGAACCGTTTGCACAACGTTATCAGCACTGGCTGGTCAATGTCCGCTTATGTAACGGCTGTCAGGGATTGCATATGTGCAGACAAAATGACCGTGGGCTGATTTTGGATATGACCGTGGATAACGGCGTGCTTATGCGTCAGATCCGTAAATGTGAATATCTGACTGAAGAGGAAAATCAGCGTGCTCATCTGAAGAAATTTATCATCTCCGATATGCCGGAGCATTGGGCGACTCTTTCTTTGGCATCTTTGGAATTGGATAAGGAATCGGATGAATACCTGCGGATCGTTGATTTGATGGCCCGATGGGTACGTTCACCGCTGGAAAAGGGATATTATGTTTACGGACTGCCGGGAGCCGGTAAAACCTATCTTGTGGCATGTGTTGCCAATATGATGGCAAAAAACGGGAAAACCGTGGCATTCGTTCATGTTTCAACCCTGGTACAGCGATTGAAGAGCTATCTCGACAACCGGGAGGAATTCGAAAATGTTTTGGTTAAGGTGAAATCTGCGGATATCGCGATTTTCGATGATATCGGTGCCGAAAGTGTAACCTCTTGGGTCCGGGATGAGATATTGCTGCCGATTCTCAATGATCGGGCTGAACGGCGGAAAACCACCTGGTTTACCAGCAATGAGGATCTAAACAGTCTGAAAAATCACTACATGTACAATCAGAAGGGTGAGAAGGAAGAAATCAAGGCTATCCGGATTATGGAACGTATCGAAGCCTTGGCCATTCCGTTGAATCTGCGTGGGAATAACCGGCGAAAAGGTTAAAAATCTCTACCCAAGGATTTGAGAAAATGTTATCATTGAACAGAAATGAGGTGACCCAATGGTGAAAAAAATCGGCGTATTGACTTCTGGAGGAGATTCGCCGGGAATGAATGCGGCCATCCGGGCAATCACCCGCAGCGGGATCTATCATGGGCTGGAAGTCTATGGTATCAATAACGGTTATCGCGGTTTGGTTGAGGATGATATGTTCTTAATGGAACGAAGTACGGTCAGTGATATTATGATCAAGGGCGGTACGATTTTAGGCAGTGCCCGATTACCGGAATTTAAAGAACTTAGCGTTCAGAATAAAGCAGTAGAGAATTTGAAGAACCGCGGCATAGAAGCATTGGTGGTCATCGGCGGAGACGGGACGTACAAAGGGGCTATGGCTTTGACACAACTTGGTGTCAACTGCATCGGATTGCCCGGAACGATAGATAATGACATAGCATCGACTGATTATACGATCGGTTTTGATACGGCACTCAATACCGTGATCTATTGTGTTGATAAACTGCGGGATACATCTTCATCGCATCACCGCTGTTCTGTCGTCGAGGTCATGGGTAACCGCTGTGGGGATTTGGCCATCTATTCCGGTCTTTCCTGCGGTGCGGAAATCATCATCACGCCTGAAGCAGGCTATGATGAGTCCAGTGTGCTGGAGCAGCTGCGCTATTATGAGCAGGTGAAGAAGAAACGTCATGCCATCGTGATCATCAGTGAGAAAATCACCGATGTTGAGATGCTGGCGGTGAAGATATCGAAAGCAACCGGGTTTTCCGGCAGGTCGACCGTCTTGGGTCACATTCAGCGCGGCGGTTCGCCGACAGCTTTTGACAGAGTTCTTGCCACGCGGATGGGAGATAAGGCTGTAGAATTATTGTTGGCCGGAGTCGGCGGTCATTGTGTCGGTATGGTCAGCAATGAAATCGTTTCGACGCCCATCGAGGAAGCCTTGAATTTACCGAAAAAATCACGCAGACCGCTGTTTGCCTTGCATGAGCGGCTCGTTTAGGAGGAATCATGTTAAATCTACGAAAAACAAAAATTATCTGTACATTGGGACCGGCCAGCGAATCACCAAAGATGATCGAGAAGCTGGCAGCGGCCGGTATGAATATCTGCCGGCTGAATTTCTCGCATGAGGATCATGAAAAGCATTTGACCCGCATTGAGATGATCCGTTCGGTCAGTGACATGACCGGCTATAATCTTGGGATCATGCTGGATACCAAAGGACCTGAAATCCGTTGCGGTGTCATGAAGGATGGCGTGCTGACCTTTAAAAAAGGGGATATCGTCAAAGTAACCAAAGAAGATGTCGTGGGCACCAATGAGAGATTTCAGATCATTGTACCCGAATTGTTCAGAGATGTCGTTCCAGGCAATTATTTATTGATCGATGACGGGAAAATGCGCCTTACGATTTTGGAGAATGATGGCACGGAACTGACTTGCCGAATTGAGAATCCGGGGGTCATCAAAACCCGTAAAGGGGTCAATGTTCCAAACGTCAAACTTTCGATGCCGTTTATATCAAAGAAAGATGATGCGGATATCCGTTTCGGTGCGCGCCATGATGTCGATTTTATCGCTGCTTCTTTTGTCCGGCGGGCTGAGGATGTAGTGGCTATCCGGAAAATTTTGATTGAAGAGGGCAAACCGAAAGTTCAGATCATCGCAAAGATCGAGAATCAGGAAGGTGTCGATAATCTCAAAGATATTTTGGAAGTCGCCGATGGTGTCATGGTTGCCCGTGGGGATTTAGGCGTGGAAGTATCCACCGCACTTGTTCCGATTTATCAGAAGAAAATCATCTCGATGGCCAATGAATTTGGCAAACCGGTCGTTACGGCGACGCACATGCTTGAATCCATGATGTCCAATCCGCGTCCTACCCGGGCTGAGGCCAGTGATGTGGCTAATGCAATTTTAGACGGAACGGACTGTATCATGCTTTCCGGTGAATCGGCGGTCGGTGATTATCCGATCGAAGCCGTGCAGACGATGGATATCATCGCAAAAAGCATCGAGGAAATCTTGCCGTATCGCGATAAGCTGGATCATGCGATCACTTCCGGCCGTCGTACGTTACAGGATGCCATCGGGATTGCCGTATGTGAATCGGCATTGAATCTTGATGAAGTCGAGGCTATCATCGCCTTTACCCAAGGCGGTTCGACGGCACGAAGAATTTCAAAGTTCCGCCCGCCGGTACCTATCTTCGCTGTCACTTTCACTAAGAGTGTACAACGGAAATTAGAGGCAAACTGGGGTGTTATACCGATTTATTCGGACATCCAGAATGAGATGACCAATGATGATGAACTGGCAAGTATCATTGCGAAGAATTTCGGTATTGAACCGGGCAGACTCGTAATCATTACTGCCGGTTATCCGACCGGAGAAGGTTCTGCCAACATGATGAAAATCATCGAAGTTAAGTAAATTATTACCGGATAATGTGTAAATTATCCGGTTTTTTGTTGTAAAATAGAAAGTGTGAAAAAGAGGTGAACGAAATATGAAAAAATATATCGGGGTCGATTTGGGCGGTACCAATGTCCGTGTCGCAAAAGTTACGGCAGACGGTCAGATTTTGGCTGAGGTAAAGAGTCCCTCATATGCGCAGGATGGTCCAAGTAAGGTTATGGAAAACCTGATCCGCTGCATTAAAGAGATCGATGGATATGCGGATTGTTCGGGTATCGGTGTCGGAGTTCCCGGTCCGGTTGATACGACTCAGGGTGTCATGCTGATGGCCACCAATCTGCCGGGATTTGAGTTTTATCCGATCGCAAAGACTTTACAGGATGAGTTCGGTTTGCCGACATATGTCGATAATGACGCTAATGTAGCCGGGTTGGCAGAAGCTCTGGTCGGAGCCGGGAAGGGCTTGCCCATCGTCTATTATGTGACCCATTCTACCGGGATTGGCGGCGCTTTGATCGTCGATGGGAAAGTAGTTTCTGGCAAACACGGTCATGCCGGGGAAATTGGCAATATCATCATTGACCGGGCGCGCAAAAAATACAATCATCTCAATGTCGGTGCGGTGGAAAATGAGGCATCCGGAACCTCTTTGGTGCGTAAAGCCAAAGAGCAGATCGATGATAAGATCACTTCTGCCGGGGAACTGTTCGCTTTAGCCAAAGCCGGGGATGAGCGGGCACTGAAAATCGTGGATACCATGGCATTTGACTTTGCGATGATGTTCTCCGCGATTGCCCATGTGTGTGATCCTTATGCCTTTATTGTCGGTGGAGGTGTCATGAAATCAAAGGATCTGTATTTTAATAAAATGATTGAGTATTATATGCAGCATGTTCATACAGGCATGCGTACAGTGGAATTCAGAGGGGCACAGTTGGATGAACCGGGATTAATCGGTGCGGCGATGCTGCCGGTATCGTTTGGAAAGTAAGGAAACCATGAAAGAAAAATTAAGAAAATATGCGCAGTTAGCCGTTTGTACCGGTGTCAACGTTCAAAAAGGACAGACTTTGGTCATACAAACCACAACAGATTGCAATGAATTTGCACGTTTATGTGTCGAGGAAGCTTATAAAGCCGGAGCCGGGTATGTGTTTGTCCGTTGGGCTGATGATCCGATCCAGAAGATCACATATACATATGCGGATGTCGAGCGTTTGGAAAAAATCCCGGCATGGCTGATCGATCAGTATCAGAGTTTTATGAATGAGGGTGCCTGTGCTTTAAGTATCTACGCTCCGACCCCTGGTCTGCTTGCTGAGATTGATCCGATGAAAATTCAGCGGGTATCGGTCGCCTCGCAAAAAGCACTGAAGAGTTACCGTGAATATATGATGGGTAATAAGGCTCAGTGGTCGCTGGTTTCAGTTCCGACGGTCGCGTGGGCGAAAAAAGTATTTCCGGAGTTAAGTGAGGAAGAAGCGGTCGAAAAACTGTGGGAAGCCATTTTCACTTCGGTCCGGGTGGATGAAGCCAATGATCCGGTGGCTGACTGGGCTGCACACAATGCCCGTTTGGCGGGTTATAATCAGAAGCTCAATGATTTTAACTTTAAATCTTTGCATTTTAAAAACAGCTTTGGAACCGACCTGACCGTGGAACTCGTTGAGAATCATCACTGGGCCGGGGGTGCGGAACATGCCCAAAACGGAGTCGTATTCAATCCCAATATCCCGACGGAAGAGGCCTTTACGATGCCAAAGAAGACCGGAGTCAACGGCACGGTCGTTTCAACAAAACCGCTCAATTATCAAGGCCGATTGGTTGAGAACTTTAAGTTAACGTTCAAGGATGGAGCGGTCGTTGATTTCAGTGCCGAAAAAGAAGAAGCAGCTTTGAAGAACCTTCTCAATGTCGATGAAGGCAGTAAGTATCTTGGTGAAGTCGCTTTGATATCGCATAATTCACCGATTTCCAACAGCGGCGTGCTTTTCCTAAATACGCTGTTTGATGAAAATGCTTCGTGTCACTTGGCTTTGGGCAGGGCATATCCGATGAATGTCAAAGGCGGAAATGACATGAGTGAAGAAGAACTGTTAGCGGCCGGAGCAAACATGTCGATGGAACATGTCGACTTTATGTTTGGCAGTGCAGATATGAGTATCGTCGGAACACGTTTTGACGGAAGCGAAGTCGTTGTGTTTGACCAAGGGAATTTCGTGATTTAGGTTATTGTTATTGACAAAGAGTCAACTTATTTGTATAACTAAAGAGTAAATACAGTGAAGAGGACAACAACATACCTTTCTGATCAGAGAGGGAAGCGGTCGGTGAAAGCTTCCTGATGAACGGTTTGTTTACCGCCTTGGAGTAGGTTTTTCGAAAAGAACCCGTTTTCCGCGTTAAGGAGTCAAGAGCACAGCAATGTGAATTAAGGTGGTACCGCGAGACTCTCGTCCTTTGGATGAGGGTCTTTTTATTTCAATAAGGAGCGTGAAGGTATGATCAATATTAAAGAGCATGAACGTCTGAACGTCATGAACCACTCATGTGCCCACTTAATGGCCCATGCAGTGAAGAATCTGTATCCGCAGGCGAAGTTTTGGGTCGGTCCGGTCATTACCGATGGTTTTTATTATGACATCGATTTGGGCGGCGAGGCGATCCGTGAGGAAGACTTACCGAGAATCGAAGCTGAAATGAAGAAACTGTCGAAAGACGGCAAACGGATCGTGCGCGTCGAGGTCAGCAAACAGGAAGCCTTGGACATGTTTAGGGATGATAAATATAAAATCGATCTGATTTCGCAGATGAACGAAGAAGATACGGTCATTTCGGTGTATAAACAAGGCGACTGGATGGATCTGTGTCGCGGACCGCATGTCGACTCACTGAAGGAACTGAAAAACTTTAAGTTATTAAAGGTTTCCGGTGCCTATTGGAAGGGCGATGCCGAAAATGATATGTTGCAGCGTGTCTATGGGATATGTTTTGAAACCAAGGAAGACCTGGATGAGCATCTGCATCTTTTAGAAGAAGCGAAGAAACGCGATCACAAGAAACTGGGCAAAGAGCTCGAATTATTTATGATCAGCGAATACGGGCCGGGCTTTCCGTTCTGGCTGCCCAACGGTATGATGTTGCGCCATCTGCTGGAAAACTTCTGGTGGAAGGAACATGTCAAAGAGGGCTACCAGTTTATCCAGACACCAATCATGCTGTCTCAGGAGTTGTGGCAGATTTCCGGTCACTGGGAAAATTACCGCGAGAATATGTATACATCGACACTGGATGAACGTACCTTTGCGATCAAGCCGATGAACTGTCCGGGTGGTTTGCTGGTGTACAAAAACTCGTTGCACTCGTACAAAGATTTGCCTTTGCGGGTCGGTGAACTTGGCTTGGTGCACCGCCATGAGGCTTCAGGAGCTTTAAACGGACTGTTTCGAGTGCGTAACTTTACTCAGGATGATGCCCATATTTTTATGACGGAAGATCAGATTGAAAGTGAAGTCGTACGGCTGATCAACTTTATCGACCGTATTTATAAGGTGTTTGGACTGACGTATTCAATCGAACTTTCGACACGGCCGGAAAAGAAATATATCGGCGATATCGAGGTGTGGAACCGCAGTGAAGCAGCGTTGGAAAAAGCCTGTCATTCTGCCGGAAAAGACTGTAAAATCAATCCGGGAGATGGAGCTTTCTACGGTCCGAAACTGGACTTCCATATCCGTGACTCGTTGGGCAGGGTATGGCAGTGCGGTACGATCCAGTTGGATATGAATTTGCCGGAGCGTTTTGATTTGAACTATATCGCACCGGATGGATCTAAAAAACGTCCGATCATGCTGCACCGCGTCATCTACGGGTCTGTCGAACGCTTTATCGGAATATTGATCGAACACTACGGCGGAGCATTTCCGTTGTGGCTGGCCCCGGTTCAGGCAGTGATCGTCCCGGTCAATCCGGAACTGCACAGCGAGGCTTCTTACGCACTGGCCAAACGACTGGAAGATTTGGATATCCGAGTTAAAGTCGATGATCGCAATGAAAAGCTCGGTTATCGCATCCGTGAAGCACAGATCACCAAGATTCCGGTTCAGTTGGTATTGGGTGACGAGGAAATGGCCAATAACTCAATCAATATCCGTCGTTATGGTCAGCAATCCAGTGAGACTCTGCCGGTGGATGAGTTCATTGCCAAACTGCTGCTGGAAATCCAAGAGAAGAAGTAATATTCAGAGCAAGATTATCTTGCTCTTTTTTTGTCGGAAAAAGTCGGATAAATATGAATTATGATTCATGAAAATTTTCACAAAATATCAAAAAATATGTGAACAAAATATCATGTTATGCTATAATGGTTGAGTCAGATTGGATCTGATGAAAAGGATGAACCATGAGAAACAAGATAACAACAGGAATACTTCTTATGATTCTTTTGATGGGATGTGTCCCTGAAAAAGAAGAAGTCACACTTTCAATATTAGTGCCGATGGGTGCTCCGTCGATTGCCGTGATCCCAGTTTTAGAGCAGGAAAAACATTCTGTAAACATCATCAGCGGAACAGATCCATTGCAGGCAGCGCTGATCAGTCCAAATCCGGAGCATGACATCATTATTGCACCGGTCAATCTGGGTGCGATGCTGATCAGTAAGAATTCAACACAATACCGTTTATGGGGCGTGGTCACTTGGGGTAACTTGTATATAGTAGGGGAAAATGAGGATGTATTTAATAGTGAAGGAACGCTGGCACTTTTTGGGGAAAACGCGGTACCGCAGAAGATTTTTGATTCGGTCAAAGAAAAACTAAGCATTCAAATGACGCAGATATACTTCCCATCAGTCAATGATGCTCAGGCACAGTTGCTGACAGGGAAGGCTGATGCCGCATTGCTTGCGCAGCCCTTGGCCGCTGCAACGATGGCAAAGGCTAAGGACTTGGGAAAAGATCTTAAAATCATCGGTAATCTTCAGTCACTGTGGAAAGAATCGACGCAAACTGAAAATTATCCGCAGGCCGCGATCTTCGTTCTCGAAAGTTCTTATAAAGAAAATAAGGAAGTCATCGAGAATGAAATTGCTGCCATGAAAGCATATGTGGATCAGTGTTGGACGGAAAATTCGACACTGCAGGCTGATATTACAGCATTGACAGCAGAGAAACTGGGCTTGCCGAGTGCTGCGTTGGTTGCCAGCGTGTTTAAAGGAATGAATGTAAGAATTGAAAAAGCATTGGATGCAGAAGATGAGTTAGTAGCTTTCCTCAGGTTATTTGGCTTAACAAATATTCGTGAACTAATTATCAACTAGTATGTTATAATCTTATCGTAGGTAAAATCAATCTCTGCGAGGTGATGGAATGAAAAGACGCAGACTGGTGACGGTGGTTATCCTGGCTTTGGGCTGGTGGCTTGCGGCACGATCGATTGCTAATGACATCTTGCTTCCGAATCCTTGGGATGTTGCTTTGACCATGATGGATCAACTGGGGGAAATCGAATTTTATGTGAGTATCGCCGCCACACTGAGCCGCTTATTTCAGGGGTTACTGTTGGCTTTAGTGCTTGGGATTCTTTCGGGTTATGTTTGCGCTTTAAGAAGTAAAATCGATGACTATTTTATGCCGTTTGTGACAGCAATAAAAACGATTCCCAACATTTCATTTATCATCATTGCTTTGATTTGGCTAGGCAGTGAACAAAGTGTTTTGCTTATATCATTTCTGATTCTTTTTCCGATATTCTATGAATCGGCGAAGATGGGCGTTAAATCAGTCGATCGACGCTTGTTGGATGTCTTGGCGATGTATCCGGAAACACGGGCCAACAAGTTTAGGAATGTTTATGGTCCCAATATGCTGCCTTACATACTTTCATCACTGAAATCCGGTGTTTCTTTGGGGTTCAAAGTAGCCATTATGTCGGAAGTTTTGGGGCAGGTACAAGTCGGGATCGGCAAGTCGATGTTTTTGGGGAAACTTTTTCTGGATACGACGGCTGTCTTTGCCTGGACGATATGGATCATCCTGATCGGTGTCGGATTTGATTTTTTATTGGATTTGGGAATAAAAATCATGCGAAAAAAGTTTGATTTTTAATCATATAAAAGGAGGTGAAAGATATGGAGCGGTTAAATCAGAAGTCTTTGGAAACGATTGAACAGATCGTAGCACGTCACAGCGGCCGTCAGGGTCCGGTAAAACTGATGTTGCATGATGTTCAGCATGAGCTGGGGTATATTCCTTTTGAAGCTATGGACAAAATTTCCCAGGCGACCGGTGTATCGGTTGCGGAAGTTTACGGTGTAGTGACATTTTATACCCAGTTTACGACAGAGCCCAAAGGCAAGCATGTAATCAACATTTGTATGGGAACAGCATGTTATGTCAAAGGAGCTCAGGAACTGTTAAACCGGGTCGTCGAACTGACGAAATCACCGGTCAACGGAACCAGTGAAGACAAGCTGTTTTCGGTTGATGCGACACGCTGTCTGGGTGCCTGCGGTTTGGCTCCGGTAGCCATCATTGACGGTCGTGTCTACGGTAATGCCACGCAATCAAAGATGGTTGAGGAATTCATCCGGTTTGTTGTTGAGCAAGAGACGAAAACGAAGCGCGAAGAGCGTTTAAACGAGGTATTGGCATGACTTTGACGAAAATCCTACAACTGCTGAAAGCTGAGCCTTTGTGCATCAGTGATCCCGATTGTTTACAACGGGAATTCGAGCACGTCTCAGCGACCGATCTGATGAGTGATGCCTTGGCTTTAGTTCAAAGCGACAGTGAGAAGACGATTTTAGTTACCGGTTTGGTCCATGCGCAGTCGCTTCGTACGGCAGAAATGTTGGATATCAATATCGTAATATTTGTGCGCGGCAAGACGATGAGCGATCAGGATTGTACATTGGCTAATGAAATGGGTATGAATGTTTTTACTACCAAAGCATCCATGTATGATGCCTGCGGCATCCTTTACAGCAACGGCCTGCTGACGGCCGTCATCTAGATATGATCCATCAGCATTTTCGGGTAGAGAAGGAAGATTATGCCAATGCCGGAAGGATTTCGAGTCAGATCAAGCAAATACTCAAGCAATTAGGTGTTTCCTCGGATGTATTGAGGCGCATAGCTATATCGTGTTATGAAGCGGAGATCAATATGATCATCCATTCGTACGGAGGTGAAGTCGTGTTATCGTTAACTGCAGAGGGAAGATGTGAACTACGGTTTTCGGATACAGGTCCGGGAATCGAGGATGTTGAAAAGGCAATGACCCCGGGATGGTCGACCGCAAAAGCCACCGCAAGAGAGTTTGGATTCGGTGCCGGCATGGGATTACCGAATATCAGGCGCAACTGCGATGAATTTTCGCTGACGACATCACCTCAAGGAACGGATTTGGTCATTGGGTTTAAAGTATTATGAGTGTCATTACTTATACCCTGGAGAAATGCCAGAAGTGTATGGCGTGCATCCGGATCTGTCCGACCGAAGCACTGTCCATGCAGCATCAGAGAATCATCATCAACCGTGAGAAATGTATCAATTGCGGACAATGTCTGGACGCCTGTGTCCATCAGGGACTGCAAGCCAAAGGCAGTACCTTGGAAGACTTATCACAGTATGAAAAGAAGATCGCCCTGTTACCGCCGGCTGTTTTCGGTGAATGCCATAATCAGGCAGAAATCGAGCAGCTGATGCAGACCTTCATCGAGATGGGATTCGATGAAGTTGTTGAGCTCAGTACATATGAAGGTGCGATTTACGAGCATGTTCAGCAATACCGCAGAGACAATCCTGGCGGTTATCTGATTTCATCATTCTGTCCGGTCATCAACCGGCTGGTTCAGATGAAGTATCCCATGTTGTTATCCAATATGATTCCGTTTGAATTGACAGCGGAAATTGCGGCTAAGCGTATTCGACAACAACATGAAAATGAAAACATTGGGATTTTTTACTTGTGTGAGTGCATTGCGAAACTGCCGCTGGGGAAGTATCCCTACGGTAATAAATCATCGGAAATCGATCACTGTATTTCATTGGTCGATCTGTTTCCGAAAATCGCCCGCATTCGCAACAGCAACCGGCTCACAACCGAGTTGTGTGCCAAAGGTATATGCTCCGTAGCTTCGGAGCTGTTTGTGCAAGATGAAGCGCATTCCTCGACTATCGTGGCGGATGGATTGAAGAAAGTACAGCTGGTCCTTGATTTGGCAGAGTTCGGTCAGCTGAAAGGCGAGCATTTGCTCTGGTTATCAAACTGTATCAATGGCTGTATCGGCGGAAATACTTTATGGGGAAATCCTTTTGAAGCATCGATCAACAGCCGCCGTCATCATGCCGATGCTACTGCATCGCCTGAGAAACTGAGTCTGGAAGACATCCTTCAGGAAACGGTCATGTTCAATCGTTCGAACATGAAATCGCTGAAGGAACGAATGGCAGAATTTACCAAAATCAATGTACAGCTTGAGAAACTTCCGGGATATGACTGTGGGGCGTGCGGATATCCGTCGTGTCGGGTCATGGCTGAGGAAATCGTGGCCGGTAACTCAATGATTGAGGATTGCCGAATCATCCATGTAAAGGAGATATGACATGAAAGCTTCTGTGTTGATTGAGAAATACGGATTTGAGAAGATCAGTGTCTCATCGCAAGATCCTG
Source organism: Erysipelotrichaceae bacterium (assembly GCA_036677505.1). Taxonomy (GTDB): domain Bacteria; phylum Bacillota_I; class Bacilli_A; order Erysipelotrichales; family Erysipelotrichaceae; genus UBA2227. The sequence goes on from JAVBWK010000028.1 coordinate 51,077, forward strand.
AGATTCATCAGGCCTTCATCGGTGACTTGCTGAGTTGGGTCATGGGTCATGCTAAAAACAACGATGCCTGGATTACGATTTTAGGGCATCCAAACATTATTGCCGTTGCTTTGTTACGGGAGTTGGCGTGTGTGATCATTGCTCATGATGCTCAGGTGCAGCCTGAAACCATTGATAAGGCCAATGAGGAAGATTTTCTGATATTGAAGTCGCCATTATCGGCTTTTGAAATTTGTAGAATACTGATCAGCGAAGGTGTCTGACATGTTTGCCGACCTTCACATTCATTCAGCTCTCTCGGCCTGTGCCGATGATGATATGACGCCTAATAATATTTTAAACATGGCGATTCTGAAGGGATTGAATGTCATAGCGATATGCGACCACAACAGCTGTAAACAGCAGCCGGCCATCGCTAAAGCAGCCATCGGTAAGCCGATCACGGTGATCCACGGCGTTGAGGTGACCAGCAGTGAGGAAGTCCATATTTTGTGTTATTTCCGTCGATTGGAAGATTGCATGCGTTTTGACCGTTGGTTGGAAACGGTTTTGCTGCCAATCGAAAACAATGAGAAATTCTTTGGAAGACAGTTGATTTATGATGAGAATGATGAAGTAAGCGGCAAGGTAAACGTATGCCTTTCCATGGCCACCACGGCATCACTGAAAGAAGTCCTTGCGATGTCACAGTCATGTGGCGGAAAATGTGCCTTTGCCCATGCTGTCGGTAAAAGCCATGGAATCATCCGTCAGTTGGGATTTATTCCCTCAGATGTGTCGGTCAGCGGGATCGAGGTGACCAAGCCGATTCATCAGATTGAACTGATCAGATCCCATCCGCGTTTTGCACAAGTACTGTGGCTGTATAATTCGGATGCTCATCAGCTGATCGATATCAATGAAAAAGATTATTACATTACCAGTAAACAGTGGAAAGAATTTTGGGGTGAACCATTATGATGCAAGAATTAGCGATGCATATCTTAGACATCGTCCACAATTCTATCCGGGCGGAAGCCAATTCGATCACCGTGAATGTTTTCTGTAAGAAAAGTGAAGACATTTGTGGATTTTCGGTTATCGATAACGGAATCGGAATGAGACCTGATGTATTGGATAAAGTATTGGATCCGTTTTTTACAACTCGTACGACACGAAAATTCGGTTTGGGACTGCCTTTGCTGAAAATGACCTGTACGATGTGTGACGGTGAATTCTCAATTTCATCATCACCGTGGCAAAAGACGGAAGTCGTTGCGAAAATGAAAAGAAGTCACATGGATACTCCGCCTTGGGGAGATTTGGCTCAGACGTGGATGGAATGTTTCCACGCGTTTCCTGCAGGGCGTCTGATATTTACGTTTGATTTTGATGATCACAAGGTCGTTATCGACAGTGAAGAGATCATCAGCGCGATCGGTGATCGTGAGTTATGCCATGATTCATCGGTTTTGATTCAGTTAAGAGATTATGTAGCGGATCAGATAACACCATATTTAAGGGAGGAAAGTTATGAAATCATTGAGCGATTTGCAGCGCATTCGTGATGAAGCGAAAAAACGGGTCGGTATGCGCGAAGGAAATCAACAATATCGCATCGTCGTCGGAATGGCAACATGCGGCATTGCCGCCGGTGCCCGTCCGGTATTAACGACACTGGTCGAAGAAGCGGCGAAAAACGATTATCCGGTCACCGTCACACAAACCGGTTGTATCGGTATGTGTACATTGGAACCGATCGTTGAAGTGTATGGACCTCAAGGGGATAAAACCACGTATGTTTTGGTCGATCCCAAAAAGGCAGTAGAAATCCTGGAAGAGCATATTGGCAAAGGCAAGGTAAAAACTGAGTATACCGTCGGTTCTTCGGGCGTAGCGTTATGATGGAGCGCGTTCACGTTCTCGTCTGTGCCGGCACCGGATGTACATCTTCGCAATCAGATGTCATCGTCGAGAAATTTCGCAGCTATGTCCGTCAGTTCGATTTACAGGATGAAGTCAAAGTCATTAAGACCGGTTGTTTCGGTTTGTGTCAAAAAGGACCGATCGTGGCCATTCATCCGGATAAGACCTTTTACTGTCATGTCACCCCGTCGGATGTCGAGGAAATCGTCGTTGAACATTTGTACAAAGGACGCCCGGTCAAACGACTGGAACTGTCGGATATCGATGAGCAGACCAAAGAAAAAGTATTCGAAATCGAGAAAATCCGGTTCTATGCCAAGCAAATGCGCATTGCACTGAAAAACTGCGGTGTCATCAATCCGGAAGATATCGATGAGTATATCGCTCAGGACGGATACATGGCTTTGGGAAAAGCGTTGGAATCGATGAGTCCGCAGGAAGTCATTGATGAGATCAAAAAGTCCGGTCTGCGCGGCCGCGGCGGCGGCGGTTTCTCGACCGGATTGAAATGGCAGTTTGCGGCCAACCAGCCCAAAGGTCAGAAATATGTCATTTGTAATGCGGATGAAGGTGATCCGGGTGCATTTATGGATCGTTCCATTTTGGAAGGGGACCCGCATGCTGTGTTGGAAGCCATGGCAATCGCCGGGTATGCGATCGGAGCCAATCATGGATATGTGTATATTCGGGCAGAATATCCGATTGCTGTCGAGCGCTTGAAGATCGCGATCGATCAGGCCAAGAGTTATGGTTTGTTAGGCAAAAAGATTTTAGGTTCGAAGTTTGATTTTGATATAGAGATCCGCTTGGGTGCAGGTGCTTTTGTGTGTGGCGAAGAAACCGCTTTGATCGCTTCGATCGAGGGCAGACGCGGTATGCCGATGCCCAAGCCGCCGTTTCCGGCAATCAGCGGTGTCTGGGGCAAACCGACGATCATAAACAATGTCGAAACTTTTGCGAATGTTCCGATTATTTTACTTAAAGGTGCGGACTGGTTCGCATCGATCGGTACCGAAAAATCCAAGGGTACCAAAGTATTTGCTTTGGGCGGTAAGATCGTCAATACCGGTTTGGTTGAAATCCCGATGGGAACGACCCTGCGCGAAGTCATTTATGAAATCGGCGGCGGCTGTCCCAACAATAAGAATTTCAAAGCCGTTCAGACCGGCGGACCTTCGGGCGGCTGTCTGACGGAAGATGATTTGGATACACCGATCGACTTTGATAATCTGGTCGCATTGGGATCGATGATGGGTTCCGGCGGAATGATCGTACTGGATGAAGATAATTGTATCGTCGATGTTGCCCGGTTCTATATGGACTTCATCGTTGATGAATCCTGCGGAAAGTGTACACCGTGCCGGGTAGGAACCAAGCGCCTGCTAGAAATGCTCAATGATATATGCGAAGGCCGCGGTTCATTGCAAACGCTGCATGATATGGAAGATTTGGCAAATAAAATTAAAGACACTTCGCTTTGCGGTCTGGGTCAGACAGCACCCAATCCGGTATTGTCCACCTTACGGCTGTTTAGGGATGAGTATCTGGCGCATGTCGTTAAGAAAAAATGTCCGGCCGGTGTCTGTAAAGCCTTGCTGACTTACTCGATCATAAAAGACAAATGCCGCAAGTGTTCACTTTGTGCGAAACAGTGTCCGACCGGGGCGATCACCGGCATTCCCGGCAAGGAACCGTATGTCATCGATCCGAGCAAATGTATCAAGTGCGGTGCCTGTATGACGGCATGTCGTTTTGACGCTGTCGTTCGGGTATAGGAGGGTTGACCATGATCAATTTAAAAATAAACAATATTCCGGTCACAGTGGAGCCGGGAGCAACGATATTGACGGCGGCTTCCAAAGCCGGCATCAAGATCCCAACCTTGTGTTACTTAAAAGACTGTACGCAAACCGGCGCCTGCCGTGTCTGTACTGTTGAAGTCAAAGGTTCACGTACTTTGGGTGCTGCCTGTGTGTATCCCGTTTCTGAGGGAATGGAAGTGTTTACTCACTCTGCCAGAGCCATCGATGCCCGTAAAAACACGGTCAGCCTGATCCTTTCCAATCACTCCAAAGACTGTCTGTCTTGTATCCGCAATCAAAACTGCGAGTTACAATCACTGGCTGACAGTCTGGGCATTCGTGATGTGAAGTATGAGGGAGAACGCACGGCCATCACGTATGATGATGTAGCTTATGGTATCGTTCGTGACACGTCCAAGTGTATTTTGTGTGGGCGTTGTGTCGAAACGTGCAAAAATGTCCAGGGACTGGGTATTCTCGGTTATATCGACCGCGGTTTCAAGACGAAAGTCGGTCCGGTGATGGATAAGAGTTTTGCAAATGTCAACTGCATGCAGTGCGGTCAGTGTATCAATGTCTGTCCGGTCGGTGCATTGGCTGAGAAAGAAGAAATTCATCAGGTCGTTCAGGCTCTGAGCGATCCGAAGAAACATGTCATCGTTCAGACCGCTCCGGCCATCCGTGCTTCTTTGGGTGAAGAATTTGGTATGCCGATCGGCTCAAGAGTGACCGGGAAAATGGTAGCTGCTTTGCGCCGGATCGGGTTTGCTAAGGTATATGATACCAATTATGCTGCCGACCTGACGATCATGGAAGAGGGAACGGAATTTCTGCATCGTTTCAGTGATAAGGGAACCCTGCCGATGATTACCTCATGTTCGCCTGGTTGGGTCCGCTATCTGGAATTTGAGTATCCGGATCTGATCCCGAATCTTTCGACATGCAAATCGCCGCACATGATGTTCGGTGCGATTTTAAAGTCGTACTATGCTCAAACCAAAGGAATCAATCCAAAGGATATGTATGTTGTTTCGATCATGCCGTGTGTTGCTAAGAAAGAAGAAAAAGAGCGCAAGGAAATGATCAAAAATGAGATGAAGGATGTCGATGCTGTTTTGACTACGCGTGAACTTGCCCGCTTGATCAAGCTGTATGGAATCGATTTTGCTTATCTCGATGATGAAGAATATGATCAGGATATGTTTGGTGAGTACACCGGAGCCGGTGTCATCTTCGGCGTTACCGGAGGGGTCATGGAAGCGGCCTTGCGTACCGTGTATGTCAAACTGACCAATAAAGAGTTGGATGATGTCAAATTTGAAGCGGTCCGCGGTATCCATGGAATCAAGGAAGCGACCATTTCGATTGACGGGACAGATATCCGGGTGGCTGTGGCTCACAGTATGACCTTGGCAAAACCGTTGCTTGATGATATCCGCAACGGAAAGTCACCGTATCATTTCATTGAAATCATGGGATGTCCGGGTGGCTGTATCAATGGCGGCGGTCAGTCGATCGTCAATGCCACTATCCGCAATAAGTATCCCAACAATGAATGGTTGAAGTTGCGTGCAAAAGCTATCTATTCGGAAGATGAAGCCCGTCCGGTCCGTCAATCCCACAAGAACTCTCAGATCTTAGCCCTGTACGAGAATTTCTTGCATGAACCGTGCGGTCATGTTTCACACAAACTGCTGCATACTCACTATACACCAAGAAAGCGATTCAAATAGTATCTGGCCCACGCAAGTGGGCTTTTTTGTCACATTTTGTCAATGACAAATGAAAATCATGACAGTTTATTTTTTTGTGATTGTTTATAATAAATTCAGAAATGGAGGGTCGTCTATGAGTGTTATGAAGCCGTTTCTTCCAAAGATTCCGGTACTACCGCCAAAAGCAGAGCCGGTATTACCGCCATCATTTTTCAAACCCGTTGAAAAGGAGACTGAAACCTTATACTTGTGGTTCAAGAATGCTTTTCGGACAGGAATCAAATCATTGCCTTCGCAAGTAAAAAAGATAGGTATTCGATTGTTGATTGTAGTTTCGATCAATATGATTTTTTGGACAGCAGAACCTTATCTGCTTCCCTCATTTATCGGAAACATCGTATCACTTGTCGTTTTTCTGACCGCGACCTACAACGATATCATCCCTAAGACGATTTTCTGGGTCATCATTTTCACTTTTGGTGAGCGATTGTTTAAGGGTATGTTAAAAAACGGTCCGCAGAAAACTCTGCGTCCGCTCAAAGAGGTGGTTCCTCAGTTTAAAGAGGCATTACAGCTTTCAAAAGAGAAAGGGAAGACTCTTTTGCTGATCGGTTCGGGTATTGGGTTGATCATCGCGAATAATTTTGCCAGTTACAGCCGTTTCTCAGGTGCTAAAAACAAATTTGACAAGTATTTTGTAGCTTTGGTCATCGGTTTTACCGTTTCATATCTGTTGGGTGAAGGCAGACAGACGGGATTGTTCAAGTTTGTACGTCTGCTTACTTCAGATTTATCGCGCTGGACCAAGAAAAACCTGCGCCTGGTCGAACATGAGATTTTTATCGTTTTGACCGCAATTGTGATCGGTCTGTTTCTTGATGCTCCTCTGATAGCCATCGGATGGATGTATGGCGGATACATCGCAGGAACCATATTTGTGATCGGTGGTATCGTCTATCCTTTGATCGATAAGAAAACCAATGAAAACAAAGGTTGACCACACGTATCGGTTTGTCACGGTGTTTGATCCGAAAACCGGATTTTCATTGCGATCCGATGTCATAGACCACCAAGGCAACTATACCGGAAAGGATCCGTTTATGGCGGAGTTTCCGGAGCTGATCGACATCGGGATCATGGGTCACTGCCTGCACGGACTGTCGGGAAGATGTAAAGTTTCGAAAGTCGAGTGTTATCAGTCCGGAGATCATATCATCGAGCCCAATTTGTCACTTGACCGATTTCGTGAAATTATCCGTCAGTGTGAAGGGAGGACCTTCCAAGTGGCTTTGGGAGGCAGAGGGGATCCTGAGCAGCACGAGCACTTTGAAGAAATTCTGAAAACATGTGAGCGCCATGAAGTCATACCTAACCTTACGACTTCAGGTATGGGAATTACCGAAGATCATATTGCGCTGATGAAAAAGTATTGCGGGGCAGTGGCGGTCAGCTGGTATCGCTCTGAGATGACATGTTCGGCTATCCGGCGTTTGGTTGCGGCAGGAGTCAAAACAAACATTCACTATGTGATCAGCAATGAAACGATCGATGAAGCGATCGATCGAATGATCAATAATAACTGGCCCCCTGGTATTAACCGTATCATCTTTTTACTTCATAAACCCGTCGGATTGGGCAGGCAAAGCAATGTTTTGCGGGCATCGGATCCGAAAGTCATCCGTTTCTTTCAATTATTCAACGAAAAAGAACATATCGATAAAGCCGGATTTGACAGCTGTTGTGTTCCGGGATTGCTAAGCAATACACACAACATCGATATTCAAACCATCGAGCCATGTGAAGCCGGCCGTTTCTCAGCATATATCTCCAATGATTACCGGTTATATCCTTGCAGTTTTGAAAAAGATGAGAGTATCAGTGTCGATTTGACGAAATTCACGATCGAAGAGGCATTTAACAGTGAAGTCTTTCAACGGTTTCGTTTGAGATATCGAAATCACTGTCCGACATGTGAGAAAGTAGATCACTGTTTTGGCGGATGTCCGATCATTCCGTCAATCAATACCTGTAACCAACGAAATGAGGTGGTATTATGAAAATCCGAATTGATTTTGTCACAAACTCATCCAGTGAAAGCTTTGGGGTCGTTGTCGTCGATACGATAGCGACGATCAGTACGACCGGAGCAGCTTTGGTCCTTATTGAATCTGCCAAACAGGCGTTGATGGGTGATTCAGCCAAAATCGCACAGGAAATTGCCAAAGCTGTTGAGGCTGATGCCGAAAATCAGAGTCAGCATGTGCTTGACTCGTATTCAGAAGCTGAAAACATCATTAACAAAGAGTTAAGTAATCTTCAAAATGAAATGGCCGAACTATCAAAGCAATGGCTTGAATCTGATAAAACTGCGGATAAAAGTGATCCTGGTTATGATCAGCTAAAAAACCAGTATGAAGAGTATATGGAGTATCTGAAGAATCAGGTACAGACGAAAGAATACGAAAAATACATGGTTGAAGTTGAGAAGGCTGAGCAGCAGGCAGCCATTGAGTCGAAAAATGAATGGATAACTCAGCGTCAGACCGATATGATTGCGGTCAAGGAAGAGATGGCCCTGTTGCAGGCAACTGCCAAAGGTTATGGCAGCAAAGGTTATGACACCAAAAATATTGAAGATCGTTTAAAACAGTTGCAGCAACGCGAACAGGATTTATCGAATATTCTCAAATCCAATAATGCCGAATTTGAATATACGGCAAGAGACCGGGGCGAAATCGGTCCGGGGGCTGAGTTTGACAAACTGACGAAGCAAATGGCCAAGAAAAGGGCAGAGATGGATATTGCCATCGGATTGGCCAATGAAACCCGCCGAAAAGAATTGAAGGCGGCTATGGAAGCTGCCGAAGCTGAATATGCCAAACAAATGGCTGCAGCCGGAAGGTGGGATATGGCGACCAAAGCTGCTGAAGGCATACAGTTTGGTGCGGATATGGCCATAGAAGGACTTTCGCATGTCACCGGTCCGGCTGGCAAATCCATCAAACTTGCCTATACTGCCGGCAAGTCCATGGGAGCCGGTCTGGGTGAGGGTATGGCAGATCCGAAAAATGCCGGCAAACATTTGGCCAAAGGGATTGCCGATGCGGTCACGGAAGTCATCAAAGACGGCTTGGATGACAGTCCGTTTAAAAAGGCAGCCGTAAGTATCGCAAACAGTGCATTTCAAAGCGGAATGGATTCGATGATCAAAGGTAAGGACTTCGGCTCAGGAGCTAAAAGCGGAGCTCTAGATGGTGTGTTGGATAATGTTCTAGAAGCCGGGATCGATAAACTGGCCAACAAGCTGCCGATACCCAAAGGTTCTTCAGTGGATGTCAGTGATTTCAGTGTCAGCCAAGTGATGAACAACAATCCTCTGGCCAAAGGGATCATGAAAACCGGAGTCCGTGAAAATGCGATGAATGAACTGAAGGGAAGCCTGAAAGACGGCATCAAAGATCAAATAACAGGAGGCGACGAATAATGGCGATTACCATCAAATGTACACCGGCGATGTTGGGATGGCTGAAACAGGCATACCCACAGGCAACTGACATGTCTGTTTTCAATCAGTTTCAAGAATCTGATATCAGTGACGAAGATAAATCATCCATGATCGAACAAGAGATCATCGATCAACAAGGGATCATTCGACCGGAAATGTATGCAATGTTCAGTATCCTGGCAAAAGCGGATACCGCTTTTCGCGTACAGCTGATCAAACTGGGCAATGTCAGTGAAAAGACAGTCGTCTTTGCTCAGGGGCAGGGGATATCCATCGATCAGCAATCCGGTGTGTATACACTCCGATTTCCGATCCCGCTTCAGCAAAGCCTTACGGATTATCGGGAGTTTATCGGCGACGGTCGTTATATCGATGTCCCGTTTCATCAGGTCGGTGACAGTGGTGCGATCAAAGCGGCAGTCGGTGCATTGGACTGTCAGCGCAAAGCGGTACTTACCGGGTTAGCAACAGAATCGACCTTCCGTCTGTATTTTGACAAAGAGGAAATCGAAAATCAGTTTACATCAAATCAGGCGTTAGCCATTAGCAGCTGGCTCGGTGTTTTTGAGGGGAAACCTTCTCTAGAGAAAGCATTGAGTTTGGGATATCTGACTGAAAATTCCAAAGGCATCTCACTTTCAGAATCCTGGCAAGCACTCAGTCACAGCTGTCTTTTGTTGGATTTAGTTGTCGATTTACTTTTAGTAAAGCATGTTGATGATCAGAATCAGGTGTCTAGGGCAAGGGCTTTTGTATTTAACCGACACAGCATCCTCTATATTGAGGAAAACCGTTCAATGATGGAAGTGTCTTCTGTATCCGGTCAGGATCTGATTGAAATCATAAAAAATCTGCTTGAAGGCAAATAAAAGGACGGTCACCCGTCCTTTGTTCTTGATTGAGTTTTCTTACTTATTGATCTGCTTTACGATTGCTAAGGTATTGATGTCGAGGATCGTAAACATACGATCGGATAACAGGTATACATATTCGTCGATATGTACGATCCGCTGAATCGAATGGTCGCCTTCCTTATCGGCCGGCATCTGTTCGATTTTTCCTTTGAGAGTCAGGTTTCCATTGGGATCGATTTCAACAAACACAGCCTGATTGACATAGTAATATTTATCATCAGAACTAATAGCAACATTGTAGTCATTGATTGTAAATGCCAACAGGTTTTTATTCTTAACATACAGGACAGCTTTGTGATCGTACAATGCTTCCGAATAAGTATATTCCGAACCGATTTTCAGGTTCTTAAGTTCTTTCGGATTCAGCTCGTCGGCGACATCAAACAGTGATATCTTCAATGCGCCGGTAACTAGCCGTCCGTCGGATTCAACTTTGACGTCTTTACCGATACCGAAGACCATATTGCCTTCAATCGTATGCAGATAATTCGAGAAGCCCGGGATTTTCAGTTCGCCCAGAATTTTCGGCTGATTTGCACTGAGATCAATGACGAAGAAGGGGTCGACTTGTTCAAAGGTGACCATGTATGCCCGATCGCCGGAAAAGCGTACGGAGTAAATGGTTTCACCTTTAGCGATATTACCTAAATGACCGACCTGTTTCATGGCTGAATCAAGAACGAAGACATGGTTTTCGGTTTCCCATTGTTGATTTTGTTTGTACACTTGCGTCGTGGTAGCGACACGCAGTTTCCCGTCATATTCATCCATGGCAAACTGGTTGATCAGATAACCTTCGACCTGACCGCTTGAAACAAGATCAATACCGTTTTCAATATTAAACTTGTAAATCTCGGTTATGACGGATCCGTCATAGAATCCGGTCATCTGATTATATTGCGGCCACTTCTGGTGAGCGATGTAGAGGTGTTCACGGGTTGCCATGACGGTGGCAGCACCGGCCATGACAGCTTCCATCTCAGTTGCGAAACCTTCGCTCAGAGACAATGTCGTGACTGTTGTCATATCGGTCGAATCCGGAATACCGATAACTTTGACGCTGGTTGCATCGATCAGTTTTGCTTTTTCGTCATCGACGCGATATGTAGGCAAAACTTCATCGAGATTGACGTCATTTGCACTTCCATCCGTTGAACCTTCGGCAAAGCCGCGATACATCCCCCAGTAACCGCCTTTATTGGTTACAAGAACGATTTTATCATCGATTTTACGGGCAGCAAGTCCATATCCCTCAACTTCCAGGGACTTGACTTTCTTAATATCGGTACGATCGGAAATATCGTAAACGACGATGCGCTGATACGATTTTCCCCACCAGATCATTGACTTTCCGCCGATCGGTTCATCGGCTTTGGGTTCGCCGTCATCCGGTTTCTGATCGTCCTCGGGTTGATAGGCTTCCCAGCGGTTGCCTAACAATACGAGGTAATTATCGTGCAAGAACATCTGATAGTAATAGGCATTTTCCTCAAAAGTCTTTTCCAAGATCACTCCGGCTTCCTCCACCGGAAATGCTCTGAGGATGCGTAAGCGGTTGTTGGTCAGCTGATAGATGAAGAAACCATCGGTTTTAATGATGTCGGCTTCATCGACACCGGCAATCTGATTGTTGGTTCCGGTGAAATCGGGTTTAGCGGCAGACCGGTCATCCGTTGCAAATTCCGGTGCTCCCGGCAACACCGGATAACCGGTGTTCATTTTACTGCGGATGCTGCGTATGATTTGTTTCAAATGGGTCTCACTGGTTACGGCTGTAACTTTGGCGTCGACAACCAGTTCTTTTTTACTTTCGAGATAGGCAAAAGGGAGTACAAGCAAAAAGGCAATGATGATAATCCACATACTTTTCTTCATAAGGAACCCTCCTCGAGTATAGGATAGCACAAGTGAAAATACTATATATATTTCACGGATAAGATGCATTGAAACTCGACTAACTTACAAAAGAAAACTGTCATTTCGACAGTTGTTCATGTATAAAGGATTTTATCTGATCAGCAACATCGCTGACAGGGATGAGCTTGGTGTCTTTCTGACCGCGAATCTTCAGTTCGACCAGATCCTGATCGACGGTTTTTCCAACGGTGATCCGCAAGGGAACTCCCAGCAAGTCCATGTCATTGAACTTGACTCCGGCCCGCTCGTCACGGTCATCCAGCACAGCATCAATCCCGGCTTCTCGCAGCTGACTGTACAGTTGTTCACCGATGTTCACTTGCTTATCGACTTTAAGGTTGATAATGACGATGGCGACTTCGAAAGGGGCCACAGCCATCGGCCACCGGATTCCGAACTCATCGTGATTCTGTTCTGCCAGAGCTGCCAGACAGCGGCCCGGACCGATCCCATAAGATCCCATCACGACCGGATGAAGCTGATTGGCAGCATCGAGATACTGCAGATCCATCGCTTTGGAATATTTTTCACCAAGTTTAAATGTGTTGCCGATTTCTATGCCATGCTTGAAATGAACGTGATTCGAGCAGCTGGGACAACGGTCACCATCTTTGATCTGACGGACGTCTCCGATGACTTTGATATTGAAATCCGAAAGGTTGACATTTTTAAAGTGATGATCGGTCTGGTTTGCGCCAACGATAAAATTGCGCAATCTGACTACTTCATTATCTGCAATCACATCGATCTTCAGTTCGATCGGCCCGGCAAAACCGACAGCTGCGCCGGTCACATCTTCAACGATGGCCCCCGGAGCAAGTTCGATCGCAGAACCACCCAACAGTTTTCGCACTTTGGTTTCATTGACCTCGTGGTCACCGCGCACCATGACGGCCACCGGTTTGTTATCCACCAGGTAAACCAGCGTTTTGACAAACTGCGTAACTGGTAATCCGAAGAATCCGGAAACTTCCTCGATGGTTTTTGCTTTCGGTGTAAATACCAGTTCTTTGGTTTCAAACGGAACGTTTGATGTGGCATCCTTGCTTACGCAAGCCGCCACTTCGAGATTAGATGCGAAGCCGCAGGCATCACACAAGACCAATACATCTTCTCCAATATCGGTCACGGCCTGAAATTCTTCCGACAGCATACCGCCCATGACACCGGTATCAGCCGTAACGATCTTATAATTGATCTTCATGCGGTCAAATGACTGCTTGTAAGCATCAAACATGAGTTGGTAAGACTTATTCAATCCTTCGATATCGGTATCAAAGGAATAGGCATCTTTCATAATAAATTCACGAACCCGGATCAAGCCGAACCGTGGGCGCGGTTCATCGCGGAACTTAGTCTGAAACTGATACAAGTTGATAGGCATATCTTTATATGATTTAATATGCATAGCTGCTGCAGCTGCAAACAGTTCTTCGTGCGTCGGACCCAAGACAAACGGTTTATTGAAACGGTCCTTTAAGGAGAACATGCTTGATCCGAATCCTTCCCGGCGGCCCGAAGCGATATACACTTCCTCGGGAATCAGGGAGGGCATCAGCACTTCCTGGGCACCGGCCGCATTCATTTCTTCGCGGATGATGGCCTCGATTTTCTTCAGCACTTTAAAGCCCAACGGCAGATACATGTATACACCGGAAGAACTCTTCTTGATCATACCGCTGCGAACCAGCAGATTACCGCTGATTGAGTCTTCGTCCTTGACGTTTTCTCTTAATGTAAAGAAATAGCTTTTGTTAAGTTTCATAGTAAATTACCTCGGTTAATCTTACTGATTATAACATATCGTCTCCTGATGTGGGTAGATTAATGGATAAGGAGTTGTCATTTGTTGGCTGTTAGCAGAACTGAAAGCTGAGATTTTGTCATCTTGAGTCAGATTGAAAGTCATTCATCGTTGACGCCACCGAATGTTTGTGTTATTATTTACAGGCAATAAGATGTTAGAAAGTAGAAGCACTCTTCTCACCTGATTTCCTTCGGAGATAGGTCAATGCTGCATCACCATGATTTTTCGGTGAAAAGTGTTATTTGGGTGCTCTATGAGTACCTTTTTATATGTCACGGAGGTAAAATTATTACAAAGAAAACTACAACAGATGAATTAGTCAATGAAAACATTCGTTTCAAAGAAGTATTGCTGATTGGAGCCAATGGCGAGCAAATGGGCATTTTTATGCGCAGGGAAGCATTGGAAAAAGCATATGAGCAGAATCTCGATTTGCTTTGTGTTGCTCCCAACGCCGTTCCGCCGGTCTGCAAGATTCTTGACTACGGGCGTTATCGCTTTGAAATGCAGAAGAAGCTGAAAGAAGCGAAGCGCAATCAGCATGTTACCGAACTCAAGCCGTTGCGTTTATCGCCGGTCATCGACACTCATGATTTTGAGACCAAATTGAAGCACGCCAGAGAATGGATTGCTGATGGCATGAAAGTCAAAGTGGACATGCGTTTCCGCGGCCGTCTGATCACCCGGATCGAAGTCGGCAAAAAAGTTATGAATAATTTTATTGACAGTATATCCGATATCGCAAATGTCGAAAAAGCTCCTTCCATGGAAGGCAATACGATGTACGTGATATTGGCACCCAAACGCAAGTAAATCAGGAGGACATGTACCATGCCAAAAATGAAAACAAAAAAAGCGCTGGCAAAACGTGTAAAACGCACAGGCAGCGGTAAATTAAAGAGAACCCGTTCGTATATCTCTCACTTTGCAGCAAATAAGTCACAAAAGCAAAAACGCAAACTGAGAAAGGGCGCATTGGTTTCGAAGAGCGATTACAAACGCATCAAACTGATGTTGCAGGACTAGGAGGAATAGAGAATGCCAAGAGTAAAAGGTAGCGTTGCAACCCGCAACCGTCGTAAAAAAATCTTAAAATTAGCTAAGGGTTATTTCGGTTCGAAACATTTACTGTACCGTACAGCCCATGAGCAGGTCATGCACTCCTTAAAGTATGCTTATCGGGATCGCAGACAACTCAAGCGCGAAATGCGCAAACTGTGGATTGCCCGTATCAACGCGGCTGCCCGCATGAATGATATCAGTTATTCACAGCTGATGCACGGTTTGAAATTAGCCAAAATCGAAGTTAACCGCAAAATGCTTTCGGAAATCGCAATTGCCGATCCGAAGGGCTTTACGGGAATCGTTGACAAAGCCAAGAAAGCTTTGGAAAAGTAAAAATGAAATACCGGAGGATCATGAGTGGAAGATGTTAAACACACCCTCAATGAACTTCTGGTCGACCTTTTTAACCATATCCTGGTACTGGAAGAAAAGAATCTGCAAGACCGCGGCATATCGCTCTCAATGACAGAAGTTCACACATTGGAAAATATCTTTAAGAGCAAAACCAAGACGATGTCCGATGTTGCCCGCTTACAGCTGGTGACTCAGGGCACTCTGACCGTGGCAGTCAACCGACTGCAGAAAAAGGGCTATGTCAGCCGACTTCAGGATGCTCAGGATAAACGGATTATCCGGCTCTCCTTAACCGCTAAGGCTTTGGATGTGTTGGCGATTCACGATAAATTTCATGAAGAGATGATAGACAGCTTTATCAGCGATCTGAAAATCGATCAGGATATCGCGCTGATTACCAGTTTACGCCGGATAATGGAGTATTTCAGACAAAACTATGAGGACCGCTAGGTCTTCATTTTTTTTGCAGTCAATAAGGTTGCATACAATTTAATAAAAAGGGTAAGATGATGATGTGCATATCATTTATGTAAGGAGGAAATTTTCATGGCCAGTTTTGATCCTAAGATCACAGAAACCAAAACAATTGCAAAACTGCTAAACGGAGCCGTCATTCCGCGTCCCATCGCTTTTGTCATTTCGATGTCATCGCAGGGAATCATCAACGCATCTCCTTTCAGTTATTTCAACGCCATCTCATCCAATCCGCCGTTGCTTATGATTTCGGTCAATCGCAAAAACGGAATGATGAAAGATACAGCCAGAAATATCTTAGAGACCCGTCAGTTTGTCGTACATATCGTCGATCCCTCGATCATCAGAGAAGTCAATCAAACCTCAGCCTCTCTGCCTTACGGAGAGAGCGAATTGGATAACAGCAACCTTACCCTTCGTTTGAGCGAAATCGTTGACGTACCGTCTGTAAAGCAGGCTAAAGTTACTTTCGAAGCAGCATTTGAAGACCATCAGGTGTATGGCAATGAAAAAGGTACCGGCACCGATGTCTTTATCGGACGCGTCGTCAACATCGTCATCGATGATGACTTGATCGATGAGAATAATTATGTGGATTTTGAGAAATTGAACCCGGTCGGACGGCTGAGCGGAACAAACTATACCGTCTTAGGTGAACATTTCTCACTGGAGCGACCGAAATGATCCATATTTACAAACAAAAAAATGAGAACGGACCGACGCTGCTGTTTCTTCATGGGACCGGCGGAGATGAACGCGATCTGATCCCGCTGGCAGACATCATTGATCCGCAGGCCAATATCTTAAGCGTTCGCGGTCAGGTTGTGGAAAACGGATCTAATCGCTTCTTCAGACGTCTGGCCGAAGGAGTGTTTGACGAAGAGGACTTGGTGTTTCGTACCAAACGGCTCAAGGATTTTGTGGACTGGGCAGCACATCATTATCAGTTTGAGAGAAATCAAGTGACAGCTATCGGATATTCCAACGGCGCAAACATCGCCGGAAGCATTTTGTGTCACTATAGCGATGCTTTGAAGAAAGCAATCCTGTTTCATCCGATGGTGCCGATCAGAAAACAAATGCCTGATCTCTCCGGTGTAAGCATTTTGATCGTTGCCGGAGAAAGAGATCCGATCTGTCCGCCGCAGCAGGCTCAGGATCTCTACGATATCTTTTCTGATGCTTCCGGCGATATCAGTATCCTCTGGCAACCCGGCGGTCACCGGCTGACCATGGAAGAAATCATTGAAGCAAAAGCATGGTATGAAAAAAAGTGAGGTTGAAGTGAACCCAATAAAGTAGACATTAAATAAAAAGTGTCTGCTTTTTGTTTTTTCTTCTTTGAGTGTTGTAGAAAATTAACCACGATTTCACTATTTTGATGTATTCTTCATGAGATTTGA
>JAVBWK010000029.1:0-36715 GCA_036677505.1 Erysipelotrichaceae bacterium
GCCGGTTTCTTCCATTTCAGAGATTAGTTTAAGCTTAAATTCTACATCATACGTTGTCATATAAAAATGCACCCCTTTCTGTTAGTTGTCTAACTTTTGGGGTGCACTTCATAACCGGGTCTTTTTTTATGATGGTATGAACTAACCGTCCGTCAAAATGACTGACAGCGATTTAAATCTCTGAAAATAAAATCACCGATTTTGCTTTACAAAAAGGACTAAATAAAGTAAAATTACCATTGCACCGAACTTATGGCGGCCGTGGCGAAGTTGGTCAACGCACCGGATTGTGGCTCCGGCACTCGCGGGTTCAAGTCCCGTCGGTCGCCCCATGATTTAAAAAATAACACTTGTCAACAGTGTTTTTTTTATTGCACATTCGGCTGTGAAGGAATATGATTATTTTTGGAGTTGATGTTATGATCCACGTTGAAAATGCGGTCAAAGAATTTAAGAAAATCGTCAAGCAACCGGGACTGAAAGGAAGCGTTCAAGCTCTTTTTAAGCCCAGTTATGAAATTGTCTCTGCGGTCAGTGATGTTTCTTTTGAAGTGAAAAAAGGGGAAATCATGGGGTTTATCGGTCCTAATGGAGCCGGGAAATCTACGATGATCAAAATGCTCACCGGGATTTTGTATCCGACCTCAGGGAATATCACGGTCGCGGGATTTAATCCGCAAAAACAGAGACAACAATATGTCGGGCACATCGGGGTCGTCTTTGGACAGCGAACGCAGCTATGGTGGGATTTGCCTTTGTCTGAGACATTTACGGTATTAAAAGAGATATATCGAGTAGAAAACAAGTTGTTTGAGCAGCGCATGGGATACCTGAATGAGGTATTGGATATCGCCCCGTTGATGACTTCGCCCGTCCGGACATTATCATTGGGTCAGCGGATGCGTGCCGATTTGGCTGCGGCGATGCTGCATCGGCCGAAGGTTCTCTTTCTGGATGAACCGACCATCGGATTGGATGTCGTTGTCAAAGACAATATCCGAAAAGCCATTGCTCAGATGAATAAGAATGATGATACGACCATCATTCTTACGACCCATGATTTGGCAGATATTGAATTGCTTTCGCATAGGATCGTCATGATCGATCAGGGCAAGAAGGTTTATCAGGGAACATTGAGTGATTTAAAGGAAAGATTTGGGAAGAGCAAGAAGATTGAGTTTGTGATTCAGGATCTCAATCAGCCTGTCAAAGAATTATTATCGCAACGCTTTGACCAGCGGGGTGTCGAGGTTTCGGTTGAAGATGATAAAGGCACTCTGATCGTCGACCGAAGCATACCTTCGGCACTGATTTTAAAAGAACTTTTAGATATGATTGCTGTCAAAGATATATCGATCAAAGAGTCGGATGTTGAGAATATCATCAAAGAGATTTATCTGACTAAGGTTTCATATGAATAAGATCAGGGCATATTTCCCTTTTGCCAAAGGCGGATTTCTGACGGCTATCGCTTATCGGACACATATCCTCGGTTTTCTGGTGGGCGAACTGTTGTTTAGTTTCATTATGTATTATTTATGGAAGACGGTTTTTGCCAATACCGGCGGTACACTGCTGGGATTTACTTTTGCGGATATGGTCGTATTCATCTTCTTATCCAATGCCACCCGCTTTCTGATTCACAGTGAAGCGACGTATACCGTGGCGGAGGAAATCATGGAGGGAAGCATTTCGATGCGGCTGATCAAACCGGTGCGGTTGGACTTAAGTCTGATGTTTACGGATCTTGGCGGAACGATTTTGACTTTCGTACTTATCTTCATCCCGATGGTCATCGGTATAGAGATTTATCGTTACCTTGAATTTGGGGTGTGGATGGTATCGCCGATGCGTATATTGTTGTTTCTCTTCAGTGCCGCATTCAGTTTTCTGGTAAATTTCTACTTTGACTTGTGCTTTGGGTTTATGGCATTTTTTCTGAAGAACTTATGGGGATTCAGTATTTTGAAGCAGTCAATGGTCAATTTTCTTTCCGGATCGATGATTCCCTTGGATTTTCTGCCAAAGATTTTTGCGGATCCGATCAAACTGATGCCATTTGCTTCCATCAGCTATACGCCGGTCATGATCTTTATGGGGAAGTACAGTTCGCAAGTGCTGGTCAATGCTTTGCTCTTGCAGGCGTTCTGGGTGTTGATGCTGTTTTTGCTTTCAACCCTGATCTTTGCCATTGCTAAGCGCCATTTGAGCGTTCAGGGAGGCTGACATGGACCGATTCTTTCGTCTTTACGGTACGTTTATTGCTCAATACTTCAAACGGCTCTTAGAATATCGGATTGATTTTCTGACGGGGGCGTTCAGTTTTCTGTTTGACCAGGTGACCTCCCTCGTATTTATATTTATCATTTTCAATCAGATCCCGACATTGAGCGGATATCCCTTTGAAGCCATCGTTTTCATCTACGGATTTTCGCTGATTCCCAAGGGAATCGACCATTTCTTTACGGATAATCTCTGGAAAGTAGCGTATTTTATGGTGCGAAACGGCAGTTTTGACCGATATCTGACCCGTCCAATCCATCCGCTGTTGCATGTGATCATGGAAACCTGGCAAATCGATGCATTGGGAGAATTTCTGATTGGGGTTACCTTGGTACTGTACTCATCTTCACAAGGGGTCATTGCATGGAATGTATCAGACATAGTGATTTTACCGTTGACTCTGATCATGGCCTCCCTGATTTACACGTCGATTAAAATGATGGTCAGTGCCATTGCCTTATGGACCAAGCGCAGCGGAAGCATTTTACAGATGGTATACTCAACCAATGAGTTTGCCAAGTATCCCATCGCTATTTATCATCGGATGATTCAGTTTACGATCACATATATCATACCCTTTGCATTTACTTCCTACTTCCCGGCAAGATACTTTATGACCCGTGAAAATCCATGGTGGAATTTGGGCGGGTTGTATGTGATTGCCATCATCTTCACCGGTATCGGCATTTGGCTGTGGCAAAAAGGATTGAGGGCATATGAAAGTGCCGGCAGCTGATGATTGATTTAAGCAGAGGGTATAAGCTATAATTTCATTAGAGATAGAGGTGATTATATGAAACTCACCGTTGGATATCATTTTCATGAACCTGTTGCTGATTTGCAGTCGTTTTTCGCTTGGATCAATACTCTGGAAGTCGATGAATGTGAATTGCTGATTGTCGATGATCGCAGACAGAAAGATAATTCTGAGATTTTTCGAGATCATCCGTGGCCCAAGCATGTTCACTTGAAGGTCATATCATTTCCTTTTGAAGGGAAAGCCAACGCATACAATCACATGATATATCAGGCCAAACATCCCTGGCTGATGTTTGTGACTGTCCAGCACCGTTTCATCAGCTCAGATATCAGTAATATGTTACAGATGGCCGAAAAGACCGGTGCAGATATCGTCGTTGCTCCGATCGATCATAAGCAGTTGCCATGGCATCAGCGGCGGATGTATCCGCGAGCATTTGATGATGCACAGACAATTTTTGATGATCCTTCGATACTGGTTTCATTTACCGACACGATATATGGTAAAACTTTCAGAACAGAATTCTTAAAGCAGAATAAGATTCATTTTATGGAATTTGACAGCATGTTGGGTATTCCGTTTCTTACCATTGCCTATGCCCATCGGGCAAAAGTTGCCTATGCTCACTGGCTTCAGCTGCCTTTGGGAAATGAAGTGTTTGAACAGGGGTATAAGGACATCCTGAAAGCCCTCGACAGAATCACCCAGCAGTACAAACGATTGCATCTGGATGACTTGTTTGAAAAGGAACTTCACTATCTGATTTTAAGGAAAATCATTGTCAACAATCTTCTGATCAGCAAGGAACTTTCAAAACAGGAGCGCACATTACTGATCAAGCAGTGCAAAAATTATATCAAACGCCGGGGGATCAAGTGGGACAATCCATACTTTTCGGCCGATGATAAGTGGTTACGGCTCAATGTCTATTACGCAAAAATGATGATTGGTTAAAGAGGGAAACCTCTTTTTTTGTAAATTTACAGAATAATAATGTAAAAATTCATGTGAAATGAAAAATATTGAAAGAAAAGATTGACATCTTTTTTCAATTGCGTATAATTACACTATCAAAGGAGGAAGAGTATGAAAAATTTAACAAGAATACTTGCTTTGTTGTTAATTTCATTCTTGATCGTCGGATGTACCGGCGGGAAAGTTGAAGGGGAAGATTTGGTTTTGAAGGTGGCTAAGAGCAGTGATGTTATCTCTCTGGATACCCACGTCGCTACCGATGGAGTCTCTTTTGAAGTGATTAAAGCATTTACAGAAGGTTTGGTCGAATATGATGCTGATGGCAATATCATTGCCGGTGTTGCGAAGGCATGGGATGTTTCGGCTGATGGAAAAGTATACACATTTACCTTGCGGGAAGATGCCCTTTGGTCCAATGGAACCAAGGTTACAGCTGCGGACTTCGTTTACGGGTTCCAGAGGTTGGCTGATCCGGCGAAAACCCATCAGTATTCTTATTTGGTGGAATCATTGAAAATCGCTAACGGCGCAGATGTGCTTGCCGGAACCAAACCTGTCACTGATTTGGGTGTTAAGGCTGAGGGAGATTTCAAATTTGTAGTAACCTTGGATGAGGCTGTTCCGTATTTCATGCAGCTGATGACATTCCCGTCGTTTCATCCGGTCAACCAGGCGTTTGTCGAAGGTGCCGGCGATAAGTATGCGACAGGTGTCGAATTCTTGATTTCCAATGGCCCGTTCGTACTGACCGAGTGGGTATCGGGAAGTCTGATCAAGTTTGAAAAGAATGACAAATATTGGGATAAAGCGGCTGTCAAACTGGATGGTCTTGAATTCCAAATCTTTAAAGATTATCAGAGTGCAGCTTTGGAGTATGAAGCAGGAACTGTCGATGTTACCGCTATTACATCCAATATCGTTGACCGCTATAAAAATGATGCGGGATATACCGAAGTCAAATTGGGCTATGTCTGGTTCTTATCGCCGAATCAGTTGGATGCAACCATGCAAAACAAGAATCTGCGTCTGGCCTTGGCTCATGCCTTTGACCGGGCTCACATTGCTGAAAATCTGTTGGGTGACGGTTCGATCGTTGCCGGCGGTATCGTTTCTTCCGGTCTGGTGACCGGTCCAAACGGAAAAGACTTCCGTGAAGACTCCGGTGTATTCCAGACGATGGATGTGGCGAAAGCCCAGGCTTTCTGGGAAGCCGCAAAAACAGAGTTAGGCGTAACCACTCTTACGATTGAATTGCTTGTCGGATCACCGGAAACGGATACCGGTTTGGCTGTCGGAACAGCTGAATTCTTAAAGTCGGAGTTTGAAAAGAATCTGCCGGGTCTGACCGTATCCATTAAAACGACCATTAAGAAGGATCGTTTGGATCTGATGAATAAAGGTGAATACCAATTGGGTCTGACCCGTTGGGGTCCGGACTTCGCTGATCCTCTGACCTATCTGAAAGACTTGTTTGAAACCGGATCACCGTACAACTATCCGAGATTCTCGGTTGCTGAGTATGATGCGATCATTGCTTCGGTATCGCCGGGCGGTGCATTGGCTGCGGATCTCAATGTCCGTTGGGATACTCTGAAACAGGCTGAGGCCTTCTTGTTGGGTGAAGCGGGAGTCATCCCGGCTTGGCAGACGGGTACTGCGATGCTGATCAGTACAAAAGTTACCGGAATTGAATATCACGTAGTCGGAATGCCTTGCTACAAGCGCGCTACGAAAGTTGAGTAGTATTCAGGGCCCTTTTGGGCCCTTTGTTTTTCAGAAAGGAGTAAGCCATGCTGAAGTACATTTCAAAACGGGTTTTCTGGTCGATTGTCACCTTGCTGATCATTATTTTCATCCTGTTTCTCTTGCTTCAATTTATGCCCGGGACACCGTTTGATGATGAGAAGCTGACCGAAGCCCAACGAATTATCATGTATGCCAAATACGGTCTTGATGCCCCATTTTGGCAGCGTTTCGGTATATATCTCAAAAACATCCTGTTAGAGGGGGATTTTGGGATCTCATTGGCCTTACAGAAAAACCAGTTGGTACAGGATATCGTGTTACCGCGGTTGGGTATTTCTGTGCGGATCGGCTTACAGGCTTTGATCCTGGGGACTACGATGGGTATTCTTTATGGGGTTCTGTCCGGTTCAAATAAGAACACTTGGATTGATACGGCAACGACCTTTGTTGCGGTATTGGGTGTCAGCATTCCCTCGTATGTCTTTGCTTTACTGCTCAGTTATTTCTTCGGATATAAATGGCGCATCTTCAGTATCACCTACCGTCACGGAACGCCGTTTTTATCATCGATCTTGCCGACGATCTCCTTATCGATGTTCGTCATGGCGCAGACAACCCGGTTTTTACGCACCGAACTGATTGAAGTGCTGTCCTCCGAATATATCAAGCTGGTTGAGGCCAAAGGGGTCAAGCGGATCAAAGTCATTTTCCGCCATGGCATCCGCAATGCTCTGATCTCCGTGGTTACGATTTTGGGCCCGCTGACTGTCACCCTGATGACCGGATCGCTGGTCGTGGAGCGGGTGTACGGTGTGCCGGGGATTGGGGATTTGCTGGTGGAAGGCATTCTTACCAATGATTTCAATGTCATTGTCATGATTGCATTTATTTACAGTGCTTTGTATATCACGATGAATCTTGCGGTCGATATCCTTTACGGTATCATCGATCCGCGCATTCGTGTGGCGAAGGGAGGGTAACATGGAAAACATCACAAAAGAAATGTTTACTCCGGTGCTTACGCAGGATCATCAGATTCAGGAAATGGTCTTTGATACCGGAGCTACCTTTTTCAAGGATGCCTGGAAGCGGTTTAGTAAAAACAAGGGCGGGGTCATCGGCTTGTTTGCCATCATGTTCATCTTGACGATGGCGCTGATCGGTCCGATGATCGGTACCCATGTGTACAATGAGCTGATTGCTGAGCACATCGACCTGCCGGCCCGCGTTCCGTTTCTCGAGAATTTCGGTATTTTCGATGGTTCGGTCAACGGTCTTAATCCGTATATCACCCGTGGACTGACGGATGTGTATTATTGGTTTGGAACCGATAATCTCGGACGTGATTTGTGGGCTCGGGTGTGGATGGGAACACGCATATCCTTTTTCGTCGCCTTGGTCGCGGTTGCGATCGATGTCGTTTTCGGGATTACTTATGGGTTGATTTCCGGTTATTTCGGCGGAAAGGTCGATTTGATTATGCAGCGCATCGTGGAAATCATTTCCGGAATTCCCAATCTGGTTGTCGTTATTTTGCTTGTGTTGGTGTTAAAGCCGGGCTTGACCTCGATCATTTTAGCTCTGATGATCACCGGTTGGATTTCGATGAGTCGGGTCGTGCGGTCTCAGACCCTGAAAATCAAGGAGATGGAGTTTGTCTTGGCCGCGAAAACCTTGGGTGCATCCTCATTTTTTATCATTGCCAAGGAAGTGTTGCCCAACATCATCGGACAGATTATCGTCATGACGATGTTCTCTATTCCCAGTGCGATTTTCTATGAGTCATTTCTGGCGTTTATCGGCTTGGGACTGCAACCGCCAATCGCTTCTTTAGGCGTACTTATTTCCCGTGGATATTTGGCGATGCTGACCTATCCGCACATGGTCACATTTCCGGTTGTCGTATTGTCGACGCTGATGCTCAGTTTTAACTTGGTTGCGGACGGACTGCGGGACGCATTTGATCCGAAAATGAAAGGATTTTAGGTGAACGTATGGAACAGAAACCGATTCTTGAAGTAAAGAACTTACAAATATCTTTTCAGTTGAATTTCGGGGTCAATCATGTCATCCGGGATATCAGTTTTCATCTGTACAAAGGGGAAACACTGGCGATCGTCGGGGAATCGGGTTCGGGTAAGTCGGTGACGACGAAGTCGATTTTGGGTCTGATTGATGACAATGGTGCGGTAGAGGTTGGTTCCTGTCTGTTTCGGTATCAGAAGGATAATAAGGATATCGAAGTGGACTTGCTGAAATGCGGGAAGGACTATTTGCAGAAAAATATCCGGGGAAATAAAATTGCGATCATCTTTCAGGATCCGATGACCTCGCTGGATCCGACGATGAAGGTCGGACATCAGATCATGGAGGGCATGTTGGATCACAGGAAAGTGAAGAATAAAAAAGAAGCGATCCAACGCACTTTGGAATTGTTGGAACTGGTCGGTATCGATCAGCCGGAAAAGCGGATCAACCAGTATCCTCATCAGCTGTCCGGCGGTATGCGTCAGCGCGTGGTCATTGCGATTGCCTTGGCGTGTGAGCCGGATGTGCTGATTGCGGATGAACCGACGACCGCGTTGGACGTGACGATTCAGTCGCAGATTTTAGAGCTGATTAAGGACATTCAAAAGAAAACCGGGGTTGCGATCATCTTTATTACCCATGACTTGGGTGTTGTGGCCAATGTGGCCGACCGGGTTGCGGTCATGTATGCAGGGAAGATCGTAGAGACCGGGTTAGCGAGTGAGATTTATTACAATCCGAAACATCCGTATACCTGGGGATTGTTGTCCAGTATTCCGTCGATGAGCGGGCAAAATGAGGAGATTCTCTCGATTCCGGGAACACCGCCCAACCTGATTCAGCCGCCCAAAGGCGATGCGTTTGCGTATCGCAGTGATTATGCGATGGCGATTGATTTCCAGGAGCATCCGCCGATGTTTCAGATATCAGAAACGCACTTTGCGGCGAGCTGGCTGTTACATCCCGATGCGCCGAAAGTAAATATGCCATCGGTATTGCAATCCAGAATTGATTCTTATAAGAAGCGAGGTGACATCCGTGACTAATGTTATTTTACAGGTGGATAACCTGAAGCAGTACTTTCGGATCGATCGAAAGACGACAATCAAAGCGGTGGACAATGTTTCCTTTAAAGTGTATGAAGGAGAGATTTTCAGTGTGGTCGGTGAATCCGGGTCCGGTAAATCAACGCTGGGAAGATCGCTGATTCGGATTTATGATGCCAATGCCGGAGAAGTTACTTTTTTGGGTAAAAAAATCACCGGAAAGCTCAACGGGGAGTCCATGCGGTTTTTAAGAAAGAATATGCAGATGATCTTCCAGGATCCGATGGCATCGCTCAATCCGCGTAAGAAAGTATTGGATACCGTGGCTTTCGGGTTGGATGTCGCAAAGGAAGTCAAGACCAAAGAAGAACGGAAACAACGTGTCATCGATGTCTTGAAAAGTGTCGGTTTGAGTGAAGATCATATCACTCGTTATCCTCATATGTTCTCTGGGGGTCAGCGTCAGCGCATCGGGGTTGCGCGGGCATTGGTGATGGATCCCAAGTTTATCATCGCCGATGAAATCATCAGTGCACTGGATGTGTCCATTCAGGCTCAAGTCATCAATCTGATGCGCAAAATCCAGAAGGAAAAAGGGCTGACGCTGATGTTTATTGCTCACGATCTTTCGATGGTTCGCTATATTTCCGATCGCGTTGCGGTCATGCATTTGGGTCATATCGTCGAGATGGGAACGGTGGAAGACATCTACGAACATCCGCTCCACCCATATACCAAATCGCTGTTATCCGCGATCCCTCACCCGGATCCAGACAGTGAAAAGCTGAGAAAGCGGGTTTTATATCATAAGCAGAACATTGATTATAATCATGGTCAGATTCAATCGCTCAATGACACTCACACCGTGTTGGCTACCAAGGAAGAATTGGATGCCTGGCAAAAGGGTGATTATGGCGATATCTTGGTACAAATGTAAAAATCGCACCTTCGGGTGCGATTTACTCTGAAAGAAAGTTTTCAATAATGGCAAACACGTCATTGCGATAATCCGGATCATCCAAGATACGGTGACCTGCACCCTCCAGAAGATACTTTTTCTTCTTGGGATAAGGGATGTTCTCATAGGCATAATCGCTCGATCGTGGCGGAATCGTCTGATCCGCGGTGCCATGGAAAATTAGGGTTGGAATATCCATGTTTTTCAGCGTGGGTTTGCACAGCGATACAACCTCGGTGAAGGTGCCTTCAAAGTGTTTGGGCAGCGGCGGGTAGGGACCTTTGGGAGGCAGAGGTTTGATCGTTCTGGGAACAAACTTGCCGGCCACATACCTTTTTACGGCATTAAACGTGATATACTCAAATGCCGGGGCAATCATGATGAGTTTTTCGACATTGTACTTGTTTGCGCAATGCGTCGCAATGACCCCGCCCATTGAATAACCCAACAACGCCACTTTACTGCCGCGCTGAAGGGCTTCCTCGATCGCCATTTCCGCTCGCTTGATCCACATATGCGGATCGGTGTCATCCGGATTGGACTGATCAAACAGCTCCGGAAACATCAGGTCGACATTCTTTTTATTGAAATACGCTTTGAGAAAGTCAAACTCATGGGTCCGACGTTCCCCAAAGCCGTGAATACACACCAAAGTCAACGGTTTTTTAAACAATTTCTGTAAAAAGTTCATACGATCACCTGGACTAAGTATACCACAGGCATGTGAATTTTCGATTGAAAGTTCGCGTTTGTGTTGTATAATAGTAAAGGTTACAAAAAGAGGACAAAACGATGGAAAACAACAAAATTCTGGTAGAAATTTCAGCTCGCCACGTGCACGTGAGCGAAGAGCACCTGGCCATATTGTTTGGTGAGGGATATAAACTGACACCCAAAAAAGACCTGTCTCAGCCGGGTCAGTACGCCTGTGAAGAACGCGTCGATTTAGTCGGGGAACGCGGTACGATTAAAAACGTGACTATTTTAGGACCGACCCGCCCGTCATCGCAAGTGGAAATCACGGCGACCGAAGCCCGTACTTTGGGCGTTAAAGCACTGATCCGTGAATCCGGCCTGATTGAAGGCACCTATGGCTGTACGTTGGTCGGACCGAAAGGGTCCGTCGTCTTGGACAAAGGCGTGATCGTCGCCAAGCGTCACATTCACGTCACACCGAGGGAAGCCGCAGCTTACGGAGTTTCGGACAAAGAAATCATCATGGTCAAAGTGACTTCCGACGATCGCTCGCTGATCTTTGGGGACGTTGTCGTGCGTGTCAGTGAGAAATTTGCCGGTGCGATGCATATCGATACCGACGAAGCCAATGCGGCAGGTTTAAGCGGGGCTGTTTTTGGAGAGATCATTCGTGGGTAAGTCGGCGTTGTCCGGCTTTTTACTTTTATGATTTTACCGATCAATCGCGATGAAATGACAGCGTTGGGATGGGATCGTCCCGACTTCATCTTAGTCAGCGGGGATGCGTATGTCGACCATCCTTCTTTCGGCGTGGCCATTATCTCACGCACGTTACAAGCGCATGGCTATAAAGTCGCGATTTTACCTCAGCCCGACTGGCGCAAAACAGATGAATTCAAACAATTTGGCCAACCTCGGCTCGGCTTTCTGGTTACCTCCGGAAACATCGACTCGATGGTCAACCATTACAGCGTTTCACGCAAAAAACGCGATAAAGACCAATATACCGACAACGGTGAATCCGGCAAGCGACCCGACCGGGCAGTCATCGTGTACAGCCAGTGCATTCGCAAATCTTATCCCGACACACCGATCATTTTGGGCGGTATCGAAGCATCTTTGCGCCGATTGGCCCACTATGATTACTGGGATGACAAAGTGCGCAAATCGATCCTGATCGATGCGGGGGCCGATATGATCGCCTACGGCATGGCCGAATCGACGATCGTGGATATCGCCGATGCTCTTGACGGCGGCTTGCCCATCGAAACCGTCACTTATATCCGAGGGACGGCGTGGAAGACCAAAGACAAAGACATGCTGCCGAAAGATGGCGTGATGCTTCCGTCGTTTTATGATATACGAAATGATAAACGTACTTACATCGCCAGTTTTCAGACGAAAATGGCCAATCAGGATGCCGTCTGGGGCAAAACCATGATCGAACCGCAGGACAGCTGGTATGTCGTGGTCAACCCGTTTCCGCTGCCATTATCACGCAGGGACATGGATCATGTATACTCTTATCCCTATACCCGCCAGGCACATCCGCAATATAAAAACATCCCGGCCTTCGATGAAGTGCGTTTCAGCCTGATTTCCAATCGCGGCTGCTTCGGTTCGTGTACGTTCTGTGCACTGACCGCCCATCAGGGACGGACGATCTCTTCAAGAAGCCATGATTCCTTGCTTCAGGAAGCCCAGATCATCACCAAGCAACCCGATTTCAAAGGGTATATCCACGATGTCGGCGGACCGACCGCCAATTTCCACCGTCCCAGCTGTGACAAACAGATCGATCACGGCATGTGCAAACACCGCGAATGCTTACATCCTGAACCGTGTGACCGGCTGATCGTCGACCACACCGAATATGTGACATTGCTGAGAAAACTTCGCTCGATCCCCAAAGTCAAGAAAGTATTCATCCGCTCCGGCATCCGCTATGACTATCTGCTCTATGATAAGGATGAAACCTTCTTTGATGAACTCGTCGAACACCATATTTCCGGCCAGCTCAAAGTTGCTCCGGAACATGTATCCGACAAAGTGTTGGATGCCATGGGAAAGCCGCGCAAGAAAATCTATGAAGCCTTTGTGTCGAAGTACGAACTGAAAAACCGCAAATTCAAAAAAGATCAGTTTCTGGTACCATATCTGATGAGTTCGCATCCGGGTAGTGATCTGCAAGCCGCCATCGAACTGGCCTTGTATCTCAAGAAAATCAACTTTACGCCCAAACAGGTTCAGGATTTCTATCCGACCCCGGCCACGGTATCCACATGTATGTACTATACCGGTATCGACCCGCGCACCAACAAACCCATCTATGTGGCCAAGAAGTCCAAAGAGAAAGCCATGCAACGGGCCCTCATTCAGTATCATTATCCGCAGAATTATGATTTGGTCAAAGAAGCACTGACCTTGGCCGGTCGGACGGATTTGATCGGGGATAAACCGGGCTGTCTGATCCGGGCGAATCGGCCGAAAGTAAATAAAACCGTTAAGCGGTAATGTTTCATGTTCCAATCAATCGTTGTATAATACATATGACAGAGGTGACATCATGATCATACAAAGCAAGCGCGTTTGGATTGCCAGCCAGTTTATCCGTGCGCAACTCAAGATTGAAAATGGCAAGATTCTCGCCGTATATCCTTACCAGACCTTGTCGGCCGATATCGATGTCGGTAACGATCGAATCATACCCGGATTTATCGATGTTCATGTTCACGGAGCGTATGGATTTGATACCAACGATGCAACTGAGGAAGGTCTGATCAAAGTACTCCAAGGGATACCTTCGGAAGGCATTACTTCATTTCTGCCGACAACCGTGACCCAAAGTGAAGAAGTACTGACCGCCGCATTGAAGAATGTGGTCGAAGTCGCAAAACAGAAACCGGCGGGAGCCGAGATTTTGGGCGTTCATTTTGAGGGTCCGTATCTCAATGTCGAATACAAAGGCGCCCAGCCGCAAGAGCACATCGTTGCTCCGGATATCGAACAGTTTCAACGGTATCAGGCTGCGGCTCAGGGCATGATCAAACTGATCACCATGGCCGTCGAAAAGGATGAGGATCACCGGCTGACCCGGTATCTGAGCCAAAACGGAGTGGTCGTATCGATGGGTCACAGCGGCGCGACCTATGATCAGGCCATCATGGGCATTGCCAATGGAGCGATGAGCATGACCCACGTGTTTAACGGGATGAGCCGTTTTTCACACCGCGACCCGGCACTGACCGGAGCGGCCATGCGTACGCGGGATGTCTATGGGGAAATCATAACCGATGGCAATCATGTGCATTGGGCGGCGGTCAACACGCTGATGATGTCCAAGGGCAAAGACCACAACATCATGATCACCGATGCGTTGTGCACCAAAGGTTGTGTTCCGGGCGAGTTTGAACTGGGCGGCCATCGCATTGAAGTGAAAGAGAACGGCAGTGCCTATCTGTACGGAACCAATACACTGGCCGGCAGTACGCTTCGCTTTATCGACGGATTCCGTAATCTGATTGAAAAAGCGGAAGTCCCGTTTGAATATGCCGTGAATGCCTGCACGCTCAATCCGGCCCGGATGTTGCGGGTGGATGACCGTAAAGGACGGATCGCGGCCGGATTTGATGCCGATCTTGTGGTTTTAAGCGATGATTATCAGATCAGACAGACATATTGTTTAGGGAAAGCCATGCTATAAAGCAAAGGGGATATGTATGAAACACATTTTTATCGTCAACCCCACTTCCGGCGGCGGGAAACCGGCCGCTCTGATTCCAGTGATTCATGAGTATTTTAAAGACAAAAAAGAAAGTTATGACGTATTTCTGACAGAGCGAAAGGGTCACGCGACCGATATCGCAAAACGTTACAGCATCAAGGATGATGTGACACTGTATGTCGTCGGGGGAGACGGTACCGTATTTGAAGTGCTTAACGGGCTCAATGATTCCGTGCCGATGGCGATCATTCCGGCCGGAACCGGCAATGATGCTTTTCGTATGCTGGGATTGGAACCCATGGAAATCAAAGATGTTCTGATCCAGACGATTGAAGGAAAATATGTCAAGGCTGACTACGGACTTGCCAACGATCAGCGCTTTATCAACTGTTCGACCATGGGCATGGACGCCGATGTCGGAGAGTTTGCGGAGCGCATCGGTAAGAAACTGCCGATCCCACGTACGTTGGTCTATGGAATCAGTGCGCTGTTTGTCGTGTTCAGACCGAAGACCATCGATTTGGAAATTGATTTGGGAAACAAGAAAATTCTTCAGAAATCATTACTGGTCGCCGTGATGAACGGCCGTTGGTATGGCGGAGGATTCCAGCCGGCACCGATGGCATCGATTCAGGACGGAAAACTGGATGTATGCATGGTTTCGGATGCATCGCTGTTTCGGATATTCCAGCTTCTGCCTATGTATTTTAAAGGCACTCATGTCGGAGTCAAAGAAGCAACCTTTTTACAGGCGGACAGTTTTACGCTGTCGACCGGAGGACGGGTCGTCCAGGTCGGTTTTGACGGTGAAAACAGCAAGCAAAGTAGAATTGTTTTCAAACTGATGAAGCTGGCGCTGACGCTGAAAGTACCGAAGAGCTCCACCTTACGGGAGGAGGATCTGTGAGGTTGGAAAATGAATATCTGAAAGCACAGTTTGTGGCTAAAGGGGCACAGATGAGCTCTCTGATATTCAAAGATACTCAGATGGAATATATATGGTCGGCAGATCCGCGATTTTGGGGTTATCACAATCCGACCCTGTTTCCGATCGTCGGTTCTTTGACTGATCAGACACTGATGTTGAACGATCAGCAATACAAAATGAAACAGCACGGCTTTGCCCGGCTGTATGATTTCAGACTGATAGCCAGCGATGATGTCAGCTGCACCTGGCAGCTGAGCGATAATGAAGAAACCTTTCGACAGTTTCCGTTTCATTTTTCACTGACGATCCGTTATACCCTCGAGGGAAAGCGGGTGTTGATTGACTATACGATAGAGAATCATTCATCGGAAACGATGCCGTTTCAGTTCGGGTTGCATCCGGCCTTTAACCTTTCTTATCCGTCTTCATCTTCGCTTGAGGATTATCGGATCGAATTTCATCCGCAGACGGATTTGCGCTTTTATGGCGAATCTGACTTCATGAAATCCGTATCTTCGATCCCATTGTCAGAGGCAATGTTTGAGGAGCGGCCGACCTGGCTGTTTGAGGATGTGCTGGCACCGTATGTTTCTTTGACAGATGGCACCCATGGGGTGAAGGTCAGTTGTGCCGGATATCGCTGGCTGGCATTTTGGAAACCGCTGAAAGCACCTTTTATATGTATCGAGCCGTGGCACGGTCACGGAGATTTCGGTCAACAGACAGTATTTTTTGAAACAAGGGAAGGGACCTACCTTTTGCCGGCAGGCAGACATTGGATCACATCGTATACCATCGAACCATTTTGAAAGGGGAAATCACCATGTTTACGATTATCATCAAAGAAAATACGCAGGAAATGGCCATCGCAGCTTTTGAAGTGATGAAAGGGGTTTTGGATAAAAAACCCAATGCCGTGCTGGGGTTGGCTACGGGGTCATCTCCGATCGGGTTATATCGGAAAATGATCGAAGATCATAAACAGACTGGTCGCAGTTACAAGAATGTCGTAACATTTAACTTGGACGAATATGTCCACATCGACCGCAATCATCCGCAAAGTTATTACACGTTTATGAAAGAGCATTTATTCGATCATATCGATATTGACTTGGCCAATGTTCATATTCCGAATGGAAATGCGGCGGACTTTGATGTTGAGGTCAAACGCTATGAAGATGAACTGAGTAAGTTTCATGTGGACATTCAGGTGATGGGCATCGGTTCCAATGGTCATATCGGATTTAACGAACCGGGTACGCCATTTTCTGCTCTTACCCATGTCGAAGCGCTGAAAGAGTCGACGCGCAATGACAACGCCCGCTTCTTCGCTTCAATCGATGATGTTCCGACCCATGCGGTCACGATGGGAATCGCTTCGATCATGAAAGCGAAGAAGATCTTGCTTCTGGCTTCGACAAGCTACAAAGCCAAGGCGATCGCAGCCATGATTCACGGACCGGTCACAGAAAACTGTCCGGCCAGTGTTTTACAGAATCATCCGGATGTTGTCGTGATCATTGATAAGGCAGCCGCATCGCTGTTGGCGGATGAAAAATATTAAATTTATTGCCTGTGATCTTGATGGTACGTTGCTGACGGATGATAAGGATATGCTGGTGTCAACGGTTGAGAGTCTGATTGAAGTGCAGAAAAAAGGGATCCGGCTGATACTGGCTTCCGGTCGCAACGCTTCGATGATCGAACCTTATGCCGAGAAGCTGCAATTGGATACATATGGCGGCTATATCGTCGGATGTAACGGGCAGCACATCATAGATGCACAGAAGGGTTATCGGATCGACAATGAGTCGTTGGATGTGGAAACATCAAGGAAGATTTTTGCGTTCGCAAAAAAATATCACCTTCAGATGCTGGCTGAACATGCCCGGGGATTTTACATTTTTGTACCAAAATCCTTGTTTCCGGTGAAGATATTCGTCGAATATCTCAAACAGCGTCATAAACTGAAGAAGAAACATCAGGCGGCCTATTCTGTGTTGGGTGGATTCACCATGAGTTCGCAGTCCTATGTCAATAATGTTTCGAAACTTCAGGATATCAAAGAACCTTGTGTAAAAATCGGTCTTACTCATTTTCCGGGGATTTTGAAACATGCCATCCGATCCATGGATCATGAGTTGAGAGAGCATCTGAACATCATGAATGTCACTTCGTATTGGGTCGATATCATGCCCAGGAGTATTGATAAATCAGCAGCCATCGGGCAGATTTTAGAAATAAACGGGGTTACCTTTGATTCGCTGATGGCCTTTGGCGATGCAGAGAATGACATTCAAATGATCAAAAAGGCAGCCATCGGTGTGGCGATGGGCAATGCGATGGATCTGATCAAGCTGAGTGCTGACCAGGTTACGGCTTCCAATGAGGATAATGGCATCGGTATCGTGGTCGACCGCTTATTAAAAGTGATTCCTTAGTCATTTCAATTTGCATTTTTGAAATATATGATATACTAAAAAAAAGTAAGGAGGTATACCTATGCGTGTAGTCAACAGTGAAGAGTTTGCTCAGGCAACCGCCCAAGGCGTCGTATTGGTTGATTTTTATGCTGATTGGTGCGGACCTTGTAAAATGGTTGCACCGGTCCTCGAACAATTAAAAACAAAATATGCAGGAAAACTGGATATCATCAAAGTGGATGTCGATGTTGAAGGATCTTTGGCACAGAAGTATGGTGTCATGTCGATTCCGACGATGATTTTGTTTAAAGACGGCAAGCCGGTCGGCCAGACGATGGGATTTCAGGCATTGCCGATGCTTGAAAAATTCGTAGCCAAAGCCGGAATATAGATCATCCGAAAATCTGAAGCAGCAATGCTTCTTTTTTGTTTATTTTTATTAAACTTTTTGTTCGGCATTGTTGCATTGCTCATTTTTTTGTGTATAATATGATGTGTGTTTATCATATCTAATTCAAATGTTTAGAAACACTAAACATCGAAGGAGTGAAGCTATGAATATCGGCCATCGTATCAAACAATTGCGCATTAAAAACAACCTGACATTGGAAGAACTTGCCAGCCGCTGCGAACTGACCAAAGGATTCTTGTCTCAGTTGGAACGCGATCTGACTTCACCGTCCATCTCGACCTTAAACGACATCGTCGAAGCCTTAGGAATGAGCCTGTCACAGTTTTTTCAGGAAGAGAAACCGGAGAAGATCGTGTTCACTCAGGAGGATTTCTTTGTGGATGAGAAAGAGGGGACGACCGTCACCTGGATCGTACCTAACGCTCAGAAAAATGAAATGGAGCCGATCCTGCTGGAGATACAGCCGGGACAGACATCATTTACCCTATCTCCGCATGAAGGAGAGGAATTTGGTTATCTGATGAACGGGAAGTTACTGCTTGTTGACGGTGATAAACAGTATGTGCTGAAAAAAGGGCAAACCTTTTATATTAAAGGAAGTAATGATCATTATCTTAAAAACGACGGGAACGTCATCGCCAAGGTGCTGTGGATTTGCACACCGCCGATATTCTAGAAGGAGCGTTTATGAGAAAACTGATTCAGTTTAAAAATGTCGTCAAAGACTTTGACGGACAGTTGGTACTTAAAGGCATTAATTTAGATATCATGGAGAATGAGTTTGTGACATTATTAGGACCTTCCGGATGCGGAAAAACAACCCTGCTTCGGATTTTGGGCGGGTTTATCGAGCAAAGCGAAGGTCAGGTATTTTTCGATGATATTGAAATCAGCAAAGTCCCTCCCTACAAGCGGGAAATCAACACCGTCTTTCAGCGCTACGCCCTGTTTCCGCACATGAACGTCTTTGATAATATTGCTTTTGGGCTTCGGATCAAGAAGACTTCAGAAAACATCATCAAGCAGAAAGTAACGAAGATGCTCAAACTGGTCAACCTGGAAGGGTATGAAAATCGAGCTGTGACTTTGCTTTCGGGCGGACAGCAACAGCGCGTGGCCATTGCCCGGGCCTTGGTCAATGAGCCGATGGTTTTATTGCTGGATGAACCTTTGGGAGCCTTGGATTTGAAACTGCGCAAGGAAATGCAGCTGGAACTGAAGAAAATTCAAAAGGAAGTCGGGATCACTTTTATCTATGTGACCCACGATCAGGAAGAAGCTCTGACGATGTCGGATAAAATCGTCGTCATCAACGAAGGGGAAATTCAGCAGATTGGAACGCCAACCGATATATATAACGAACCGGAGAACCGTTTTGTTGCGGATTTTATCGGTGAGTCCAATATTATCGACGGAATCATGATCGATGACTATCGGGTATTCTTTGATGGGGTCGAGTTTGAATGTGTGGATTACGGATTTGAGGACAATGAAGATGTCGATATCGTCATCCGTCCGGAAGATTTGGATATCGTTCCGGTGGAAATGGGAAAACTGACCGGAAAAGTCGTTTCTTCACTGTTTAAAGGCGTTCACTTTGAGATCGTTGTGGCTTCGGCCCATCGGCAGCTGATCGTTCATACGACCGATAATTCACCGGTAGGCAGCGATGTGGGTCTGCATTTCTTTAAAGAAGATATTCACGTCATGTCGAAGATGGGAACGTACTGACCATGAAAGCATTTCGTAATCTGGTCAAACCTTATATGTTCTGGATGTCGGTGTTTATCGTCATTCCGATGCTTTTAATCGTGTTATATGCATTTACCAGCCGCGGCAATGACGTATTGACATTTAAGTTTACATTCGACAACTTTGTTAAGTTTTTTGATCCGATTTTCTTGAAAGTGCTGACCAAATCTTTGCAGATTGCTTTGGTTACGACCTTAGTCAGCATCATTCTGGGATATCCGGTGGCTTATTATGTCGCAAATACCAATGAACGGTCACAGACTTTGCTCATCTTGCTGATTACGATTCCGATGTGGATCAATATGCTGGTGCGGACATACTCGTGGATTGGAATCTTATCAGATAACGGATTACTAAATACGGTTTTGAAGGCGATCGGACTGGCACCGGTCAGCCTGATGTATACAGACTTTGCGGTCACCTTGGGTATGGTGTATAACTTTATGCCCTTTATGATATTATCGATTTACACTGTGTTGGCAAAGATGGATAAAGCACTGATTGCGGCCAGCTATGATTTGGGTGCCAACCGGTTGCAGACATTTTTGCGAATCGTTTTCCCGCTTTCGATTCCGGGAATCATCTCAGGAATCACGCTGGTATTTTTACCGGCGGTATCGACCTTTGTCATTCCGAAATTTTTGGGCGGCGGCAACTATATGCTGATCGGTAACCTGATTGAAAATCAGTTCATCACGGTGGGCGAATGGAACTTCGGCAGTGCGATTTCACTGATTATGGCCATGGTCATTATGGGTTCCATGGTACTGACCCGCAAACTGGATCGCAATGTCGAAGAAAATGACAAAGGCGTCAACAATGGAAACGGAGGTGTCATGTATGGTCGGCAGTAAGCAGGCGAAATGGCTGCCGTTCTTTCTGATCGGTACAACCCTGTTATTTTTCTACCTTCCGATCCTGATCATGATTGTGTTTTCGTTCAATGACTCAAGGTCACTGACCAATTGGGCCGGATTCTCCACTCAGTGGTATACGCAACTGTTCAACAGTCGGGACATGATGTCGGCAGTGATGACCACTGTAACCATTGCCTTGATTTCTACTTTGATATCCACCTTTGTCGGTACGATCACGGCCATCGGCTTATCAAAGAGCAGTAAAGTCATTAAGGAAGTCGTCCTGATGGTCAGCAATCTGCCGATCCTTAACCCGGAGATCGTCACGGCCATTGGCTTGATGTTATTGTTTTCGGCCTTTGCGATCCGAAGAGGATTTGCGACCATGCTGCTGGCTCATATCGCCTTCAGTATCCCCTATGTCATTCTCACGATACTGCCGAAACTGCGCACCTTGGATCCCAATATTGCGGAGGCAGCGATGGATTTGGGAGCCACCCCGTGGCAGGCATTGATCAAGGTCATTGTCCCGCAAATCACTCCGGGAATCGTGGCCGGTGCGCTGATTGCTTTTACGATGTCTTTTGATGATTTTGTGATTTCTTACTTTGTTACGGGCAATGGAGTCAAGAATATCTCCATTCTTGTATATACGATGTCAAAGCGGATCAATCCGACGATCAATGCGCTTTCGACGATCTTGGTTGTGATTATTACGATTGCGTTGGTTTTGGTCAATATATTGCCCATGTTTAGAAAGAAAGAGAGGATTGCGATCGAATGAAAAAGTTATTAGTGGTGTTGCTGGTTTTGGGATTTGCCTTGACCGGATGTTCTGACTCTGCCAAGGAAACCTTGAAGGTTTACAATTGGGGTGAGTACATCGATGAATCGGTTATATCTGAGTTTGAAGAACTCTACGATGTGCGCGTCATTTATGATTTGTTTGAGTCCAATGAGATGATGTATACCAACTTGTTGGGTGGGGAAACGTATGATGTCATGATTCCTTCCGATTATATGATCGAACGATTGATTTCGGAAGACCGTATTCAGAAGCTCGACTTCTCAAAACTGCCGAATTATGCCGGTGTCATGAGCAATCTGAAGGGTTTGGCTTATGATCCGAACAATGAATATTCCGCTCCGTATTTTTGGGGTAACGTCGGATTGGTCTATAACACCGAAGTCGTCTCGGAAGAAGATTTGCAGAATGGCTGGGCCGTGCTGAAGAATCCGGCATTCAAAGGGCGTATTTACTTCTACGACTCCGAGCGCGATGCATTTATGATCGCTCTTAAAGCCTTGGGTTTTTCGGCGAATACCGCGGTCACTTCCGAGCTGGAAGCCGCGTACAATTGGCTGCTGGATTTTGATGCGACGATGGATCCGGTGTATGTCACTGATGATGTCATTGACAATATGATCGGCGGCATGAAGGATATTGCGGTCATGTATTCCGGGGATGCTACGTATGTGATCTCTGAAAACGAGAGTTTGGCTTACTTTGTTCCTGAAGAAGGTTCGAATCTCTGGGTGGATGCCATGGTCATTTCCAAGGATGCAAAAAATGTCGATTTGGCACATAAATTCATCGATTTTATGCTTTCTAAGGATATTGCTTATCTGAATACGGCTTATGTCGGATATACGACGACAATTCAGGAAGTTTTTGATGAAGTCACCGGTACCGATGGCGATTATGAAGGGTTTGATTCGTATGTCCCGCGCACCGACAATCCGTTGGATGAGGTGTTCAGATATAACGAAAACACCAAGAAAATCCTGTCTGATTACTGGACTTTGGTTAAAGCGCAGTAGATATTTTCGGAGGCTTTCGGGCCTCCTTTTTTGTTGAAAGATTTTCCTTTTATTGTTGCATTTTGAGGGTTGGTTCGTTATAATAAAAAGGCACAGCGACAACGGTTCCTTAGCCAAGTGGTAAGGCAATAGACTGCAACTCTGTGATCATCGGTTCAAATCCGATAGGAACCTCCAAGTTTTCGGGGATGTGGCGGAATAGGCAGACGCAACGGACTTAAAATCCGTTGATGGTAACATCGTGTGGGTTCAAGTCCCACCATCCCCACCATTTTTACAGAGAGACATCTTGCATAACATGTGATTCTGTGTTAAAATGTACAAGCCGCGATTTTCTTATGCGCCCATAGCTCAACTGGATAGAGCGTTTGACTACGGATCAAAAGGTTGTGGGTTCGATTCCTGCTGGGCGCGCCATTTAAAGAATCGGGATGTAGCACAGCTTGGTAGTGCACTTGATTTGGGATCAAGGGGTCGCAGGTTCAAATCCTGTCATCCCGACCAGAGTTTTTCCAATGGCGGGGTAGCTTAGCTGGTTAGAGCGCTCGGTTCATACCCGTGAGGTCGTGGGTTCGACTCCCACCCCCGCTACCAATGGATTTCTGTTCGGCCAATGGATGGACCCTTAGCTCAGTTGGTCAGAGCTGCCGGCTCATAACCGGTTGGTCGTAGGTTCGAGTCCTACAGGGTCCACCAATCACTAACACGGAGGAATACCCAAGTGGTTGAAGGGACCGGTCTTGAAAACCGGCAGATGTGAAAGCATGCGTGGGTTCGAATCCCACTTCCTCCGCCAGTCTTTCTTTCAAAATCAAATCTTATTTATTCATCGCGGGGTAGAGCAGTCTGGTAGCTCGTCGGGCTCATAACCCGGAGGTCGTTGGTTCAAATCCTTCCCCCGCAACCATGGTTCCGTAGCTCAGTTGGTAGAGCAGTGGACTGAAAATCCACGTGTCGTTGGTTCAATTCCGACCGGAACCACCATTACAAAAGAAACGTCATCCGACGTTTTTTTTGTGTTACAGGATCTTGGTATAGGTAACGGTACCGTTTTTCTTGTCGATCACACACGTGTAATCAATCAGGTAACGATTCATCTGAGCGATCGAAGTTATGGGATGAAGCAACAGTTTTCGGACCAGTGCCCCACGTGCCGCTTTGGCATGCATAGACATATTTACATTTTTGCCCTCTTTGATATACTCGAAGTTCACCGCAATCCAGCGGGCCTTCTCTTTGACTCTGTCAATATCGATCATCTGCGTATATTCGTCAGAGCTGCAGTTTACCACAACGGGATTTCTAAACTTTTGGACATCTTCAATCAGCCGGTCAGTAACGATATCCCGCCAGTACAAGATCCCATTGCCCAGAAGCGGAAAATTTTTGGTAAAATCCAACCGGTACATACTAATCATGTCCAAGGGTCTGAGTAAACCGTAACATGCACTTAAAATCCTAACATGTTTGTCTGCTCTTCGAATTTCAGCTGATGACAAAGAGACGGCATCCAAGTTGCGGAAGGCTTCACCCTGATAGGCAAACAGGGCAATCGTCTTCATCTGAGAATCAAATGACTGCCAGTTCTGATAGGCTTGATTGATGATATTGTCTGAAGCGTTATAAAAGTCATGAAGTTCATCCACATTCAGCTGTCGAAACACAGCTGCGATTTCCTTGGTTTGATTCATAAAAAAAGGAACATGACTCTTGCCTTTGTAAGCACGATACTTCATGGTTTTTGTCGGAGATAACAACACGATCATAGCATCACCCTCTTCAGTATAACAAAAACGACTGTATTCGAGGAGGCGATTGTGATAAAATAGGAGCGTTATCGAGGTGAAAAGATGAAAATCGGATTTATATCTTTGGGTTGCAGTAAGAATCGGGTCGACAGTGAGAATGTCATGGGATTGTTAAGTGCCAACCAGCACACGATTATCAGTGAGCCCAGTCAGGCGGATGCCATCTTTGTCAATACCTGCGGATTTATCACGCCGGCCAAAGAGGAAGCCATCAATACCATCTTACAGATGAGTGAAATCAAAAAGCAGACCGGAGCCAAACTGGTCGTTTTGGGCTGCCTGAGCCAACGTTATCATGATGATTTAATCAGATTATTGCCGGAAGTCGATCGCTTTATCACATTGGATGAATATCCTTTGCTGGATGAGATTCTGACGAAAGAGCTGGGTATTCAGGTCAAGGGTGTATACGGCAAAAAGCCGCGCCTGTTATCCACTCAGCCGTGGATGGGCTACCTGAAAATTGCGGAAGGGTGCTCCAATCGCTGTACATATTGTGCCATTCCGCTGATCCGCGGCAACTTCCGTTCTTATCCGATGGAAACACTACTGGATCAGGCTCAGCAGCTGAATGATAAAGGGGTTAAAGAAATCGTTTTGATCGCTCAGGATACGACCCGCTACGGCATCGATCTGTATCAGAAATACAGACTTGCGGACTTATGCGAGGAAATTGCAAAATTAAAGGGTATCCGCTGGATCCGGATTTTGTACATGTATCCCGATGAGTTAAGCAAAGACATGATTGACCGGCTGGCTAAGATTGATAAGGTACTTCCATACTTTGATCTTCCCTTGCAGCACGGAGATGACGTGATGTTAAAAGTGATGAACCGGCGGGGCGATATCCGATCCATCAAAGAAACGATCGGGTATATCCGGCAGATTCATCAACACCCCATCATCCGCACGACCATGATCGTCGGGTTTCCGGGGGAGACGAAAAACCATTTTGACCGAATGATCGCTTTTGTCAAAGAAATGAAGTTTGACCGTTTGGGTGCTTTTACGTATTCCAAAGAAGAGGACACGCCCGCATTTTCATTCTCGAAAGAACCGCGTGAAAGCACAAAGAACAAGCGCTACAAAGAACTGATGACCGTACAACAGCAAATCGCTCAGGATCTGAATCAGCAGTGGATCGGCAAAGAAGTCGAAGTTCTGGTGGAGGTCATGGATACGATCACTAAAACCGCAAAAGGGCGCAGCATTCACAGTGCGCCGGATAACATCGACGGATTTATCTACGTCAAGGTGAAAGAAAATGTAACCTGCGGCAGTTTCATCACAGCGGTGATCGACCATGCCCATGGGCATGATTTGCATGCAACTCAGTCTTAACGGGGGAAGACCCCGTTTTTTTTATTTTTCGGATGATTTGGGGTATAATAAGATTAACCGGAAATGGGTGGTGATTGATGTGAGTAAGAAGCTGATTCTGATCCGTCATGCCGATGCATATCCTCTTGAAGATAATGAGGAGGCTATGCGTGATCTGACGGATGAAGGCGTCAAGTCAATATCAGAGATTGTACCCGGACTGTTGAAATTCATCAAAAAGCCGCATAAAACCATGATCATCAGTTCGGACTATTTGCGTGCGACCAAGACAGCACTGCTGCTTGCTTCTCAGTGCGGTTTTTCCTATGTCGGAGAACACACCTTTGTGCGTACCGGTGATTTTTCTGAACTGATCAAGTTTGTGGTCAACTGTAAAAGCAATACGATCATCGTGGTCGGTCATCAGCCGTTTCTGACGGAGTGGTCAGAACTGCTGACGGGATGTGCGTTGCCGTTTAAGAAAATCGCAGCTGCCGGATTCAGATTGGATGAGGAAGACTGTGAACTGCTTTGGTTTTTACAGCCCAAAGCATTGCGGGATGTGAGGTGATTTTATGGGTAAGAAGAAAAAGGGTGAGCTGGTTGCGATTTTCAGATCAGCATTGCTTGCGATAGAAGAACCGTTGAATCGAATCATTGCTTTGGATGATGACATTGAGGTGGTGCATCAGTATCGGGTTAAAATACGACAGTTGCGCTCATTGATTGCCTTTTTTAAACCCAAGCTTAATCAGGCTTTTGCCAGTGAAATCAATGATCGGCTGAAACAGTTAGCCTTCATATTCTCTTCTGTTCGTGAACTGGATGTATTGACCGATCGATGGATAAGCATGGCTGATGAAAGCAACTCGGAGCATCAAGAGTTCACTCAGCGCTTATTAAGTGCAAAGCGTCAGGCACGAATCGATGCTTATGCACTGTTTCAGCCCCGAACGGTAAGCGAGGATTTACGTTGGATTGATGATCAGTTAAACGATCTGTTTGAAGATGACCGGCAGTTAACTGATTTTATCGATCAGCGCTTGCGACGATGGCTCAAAAGCATTCGCAAAGGTATCAAAGGATTGGATATTGAGGATTATCCGTCAATGCATGATCTGCGGATCCGTATCAAACGGTTGCGCTATGCTCTTACTTTTTTAAGTGAATATGCGGATGAGAAACTGGCAGATAAGATCAAAGCATCTAAGCAATGGGCTGAGCAGTTAGGTATCGTCTGTGATTTTCAGCGAAGCAAGGACATTCTCAATGAAATCTGTATTCTCGATACTGATCCGAAACCAGAATTTATTAAGTCATTGAAGGTTGAAGCACAGGAAACACTCGAACAACTGAAACACATCGAACTTTAGAAAGAGGGATTCATCATGATTATCGCTTTAGTGGATATGGGATCAAATACCGTACGGATGAATGTGTATGAATGCAAAAACCATCTGCCCGAACTTTTATTTTCTGCTAAAAACAATACCGGCCTGATTGGTTATGTGACTGATGGCAAGATGTCTGTTAAGGGGATTAAGGCGGCGATCAATGTCATCTTGGAATATAAAAGCATTATCAGACATTTTCATGTCGATAAATTTCTCGTGTTTGCGACCGCATCACTGAGAAACATTGAAAATACAAAACAGGTCGTGGATATCATTGAGAAAGAGACGGAGGTCAGTATCGATCTGATCAGCGGGGAAGAAGAAGCCCGTTTGGACTTTATCGGTGCTACCCATCTGATATCTATGGACCACGGACTGTTGATTGATATCGGAGGGGGATCGACGGAGTTGGTCACCTTTGAGAATCAAAAGATCGTCGATGCGGTCAGTATCCCGATCGGATCACTCAATCTGTATCGTAAGTGCGTCAACAATCTATTGCCGGATAAGAAAGAGAAGAAACTGATACAAAAGACCATTAATGATGAAATGGATAAAGTAAAACATATCTTTAAGAAAGACTATTTTCTTATTTGCGGTGTCGGTGGTACGATCCGTGCCGGACGGAAACTGAACCAGGTACTTTTTGACCGGGCGGACTCTGACAATGACATTGAGGCAGCAGAACTGAAAAAGCTATTGAAAACTATCGGTGCTAATGACCGAAATGCACTGGATATCATTTTACAGAATGCATCCGACCGTATTCATACCATTATTCCCGGATTAATGA
The DNA here is from genome assembly GCA_036677505.1 of Erysipelotrichaceae bacterium. Lineage (GTDB taxonomy): Bacteria > Bacillota_I > Bacilli_A > Erysipelotrichales > Erysipelotrichaceae > UBA2227. Next base: position 27,725 of record JAVBWK010000029.1, read on the forward strand.
TTTTGCAGGAAGCTATGAAGCGATCTAAGGGGCAACTGATTACCGTCAGTGATTACGGAGTTCGGGAAGGGTATCTGTTTTCGCGGGTTCTTGAGGATTGATTATGACAAAAATCGAGATGTTTGATACTTCTTTTACGCAAAATCGAGAGTTGTCCTGGCTGATGTTTAATCGCCGGGTTTTAAAAGAGGCCGAAGATCTCACAGTTCCATTAATGGAGCGTTGTAAGTTTCTTTCGATCTTCCAGACGAATCTGGATGAATTTTATATGATCCGCGTGGGAAGCTTAAGTGATATTGCCAAACTGAAGCAGTCACCCATCGACAATAAATCGAACATGAGCGTCAAGGAGCAATTAGAAGCAATATACAAAGCGACCGTTCCGCTGATTGAGAAGAAAGACAAGGTTTTCGTTCAGTTGCGCAAGCAGTGCGCAACTCAGCATATTCATCACTGTGAAATCCAAGAGTGTATCCACCCTGAACTGAAGTTTCTTGAGAATATATTCAAACGTCGGATATTGCCATTGTTATCGCCGTTGGTCATTGACCGCCATCATCCGTTTCCGCATCTGTTGAACAAACAAAAAGCGGTTGTTGCCAATGTGAAAAGCAAAGACGGACCGCTGACCTTGGGGATCGTACCGATCAGTGACACACTAGACAAAATGATTTTTTTACCGCGTGATTCCATCAGTTTCGTGCTGACCGAAAAGGTCATTCAGTACTTTTTACCGCTGATATTTGATAAATATCAGGTCAGTGATTCATGCATCGTTTCAATTACCCGAAATGCGGATATACATCCTGAAGATGAAGGTTTTGACTTTGATATGGATTTCCGTTTACAAATGAAACTCATACTGAAAAAGCGATCACGCCTGGCTGCGGTGCGGATGGAAGTTCAGGGTGAGCTGGATGAACGGATCCGGCGGATATTCAAAGATCGCATCAAACTGAGCGATATGCAGATATTTGTTCAGAAGTCACCGATCAGTTTTGATTATGTTTTTCAGCTGATCGACAAACTGTCCCCGACTCAGCGAATGGGAATGACTTATCCGAATTTCCAGCCGATGTCGATGAAAGTAACGATGATGGATTATTGTCAAAGCAAAGATTTACTGCTGTTTTATCCATACGATGATTTCGAACTGTTTGTTCAGTTATTGAAGGAAAGTGCAAACTCACCGGATGTCATATCCATTAAGATTTCATTGTATCGCTTGGCATCTAATTCAAGAGTCGTTCAGTATTTGTGCGATGCCGCACAAAACGGGAAAGAAGTGACCGTACTGATTGAACTGCGTGCCCGTTTTGATGAAAACAACAACATCGAGTGGGCAGAAATGATGGAACAGGCAGGATGTAATCTGATTTACGGTTTTGAGGAAGTGAAAGTACATGGCAAAATCTGCCTGATCACATTGAAAAAAGGGGATAAGATTTCGTATATCACGCAGATCGGTACCGGGAATTATAATGAGAAAACTGCGAAACTGTATTCGGATTTGGCGTTGTTTACGGCCAATGAGCTGATCGCATCGGATGCCTTGTCATTCTTTAAAAATATGGCTATTTCCAATCTGCAGGGATCTTACAGTCATCTGTGGGTAGCACCGTATACTTACAAAAATCAGCTGATGGAGATGATCGATCGCGAAATTGAGAAGGTGAATCAAGGGATGGCGGGACGCATCATATTCAAAGCAAATTCACTTTCAGAACGGGATATCATCGATAAGCTTGCACAGGCGTCTGTGGCAGGGGTAAAAATCGATTTGATCATTCGGGGAATATGTTGTCTTTTGCCCAATATCAGCAATAAGACCGAGAATATCCAAGTGACAAGCATAGTCGGTCGTTTTTTGGAGCATGCCCGAATCTATGCCTTTGGTGAAGGCGAACAAATGAAAATCTGGATTTCTTCCGGCGATTTGATGACGAGAAGTCTGACGCGGCGTATCGAGGTTGCGGTTGAGGTGTTGGATAAGGACATCAGAGAGCGGGTAGCACATACGCTCGATATCATGTTGGCGGATAATGTCAAAGGGCACAGACTCATGAAAAATGGCCGTCATCAGCGTAAGAAAGATGATCAGCCACGATTGAACAGCCAAGAGTATTTTATTGAAGAGGCCAGAAACAGAATTTCCTTTCAGGTCGAGTCGGATGGTAAGAAAGAAAAAAAGAAAAGCTGGGTCGAACGACTGTTCGATTGGTTTGAAAAAAGCTAGCTTTTGCGTATGTTTTTATCGACTTCGAACCGCTTGTATTTTGCCCGGTTAACCGGCAATGAAATTGTCTCACACCGGATTTGTGCATTAAGTTCGATATCATACAATCTCAGTTCTTGTTTCATACGGGCGGTTACCTCTCGGATAAGTTCATTTTGCTCGCGCTGAGTGATCGGATCGAGCAATATCTCTAAGGAATGGTCCGAATGTTGGATGACTTTGTACTCGCGGATGTTTTCTGAGGAAGTGATGATCCAGCGGCTGAACAAATCCGGAAAGATGTGCTGTATCGAGCCATCTTTTTTCTTGAAGTAAAGGATGTCATCATTTCGGCCAAGGATTTTCTCTATAGTCCGAAAACTGCTTCCGCACGGACACGGGTCATCAAGGACGATCAAATCGTTCATTTCATATCGGATCAGCGGTTGTGCCCGGTTGACGAGGTTGGTGACGATCATGTGATCAGCAACCACATGAGGATCAGTTACTTCATGATTGTGTTCATCGAGCAGCTCGATGAAAATCAAATCTTCATTGATATGTAAATTTCCGAGGGAGCATGCCGAGGCGAACTGACCTTCACTGCCCTGATAAATCTCAATCACTTTGCACTCAAACACTTCGCTTAGCCGGTCTTTTTCTTCTTTCTCCAATACTTCCGCATAAGTAACGATCATTTTCAGCGGTTTGTTTAGTTTATGTGCTAAGGGGATAAGCAAACGGCACAAACTGGGAGGAGCCATCAGGATATTGATTTTGCGTTGATTGATATCAGCAATGATCTGTTCCGTGGGTGCCATGGTCGAGAGATAGTTCAAAGAAATAAACGGAGAGTTAATATCATTGAATCCCTGTGAAAACACTCGTAACATAAATAATATCTTGAATGGCAGATAGCGTAACGGTATTCCGCTCCTCGCTAAAAATACAAAGGGCAGACGTTCGGTCAGCACTTTTGGGGTGATGTAGAGACCTTTGTTGCCACTGGTTCCGCTGGAGAGCCCGATGACAAATTCATCCTTATAGTAGCCCAGATAGTCTTTGTTCAGCTCTTTTTCAACTGCTACGGCCATGACCTCATCCTTTTTTAAACCCGCCGTATTCAATCGGTCGAAGTTCTCCATCATCACGGTTTTGTTGATGATGGGAAGGCTTTTTATATCAGACAACTCACGGATGTGCTTGCCGTTTAATGTTTCGTTGTAAAAATCCGAATGTTGTCTGGCGTAATCAGTCAGCGACTGAAGCTCTTTGAGCTGATAGGCTTCAATGCTCTTTTTGCTTGAAACCCGCCGATGAATGACCAATCGGATGAAATCGGCAATCCCGCTCATCGGGAGTGCTCCTTCAGTTTGCCGGCTTTCTCACTGCCGCCGGTCGCAGACAAGAAGCGGGTATAGAAGTACTCGATTCCATAAACGTAGCCGTGTTTTTCCCAAAGGATCAACCCAGTTCCCCATGCTATGGCCAAAGTCAGACCATAAAGTAGGGATCCGGGAATATCGAAGGACAATGTTGGGATGAAGATTCTTAATGCTGAAACAATTGCGGTACTGACCACACTTTCAATAAAGAAAACGGATAATCCGGCGATACCGAAGCGGGCAAAGAAACGGGAGATAAACCCTAAGGACCGAGATTTGCCAAAATCGTAGAATTTCAATGCGGCCAATATAAATAACATAAACAAACCGTTTTGAGCCATCATCAAAGCAAACCAAACCGGATCGATCGAACGCTGAAGCATCGTGTCGGGAAGCAGGATATACAGAGCCACACCGGTGATGAAAAGGATGATGCCTATGGGTAATACCTTTCGCACGATCGATTTGAAATCTGCTGTAACGATCAGCGTTGCGATCCATGCTCCGAAAAGTGCAAATGAGAGATAAGGGAAGATGGGATTGTTTTTATTGACCAGCCAGTTAAGAGAAAGGATCATTGGCCAGTTTGCCGAATCCAGTGCATCCAGATAAATGGTATAGAGCGGAATGCGAACCAAGGACAGAACAAAGAAAAGCAGGGCGGATATAAGATAGAAACGAGGAGTGATTTTTTTTAGGTAGCGGTGTTGGAAACGGAAGAACAAGCCTAATAACAGGATGTTGATACCGATCATGACCAAACTGTCTACGTAAAGGACACGTTCGAGCGTCGTTGATATGAGTTTTCCGGATCCAAACAATTCAACCAGGATGCTGTTGCTCATAAATTTCTCGCTCATATTGGCTAAACCGGGTCCGGTGAAAATAAAATAAAGATAGGCTATGACTAAGATAAATAACCCGCTTTTCAGATTATGTCTGATGGCTGTGTTATGGGGTATATTCAGTTGTTCGGTTTTTCGTATGTACTGATATGTATGAACCAATCCGCTGATCATCGCAAATACGCCCGCGAACATTAAAATGAGTCCGATCAGAGTAACGATCAATGGCGGATCACTCAGATCAAGTTCAAAAAGACCTTCAAAATGGTAAAAAGCCGTGTGCATGACGAGCAAAGAAAAGATGCCGATTCCACGCAATACATCGAGTCCTACAAAGTTCTTTTTCATGGTTTTGTTCCTTTTTTTTGTTAATATCATCATATCATATCAATTCGTAAAATAAAGATTGAATAATTGTGGTTTTTCTGTGATAATTACAACGCATGGACCTTGCCGGTCCGGCATGGACAAATCTAACGAAAACATTCCTTAACACTGGAGTTTCGGCCTGATTGAACATCACTTGTTAAGGAGGACAATACAATGGCAAACATCTCAATCGTATGCAAAAGCTGCGGTGAAACATTTTTATTCACCGACAACGAACAGGCTTTCTACAAAGAAAAGGGCTTGTTAAACAAACCGGAACGCTGCTCTAGCTGCCGTAAGGCTGCCCGCGGAAATCGCAGCGAGCGTCGCGACAATGAAAGAACACAACGTGAAATGTATCCGGCCGTCTGTGACGGCTGTGGTAAAGAAACGATGGTTCCTTTCCGCCCGACAACCGGGAAACCGGTTTATTGCAGAGACTGCTTCAAACCAAACTACAACCGCTAAGATCAGACTCCGGATATTCCGGAGTTTTTTCATAAGAAAAGCAGCCGAAGCTGCTAGGGTAACTGATTCAGTAATTCGATCATCTTTTCATTGAATATTGGGCTTGTTTCATTGGGACAGTGACCTTCGCCTTCAAATATATATACAAAAGTGTTTGTCGCTATCGCCTCGATGTTGTCAACGGTAGCGACACTGACCCATTCATCTTCTTGTCCCCATAAAACGACGACAGGTATATCTTTTGACTTAAGATTTTCGATGTTGACATTTTTCGCTGTCTTCAGAAAGTCGATCCAGGCACCGAAAGTTCCTTTGACCTTAAAAGGCTCGAGATAACCGTTGACCTCCGCTGTTTCAGGTGTGCGATTATAAGCGGATGAAAGAAATCCGGTCACATTTTTCTCGTTGACCACGAAGTTCTTTAGGATGACTTTCATCCATTGGCCGACAGATGGAATATTGAACAAAAAGTTACTGCGATGCGCTCCGCTGACTGCACCATCGATAAATCCCAGGGCACGGACTCTGTTTTCTTGCTGATTGGCCATGGCAATCGTCGTTGATGCACCCATGGAATGACCGGTCAGTATCCACTCACCGTCCATGTCATACTCATCTTCAATCTGATCGATCATCAGCCAGAGCAGACGTGCCCGGTTTTCTTGGCTGTGATCAATGTAGCGTTTGCGATCGGAGTATCCAAAGGCAGGCAAATCGACTGCCACAACGTTATAACCAGCCTGTGCCAGAGCTTCAGCGTTATTTCGATATGAGAATGTCGATCCGCCTAATCCGTGAATCAGCAGTATATTTCCTATGCTTTGCGAAGTGAACCAAGTGCGGATATGCAATGAAACATTGTCAACGGTCACAAACTCACTGTTTTCGAAGGGTTTCTCGGGGATGGCCAATGTGTTTTCGGCAGGTAAAAAATAGGGAAGAACAAATACGATAAACAAGAGAACGAGTACGATTTTTTTCCAGGTTTTCATAAGTACCTCAATATGTGTACAGTTATGGATATTACTATCCCTATTGTATCAGATAGAACAAAGAACTCCTAAGAGTTCTCAATTTTGCGTTGTCGCCATAGGCTGATCTGATAATGAATATAGCAGCCGATGCAAAATCCCATGATGGCCAGTGAGCAGGCAATCAGTACCATCACTGCGAAGAATATACTCAGTGCTGTCCAGCCAAGCCAGAAACTGATTACCGACATCGACAGCATAGAGACCGCCAAGATCTGATTGAAGCGCTGCTGAGTTTTATCTTCTTGGAAATAACGGTTCATCGGTTGTCTGAGCAGTGGTTTAACAATTTCCATGATCGGATGAAATCCGAAGAACAGGGAAGACAACCCGCTAAGCAAAGGAATCAGAAGAATCCAAGAAGCGCGGGTAAACAAAAACGCGATGACAAATATGATGATCGACCATTGATTTGCACGAATCAGCGGACGAGGGATCGTTTGATTTTGATTCATAATTGCTCCTTTCTGAATGATATTATGATATTAAATAGGATAAAATATGTCAATGAATGTGTTTCTCGGTTGTGAAATTTCGGTTTGAAATCAATATAGGTAGGGGTTATAATTAGGTCTGGAGGTTATGTATGAAAAAAATAATGGCTGACAGCTGGTTGGATTACAGATTCATTTCCAATATGAAAGAAAGTCCATCCTATGACAAGTTTGCATTTGTAGTAAGTAAAGCGGATATAAAGAAAGACTCCTATGAAAATAACATTTGGGTTCAGATGGCGGATCGCCGGTTTCAGCTGACCGCTTTCAATCAGGAATCATTTTATATCTGGCTGGACGATGAGACGATTCTGTTCTCTTCCGGACGTCAGAAGGATGATCAAAATAAAACGATCAGCACCGATTTCTTTAGAATCTCCCTGACAGGGGGAGAAGCCATCAGACAGTTCAGCCTTCCGCTGATCGTGACTTCACTGGAAGTATTAAAGGACGGCCGCTTTGTTTTGACCGCGCTTAGCGATGTCAGACATCCTAAATATTATGCTTATTCGGATAAGGAGAAAGCGGATGTGGCCAATGAGATCAAAGACAGTGCATTTTATGAAGAAATCCATGAAGTTCCGTTTTGGTTCAACGGATCTGGGATGACCGATCAGAAACGAAACCGCTTATTTATTTATGATCTGAATCAGAACCTTCTGACACCGATTACAGCACCGAGCGTCAGTGTGTCTGATCTGACCATTGACCACAAAAACAATAAAGTGTATTTCGCATCAAGCAATTTTAAGAACCTGAAAGAGCTGACAAGTCAGCTGTTTCAGCTGGATATGACTGATTTGAAAGTCAGTAAAATCATGAAGGATAAGTTAAATGTATATGGCATTTATATGCTTGAGGATACATTGCTGGTTTTACACAATCGTCGCAAACAATATGGGATGAGCGAAAATCCGGTGTGGTCAAAAATTGATATTAATAAAAAAGAAATTTCGGAGTTTTTTGTTCCGGAATATTCTGTCGGAAACTCGATTGGCAGTGATGTTCGTTTTGGCGGATCATCATCGGTCAAAGTTCTTGAGGATAAGTTGGTGTTTACGATGACCGTGGAAGATCATTCGCGTTTAGTTTCTTTAAATCAGCAAGGTCAGCTAACGGAGATTTTTGATGCTCCGGGGTCGATTGATGGTTTCACTTGCGTTAATGAGCAATGGTATTTATCCGGTCTTTTTGATCAATCTCTTCAGGAGATTAGGATGATTGTCAGTGGCGGTTTGGCGGATGTGACTGACTTCAATGCTGAGGTAATGAAAGATGTCTATTTAGCGAAGCCAAACAAAATAAGCATTGAGTCCAATGGTGACATCGTAAACGGTTGGGTATTATTACCTGAGGACTTCGATGTGAACAAGCCGTATCCGGCCATATTGGACATTCACGGCGGACCGAAAACGGTGTATGGCGAAGTATATTATCATGAGATGCAGGTATGGGCAAATCAAGGCTCTGTGGTCATATACTGCAATCCGCACGGATCGGATGGCAGGGGAAATGCCTTTGCGGATATCCGAGGAAGATATGGCACAATCGATTATGAGGATATCATGAACTTCACAGATGAAGTGTTGCGCCGCTATCCAAACATCGATGCCAAGCGCATCGGCGTAACCGGCGGTTCCTATGGCGGATTTATGACCAATTGGATCATCGGTCATACCGACCGGTTTGCCTGTGCATGTACCCAACGTTCGATATGTAACTGGACGTCCTTTCACGGGGTTTCGGATATCGGATATTTCTTCACTCCGGATCAGGCTGGGGCATCGTTGTTAAAAATGAGCGAACATGATAAGCTATGGTTTCATTCGCCACTGCGATATGCGTCCAACTTTAAAACTCCGACCTTGGTCATCCATTCCAAAGCGGACTATCGCTGTCCGGTCGATCAGGGGTATCAGATGATCACTGCCTTAAAAGAAATGAAAGTTGACAGTAAGATGGTTGTGTTTAACAGTGAAAATCATGATTTGTCCAGAAACGGAAAACCGAAAGCACGTCAAAAACGCTTAAATGAGATCACGGCTTGGATGCAAAAGTATTTAATGGAGAAAGGCTCTAAGTCAAATGTTGGGGTAAACACCCTATAGACGATGAGATGAATAGGAATTCCTACACATAGGAGTTCCTTTTTTATTGAAAGGACAAGAGAATACGGGTTCTGAA